>JAJFII010000001.1 GCA_021775095.1 Rhodospirillales bacterium
GCGACGGGGACGGAAGACACGGCGATTGCCCTGGATATCGATGTTGCGTCTGTTGATGAAGTGCAGTCCGTGAACCTGTCGGATGTTCCGACCGGTGCGGTTCTCAGTGCCGGCACGGACAACGGTAATGGTAGCTGGACACTAACACCGGATCAACTGACCGGCTTGACGATCACCCCGCCTGCGGATTCCGATGCGGACTTCACCCTGGCGGTGACAGTGACGACGGTGGACGGTACGGATACGGCGACGACGAGCGATACGATGCAGGTCACGATTATTGCCGACGCCGACGCCCCGACAGTTGCAACGTCGGACGCGACGGGTACGGAAGACACGGCCATCGCCCTCGATTTTACGGCTTCGCTTGTCGACACAGACGGCTCAGAGACACTGTCGGTGACGATCTCCAGTGTTCCCGATGGTGCGATTTTAAATGCCGGCACGGACAACGGTGACGGCAGTTGGACCCTGACACCGGATCAACTTGCGGGTCTGACGATCACGCCGCCAACAAATTCTGACGCCGACTTCGACCTGACGGTTGTTGCGACGTCAACGGACGGTACGGATACGGCGACGACGAGTGATACCGTGCAGGTGACAGTCACAGCTGTTGCCGATGCACCGACAGTTGCAACGTCGGACGCGACGGGTACGGAAGACACGGCCATCGCCCTCGATATTACGGCTTCGCTTGTCGACACAGACGGCTCAGAGACACTTTCAGTGACGATCTCGGGGGTTCCCGATGGTGCGATTTTAAATGCCGGAATCGATAACGGAGACGGCAGTTGGACCCTGACGCCGGATCAACTTGCGGATCTGGCAATCACGCCGCCGCGCGATTCTAATGAAAATTTCCAACTCGACGTAAGTGCCATCTCAACAGAGACAGAGCAAAATGGCAGCGAAATATCAACGATGTCGACCACATTGGATGTGGCTGTAACCGGGGTCTCAGATACGCCCTCCTTAACCGCATCGTTGGGCGCGGGGGAGAGCTATCGCAGTGATGGAGAACCCACTGCGGTGGAGATTGGGTTGAATAATGTGACATCAACAGATAACGGATTCACAGTCACTGCCCGGTCAATTAAATCAAATGGTAAGTTAACTAAACCTTCTGCCGACAATGTCAGCTTGCAATCCGACCCTCCCGCTGGATTTGGTGTGAGTGGGAGCGCATCTGGGGCTAATTCGGAGCTCGGCTTTGGCACTTCCAGAGGTAATTCCGAACAATTAATTATTTCATTTGATCAGGTTGTAACTTCCATTGACGTGTCTTTTGCCTGGAAAAATGAGACAGAAAACGCTTTTTATGAAATCTATAACAATGGAAAAAAAGTCGGTGAAGGGACAAACTACGGAGGCAGCGACGGCATTGATCCGCCAGTAACGATCTTTGCAGATTTAAATGGGCAAACGCCTTTTAACAAAATCATCTTTTCGTCTCCGGGCATCGAACATGATTATCTGATTCATTCGCTGACATTCGAAGGAACTGCAGGGCCCGAAGAGGTTGTCAGGTATCCCCTGAGCATTGAATCCAGTCTGACAGATACCGATGGCTCGGAAACCCTTTCGATCGTGGTCGATAACCTGCCCGAAGGCGCGGTGCTTTCTGCCGGAACTGAGAATTCGGACGGCTCGTGGACTTTGCAATCCGGTGATATCGCCGGTTTGACAATTACGGTGCCGGAAGATGCGTCTGAATTTACTTTGCGGATCGACGCAACATCAACGGAAAATGATGGCGATACGCGTACCGTCTCAACAACCGTTTCTGCCGGTGTTACTGATGCCACTGCAGATGGCGTCACCCTTACCTCAGCGGATGCGTCGGGGTTCGAGGACACCGCGATCGCGCTGGATATAGATGCCAGCCTAATCGATACGGATGGTTCGGAATCCATTAGCATTACGATTGTCGGTGTCCCCGATGGCGCGGTTTTGAGCGCGGGTGCAGACAACGGCGACGGCAGTTGGACACTTACGCCTGATCAACTGACCGGGCTGACGGTCACACCGGCAACTGACTCGAACACCGATTTTCAGCTTTCCGTCAGTGCGACGGCAACCGAAATAAACGGTGGTGATACGGCTGTACGGGTCGAAACGATCAATGTGGATGTGACCGGTGTTGCCGATGCACCAGGCTTGCACCTGTCGTTAGGCGAACCCGTGAATACGCGTATTGGCGGAACGACAACGCCAACAACTATTGATGCCGGTAATTTTGCCGATAATGGTGCGGGCTTTTGGGTCACCGGCCGATCCGTCAAACTGGACGGCTCATTGAGCGAGCCGAGCACCTCCGCAGTCAGTGCGGAATCGGGAGGACTTGGTATTAACGGTGTCGGAAATGGTATAGATGATCAGGTTGGTTATGATTTTGTATACCGGGTTTCTGAAGAGCTGATCTTCGCTTTCGACTATGCCGTTGACCAGGTTTCCTTTGATTTCGGTTCTTCTTTTACCGACGGTGAGGTCTTGGGGACAGGTGTCACAGGGCTGGCTGAAAATGGCCATTATGATATCTTTCGCGGAGGCCTAAAAGTTGGCGAAGGTGAATTTTCTTCTGCCGATGGGTCAGGGGCAGTTGCAGCGGTTGCCGATGACGGTGGCCTATTCGATCAAATTGTCTTTACCGCAACAAACACCGGAACCGGCGACCCCATACGCGATGCGGGCGCGGTCAACGATTTTGTAATTTCCAGTGTGACCTTTCCGGCTGCTGTCGGCGGCACTGCAGCTGCAACCTATGACTTGACCATAGACGGGGTGCTGACTGACATCGATGGTTCGGAGACATTATCGATAACTGTAGCCGGACTGCCGGGCGGGGCCGGGCTGAGTGCGGGGATAGAAAATGGCGACGGAACATGGACGCTTAACGCGTCAGAGCTTCCCGGACTGACGGTCGAAGT
Source organism: Rhodospirillales bacterium (assembly GCA_021775095.1). Classification (GTDB taxonomy): domain Bacteria; phylum Pseudomonadota; class Alphaproteobacteria; order Rhodospirillales; family Casp-alpha2; genus JABMNT01. Next base: position 2,931 of record JAJFII010000001.1, read on the forward strand.
GCCGGCCGAAAGCGCCAGCCATTTTACCTTGAATGTGACGGCAACCGCCTTGGAAAACGACGGTGATGCAGCGTCTGTGCAGGCCGACATCGCGGTGGTTGTCGATGGGCCACAGGACCCGCCTGAAATAGGTCTCGTGTCAACGGACTTGGTTCATGATTCTCCATTATCGCCGATCTTGATTGCACCGGATGCAACGTTATCGGACCCCAACGGTTCAGACATTACAGAAGTCACGATCTCAATTACCGATGGCTATCAATTGGGGGATGCTTTCGGGTTTGAGGGATTGAACTTGATTGAGAACGCCCTTGGGGAAACCTATTTTGAGGGCACGAACATTGAACTTGTTGGTGGCGCGTCAAGTCTTCTCGATATGTCTGACGCGTCCGTTACCTTACGGGGAGTGGATACTGTCGAAAACTATCAGGCGATATTGAACGCTGTTGTCTATAACAGTCTGACTCCTGACGTTATTTCAGGCTCACGCGAGATGGCCTTTGAAATCACCGATGACAGCGGGTTGGTAAATACACCAGCGACGGTCAATGTTGATATTTATGACCCGTTAACTGCTGCGGACCCGGCTGTTGCGGCAGATGAACCGGTTGCAGAGGACTGGTTGACTGCGACAGATGCGCCTGCAGACCCGCTGGCTGATCCCTTAGCTGATCCGGTCGTAGCTGATCCTTTGAGCGATCCTATCGCCGATGCACCAGCAAGTGAACCTGCACCGACGCCCGATTTCGATTCAACGCCGCTAGGATTGTAATGTCTGGTAGAAAAGGTTTTTGTTTTGTAGGATTAATCACGCTCAGGTGCGACCTAATTTTCATGAGGCGACATGACCAGCGACCCTTATAAAAACGTTATCCTGAGCGAAACCATATACGACCCGGACTTCAGCGCGGCGCGTACTTTGCGACGGGCGATGGAAGCAGCAGATAAAGGAGGTCTCCCGCCCGAAATCTGCGATGCCTTTTCGCTTTTTATCAGTGAAATTGTTGCCAATCTAATTCGCCATTGTGAGCCAGCCGCCAGCCAAATCACCCTGGAACTTTCAACAATGTCAGGATCCTGGGTTTGCCAGGTTTTAGATAACGGACCGTCGTTTTCTGCTTTTAGCATCAGTTTGGCAAAAGCCCAGGAAGGTTGGGCGGCAAATAGGGGGCGTCAGGAAAGCGGCATGGGATTGGCAATGATCGCAAGCATGCTGCCCGATTTCTGGTACGAGACGGCAGAACAGTCATCCGATGGTTTGAATGCGATCAGTGTCCGCTATCCGGCACGTAAATCGGTTATTACCCGACCCCGGATTGTTGTTGTTGACGATGATATTATGATCCGCCTGTTGATCCGGGCACTTTTTAATGACAGTTATCATATTCGTTCCTTCCCCGATGCCATATTGGCCTTGGAAGAGTTGAACGACGAGCCTGTCGATCTGGTCATTTCAGATATCCAGATGCCGGAAATGAATGGGCTTGAATTTCGTGAGGAATTGTCGAAACGCGACGATGATCTTATTCCATTTATATTTTTGACGGCACAATCGGATTTGGATGTCGCCAACGAAGCCAGTGATCTTGGTATTGATGATTATATTGAAAAATCCGTTGCTCCTGGAAAATTAAAGGCAACGGTTCAGCGATTGCTACGTCGCCGGGAATCCATGCGAGACAAATTATGGGAGCAGATGAGCAAAGATGTTACGGAACCGCTGGAGCCGACTTCGTTGGGGAAAATAGGGCCCTATGAATGTGCCGTCCGGTCTCGGGTTGCGAGTGCAGGTGGGGGTGATATTTGTTTGCCGGTTGGTGAGAAAGGCGTGTTTTTCGCAGATGTAATGGGGCACGGCGTACGGGCAAAAATGATTGCCCACACGATTGCCGCCTATGTGCGTGGACTGATGCTATCCTCAGGAGAAGACTGGGATCCATCTGATTTTATGACTAAAATTTCCAATGCCATTGGTGCCGATGAAACCTGTGATTCAACCATTGTTTCTGCTCTTCTGGTTAAAGTCATGGATGATGGTGCCTTTCGGCTCGCTTCGGCGGGCCATCCGTTTCCCGTTCGTTTTGTGAAAGATGAATTCAGCTATATTGAGATTGGCGGCCCCCTCCTTGGGATGACACAAGGACAAATCTACAAAACAGTTGATCTGCGTTTGGACGATAACAGTGCATTGTTGTTTTTAACCGATGGCCTGTTTGAAATCAGCAAATCGATAGACGTGCAGAGAGGCGCAGAAACAAAAATGTATGAAACGACGTTGGCAATTTTGTCACAAAGTGTGAATGGCATAGCCGATGAGCTCATGTCTACGTTCGATACGATGACTTCTGGGCAGCCGCCGGACGATGCAACGATTTTCATCATAAAAACCTAGGGTCAGGACCCATTAATTTCATGCAATTCTGTTTGTCCGTAAGCATATGAATACAAGAAAACAAGCGCAAGGACATGCCGGACCTATTCGAGCCTTGTTTTCGCAGAAGGTGTGCGCTTCCTGACAAACCCCGAGGGGCGGGGCGCTTTATCTCTCTGGCTTCGTTGAAAAAACTTGAAAACCGTGGGGTTTCCTGCGTCTTTCCGCCTAACCGATAAGATAAATCACCTCCGCAGAAGGGATCAAATTAAGGGGTCCTGACCCTAATAAGCCTTCGTTCTCTTAGGCCTTGATACGACGTTGCGTGCACCCGCTAAAAATCCATCATTTAATTTCCGGTGGGGGGAACGGTAAGCCAGGGTTCGGGTCTTGCGACGTCAGATTGTCGGTGACGGCACAGCAGCGAGACATTGCTCCAATGTCGCCTGTAGTTTGTCACAAATTTCGTCGATATGATCCTGGTCGATGATAAACGGCGGTGCCAACAGGACGTGATCGCCGGCGACGCCGTCAACACAACCGGCGGATGGATAACAAATCAATCCGTTTTCGCGGGCGACGTCTTTTATCATGGCGGCCAGTCCGTTGACCGGGTCGAACGGCGTTTTGGTTTGACGGTCGGCGACCAGCTCAATCGCCAGGAAAAGTCCGCGGCCGCGAATATCGCCGACATGGGGGTGCGCACCGAACCGTTGGTCGAGCTGCCGGCGCAAACGGCCACCTTGTCGCACGACGTTGTCCAACAGGTTTTCTTCGGTAATGACTTCAAGCACGGCCAGTGCACCGGCACAGGCGACGGCGTGGCTCATATAGGTATGACCATTGGCCAGCGTGCCACTGCCCGCCGCCAGGACATCTGTTACTTTTTGCGACGCGAGGACCGCCGAAATCGGCTGGTAACCGGCACCCAGCCCCTTGGCGACGGTTATGATATCAGGGGTAACACCTTCCTGCTCCATGGCGAACAGCGAGCCAGTGCGCCCCATACCGCACATCACTTCATCAGCGATCAGCAGTATGCCGTGACGGTCGCAGAGCGCCCGAATGCCTTTGAAATACCCGGCCACGGGTGGGGCGCATCCCAGGCTTGCGCCGGCGACAGGCTCGACGACAAAGGCCATGGCCGTCCCGAGGTGATGGATTTCTGCCTCCAGTTCGTCGATTAGCCGTTCGGCATATTGGCCTTCCGTTTCATCGGATTTTTGCTGGCGATAGGCATAACAAGGTGAAACCCGGCCGACCTCCATGAGCATCGGCGCGTATGGCTCGCGGCGTTGCATATGACCACCGACGGCCAGTGCGCCGAGCGTGTTGCCGTGATAGGCCATATTCCGGGCAATGAATTTGCAACGTTGCGGTTCGCCTTTTTCGATGAAATATTGGCGTGTCAGTTTCAGCGCCACCTCCATGGCTTCTGATCCGGAGCCGACAAAGGCGGCCTTGCCGTCGCCAAATCCCGTTGGTGCCTGGTCAACCAGAAGCCTAGCCAGCTGCTCGGTCGGCGCGTTGGTAAAAAACGAAGTATGGGCAAAGGCAACCTGGCCTAATTGGTCGCGGATGCGGGCGATGACTTTCGGGTGGGAATGGCCCAGACAGGATACAGCCGCACCGCCGGATGCGTCGATATAGCGTTTACCGGTGGTATCCACAAGATAAGGGCCGTCGCCGGTTGCCACGGTCGGCAGGGTTTTGGCAAAATTCCGATGCAGAACAGCGCTCATCACCAACTCCTTCCACGCAGAAAATAATTTGTATATAAAATAATGATTGATATACAAAACATATATTGATACAAAGTGCAAGCGACAGAACAACTGGTCCCGTTCTATTTTTGCCATTACTTTGGTCCCGGAGGTGAACTGATGGCCCGTCCCTTTGAAGGGGTCCACATCGTCGATTTGACCCATGTGCTCGCCGGACCGTTTTGCGCCTATCAGCTCGCCCTGCTTGGCGCCGATGTGATCAAGATCGAACCCGTCGAATGCCCCGATATATCGAGAGGCCGTGGCCCCGATGACCGGCAGAATGCCGCTGGCATGGGTCTGACCTACCAAACGCAGGCAAGTAACAAACGGGCCATTGCCGTCGACATCAAAACCCCCGGCGGACAATCCATCCTGCGTCGTCTGATCGGTAACGCCGATGTTTTGATAGAGAATTATCGCACCGGCGCCTTGGCCGCCCTGGGTTTTGGTTACGGCGACGTGCAGGCGATCAAGAACGACATCATTTATTGCTCTCTGACCGGGTTCGGACAAACCGGACCGCGCGCCAAGGTCAATGCTTACGACAACGTCATACAAGCGACGTCAGGAATCATGGATCGCACTGGCGGCGTCAAAACGGCGGCATCCTACGTGGATTATGCCTCGGGAATGAATGCCGCGTTCGCCATTTCGGCAGCCCTGTATCGCCGACAGCGCGAAGGCGTGGGTACGCATATAGACTGCGCGATGTTTGATTCTGCATTGATGCTTGTCGGACCGGAAATGAGCGTTGAGTTTGCTCCTGAGAAAGTGCAATCACGGCCGCAGGAGGCAGGTATAGATTGTTATGAAACGGCGGACGGGCGGATAATGCTGGGCGCTTTTAATTTCCGCCAGAATGCACGACTTTGGTCGGTATTGGATGAACCGGCGTTCGCCGGGTTGAAGGACTGGCCGAGCCTGTGGGCGGCGGCGGCGGAAATGCGCAAGGTGTTGTTAAAAAAAATGAAGACCCGTTCGGCCGATGAGTGGGTGCGTCTTTTTCATAAGGCTGGTCTGCCAGCAGAAAAGGTCCGTTCGCTTGCTGATGCGACGGCCGATCCCCAATTGGCGGCGCGACCGCTTCTCCACACGGTTTCGTCGGATACCGGCGGCACGGCAACGGTACCCATGGCGAGTTTTGGTTTCACGGACGACGGTCCCGCGATTACCTCGCCACCGCCGGCATTTTCCGAACACACGGACGCGGTTCTTAGCGAACTGGGTTTCTCGACCGATGAGATCACCGCCTTTCGGCAAAGCAAGATCATCGCATGACCGGCACCGTGACGCCCTTCGATGCGGACCTCCATACGCGGCTGCCAACGGCGCTTCATCACATCGGCTCGCCCAGCGCCTGGGCCCGGATGACCCGCCCGGGCGAAACGATGCATTCGTTTCTGGAAGGCATCGTCTTCGATGACAACGATTGCATGTGGCTGGCCGATGTTCCCTATGGCCGGATTTTCAAAGTCAACCCCGCCGGCACTTGGACCTTGGTTCACGCCGACGATGGTGAACCGCATTCTCTGCGCCCCTTGGCGGACGGCCGGTTTGCCGTTGTCGACTATTCGAAAGGATTACAGGCCTTCGATCCAAAATCCAATCGTCTGGAACCGCTTGCCACGGACTTCAATGGCCGTCCGTTCCTCGGTCTTTCGGATCTGACGGTTTCGTCTAAGGGTGATATCTGGTTCACCGACAGCGGCCGCACCAGCCTGTCCGACCCACGCGGCGCATTGTATTGCCGCCAAGCCGACGGAAAACTGAGCTGTCTGCTTGAGATGATTCCCTACCCCAACGGCGTCGTCTTGAGCCCCGGCGAAGATCTTGTCTACGTTGCGGTGACCCGGGCCAATGCGGTGTGGCGGCTGAAAACCAACGGAGCGGAAACCCCGCCCATGGTCGGACTTTATGTGCAACTTTCCGGCGGCCTCGGGCCAGACGGACTGGCCATGTCACATAACGGGTTTCTGGCTGTCGCCCATGCGCAAGCAGGCCGCGCATTGGTTTTTGATCCGCGCGGCGACATGATTGCTGAAATACGGACACCGCTCGGGACAACGACAACAAGCGTTGCTTTTGACCGTCATAACAACCTCTACATTGTCGAAGCTCAAAGTGGTTCCGTTTACAAATCCCCGCCCACCCAATGGAGAAGCCAATGCCCGAAATGAGCAAACACGACCTTCATGGCTTCGTGCCGGCCGTTGTGACACCCTTCAACGAAGCCGGCGACATCGTCGCGGATGATTTCTGCAAAATGGTCGATTGGCTTTTGTCCCTGGGGGCGACAGGCGTCTGCATCGGTGGAGACAATGGGGAAAGTTGGGCCCTGTCAGCTGACGAGCGGGGCCGGCTGACGGCACTTGCCCTGTCGACGTTGGATGGCCGCGCCGCTGTGATGACCGGCTGCTCGGCACCGACCCTGAAAGCCAGCCTCGCGTATGCCCGTGCGGCCCGCGACAATGGCGCTGCGGCGTTGCTGATGATGCCGCCGACTTATGTCCTCAAGGGATCGCGCGACGAGGTGGTGCGACGATTCGCCGCCGTCGCGGCAACGGTTGATCTGCCGATTGTTCTCTACAACTCGCCCCGGCGGGTCGGTTATTCTCTCACGATGGAAGACATTGATGCAATCATGGACGTCGCGCCGGTCATTGGTATCAAAGAGAGCCACCGCGACTTCTTCCACCATACGCATTTGCTGGAACGGTTTCGTGATCGCATGTCGATCATGGTCGGGCCCTGTCATTATATACTGCCGGGATTAGCGCTGGGTGCCAAAGGGTTCATCGCCACCGGACCGGAACTGTTGGGGACGCTGGCCGGTCGCCTTGTCGAATTGGCCGCTGCAAAGCCGGACCGGGCCTTTGCCGATGTTCACTACAAACTGACCGTCATCTATGAAACGCTCATGGGCCATGGCACCTGGCCATCGGCCTTCAAGGCCGCATTGACCCTGATGGGCCAGCCCGCCGGTGTGCCCCGTGACCCGGTATTGCCGCTCAATCCAGCCGGCGTCGAGAAGCTGCGCGAAATGATCAAGTCCTTGAAGCTGTAACTGGGATGCAGCACCGCCCCCGAATCCAAAAAGGCGTGTCGCGGGCGGCAACCGTGCGTTTTGTGATCGATGGTATTGAACTCGATGCACCGGCTGGCGAGAGTCTGGCGGCGGCGCTTATGGCCGCCGGGATCGGCACAATCCGCCATGGCCCGATGGACGGGCAGCCGCGCAGCGTATTTTGTTTGATCGGTCTTTGCCAGGAATGTCTGGTCGAGATTGACGGGATGCAGATTGAGGCCTGCCGCGTCAACGTGTCTGCCGGCATGCAGGTGAACCGCCTTCGACCCATGGACCCGATCAAGCCATGACCTATGATCTCGCTGTCATCGGCGCCGGTCCGGCGGGTGCGTCGGCCACCATCGAAGCCGCGAAGGCCGGTCTCGACACGGTGCTGATCGACGAACAGCGAGCGGCAGGCGGACAGGTTTGGCGTGCCAAGGGGCCGGCAATCAAGGCGGCACCTGCAACTCCGGAGGGCAAGACGGGCGACCGGCTGCGCGCGGCGCTGGCGGCGGTGACGGCGGATCGGCATTTTTCGGCCCGGGTATGGGACATCGAGCGCCATACGGACGGTTTTCGCATCTCGGCGATCAGCCCGACGGGGGCACTGACCATCGAAACCCGTGCCGTGTTGCTCGCCGGCGGTGCGCAGGAGCGGGTGTTCGCAGTGCCCGGCTGGACGCTGCCGGGCGTCATCGGATTGGGCGCGGCAACGGCTCTGATGAAGGAGCAGTTGGTGCTGCCCGGCAATCGGGTCATCGTTGCCGGTGTCGGGCCGCTGTTGAGCTTCGTCGCCCATGAGATCATCCGCAACGGCGGCAAGGTAGCGGCCGTGGTTGATCTGAACCCGCTGTCGGTTTGGCTTCGATGCCTTCCAGATTTGATAGGGAGTCCTGGTTTGCTGGTCCGCGGTGCGTGGTGGCGGTTGCGGTTGTGGGCCGCCGGTGTCGCCTATTTTCATGAATGTGGAATCCGATCCATCGAAGGCGATAGGGCAGTTTCGCGCGTCACCATCGGTGCCGTCGATGCCAACTGGTGTCCGCTGGGCGCTGCGACCCAGACCTACGACGCCGACGCGGTTTGCCTGGGGCACGGTCTGGCGCCGGCAACGGAAGCCAGCCGGCTGCTGGGTGCAGATCACCAATATGACGGCGGCCAGGGCGGCTGGAAGCCGGTCACCGATGATGTTGGGCGGACCACGGTGCCGGGGCTTTTTGTCGCAGGCGACGGAGCCGGTGTCCAGGGTGCCGCAGCGGCGCAATTGCAGGGCCGGATCAGCGCCCTGGCGATTGCCGAGGATCTGGGGCTGTTGACGACGCGCGAATGGCGGCGCAGGAGTGCGCCGTTGATCTTGCGGATCGGCAAGGCACAGCGTTTCGGTCGGGCAATGACCGCCCTGACGATCCCGCGTCCGGGCCTTATCGAGGCAATTGCGCCGGACACCCTGGTTTGTCGTTGCGAAGGTTTGTCGCGCCACGACATCGAAGCGGAAATCAGGGCCGGTGCCAACTGGCCCAACGCCATCAAATCCGGAACGCGCTGCGGCATGGGGCCATGTGGCGGCCGATATTGCACCGAGACGGTCACTGAGTTGGCCTGTCGGATCACTGGCAAAACCCCGGGCGAATTCGGTATACCGACAGCCCGCCCACCATTGCGCCCGGTGCCCATCGGCTGCTTGTCGGGAGAGTTTGACTACGACGACCTGCCGATCCCGCCGCCGGCACCGTTATGAGCCAAGCCTTCGATATCGCCGTCGTTGGCGGCGGCATTCTTGGATGCGCGACGGCCCTGCGGCTCGCCGAGGGTGGCATGAATGCCATTGTTATCGAAAAATCAGACCTCGGGCAGGGCGCGTCCGGGGTCAATGCGGGGACCCTGAGTTTGCAGATCAAGCGGGTTAAATTGATGCCCTACGCGCTCCGCGGCTGGGCGAAGTGGCAGGCAATGGGAGCGGCCATCGGATTCCATCAAACCGGCGGCATCAGTTTGGCGTTCAACCAACGTGAAGCCGACCTGCTGCAGGAGCGCATGACAATGAAGGCCGAGGCCGGTGCACCGATCACCCTTATTTCCGGGCGCGATGCCCGGGCCAGGGAACCGGGACTTAGCGACCGGGTGGTGGCGGCCAGTTGGTGTCCGCAGGATGGCCACGCCAATTCCAGTCTGACCGGCCAGTACTATCGCCACCAACTGCGTGATGCGCGCATCGCGATCCGCGAGCATTGCCCGGTCACGAAAATCGATCAGACGGACCGGGGGTTTGTGTTGCACGGATACGGCGAGACGATCCATGCCCGACGGCTCCTGCTGGCCTGCGGCGGTTGGCTCAAAGGCGTCGCCGCCCTGCTTGGTGTCGACCTGCCGGTCCGTGCCCGGGTCAATACGGTGAGTGTTACTGAACGCGGCCCGCGGATCATGAACACGGTGGTCGGCCATGCGACAGGCCTGCTGACCATGAAGCAAAAAACCAACGGTACGGTTCTCATCGGCGGCGGCTGGCAGGGCCGCGGCTCCCCGATGAACGGGCGCGGCCTGGTTGATCGGGACACACTGATCCCCAATCTCTGCCTGGCCCAGTATGCCGTGCCGGAGATTGCTAGGCTGCGTGTGCTGCGGTCATGGACCGGGTTTGAAGCTCATGTGCCGGATTTTAATCCCCTGGCGGGTGCCCTGCCGGGAACCAAAAACGCCTTCGTCTTGGGTTGTGTCCGTGGTGGTTATACGATCGGACCCTATATCTCCGAGCTGATGGGTGATCTTATTCTGGGCCGTGACCCGGAGATGCCGTTGTTCGATCCGTCACGACCCTTCGACATTGAAACAGCAACCAGGAGAATATTATGACTGAACGGGCATGCGATCTCGCCGGTAAAACGGCGATCATAACTGGCGGCGGCACCGGCATCGGCGCTGCCGTCGCCGATGTTTTTGCCGAAGCCGGTGCCTACGTCGTGGTTGCAGGACGCAGTCGGCAAACGATTGACGCCGTCGCCAAACGCAACAACGGACGCGCCGTTGTTTGCGACGTCACCCGCTTTGAAGACGTCGAGAAGCTTTTTTCCGTCGCCGCTACTGAAACGGGAAAAGTCGATGTTTTGGTCAATAATGCCGGCATGAGCGGCCCCGTCGCCGGTGTCGCGGATGTCGATCTCGACGCATTCCGGGCCTGTGTCGAGGTTAATCTGTTCGGCGCCCTGCATTGCCTGAAAGTCGCGGCACGGGTGATGACGGCACAGGGCAGCGGCTCGATCATCAACATGTCGTCACGCATGGGTCTGCAGGGGTATCCGAACCGCTCGGCCTATTCGGCGACGAAGTTCGCCCTGATCGGGATGACCGAAGCCATTGCCCGCGAAGTCGGCCCGGCCGGTGTGCGGGTTAATGCCCTGTGCCCCGGTGCCGTGTCCGGTGAACTGATGGACCGGGTACTGGCGCGCCGCGCCGAAACGGAAGGCCGGACGGTGGACGAGATCATTGCCGAAAACTACACCAATGCGGCCGCCCTGCAGCGTTGGGTCGATCCTCGCGAAGTTGGCACCGCCGCACTGTTTTTGGCGGCCGATGCCTCGTCGTCGATCACCGGTGACCGGATCAAGGTCGACTGCGGTCGGTTTTGATCTTATATAAAACATTGTTTGACATATAAAATTAATCTTGCAAATATATATGGGTCCAGTGCCCTAGGCTCAGTCGTGCCGGGGACAGCTTAACCATTCTCCATCGGTTGGTTTTCAGCAGTCGATGGGCTAACAGGGAGAGAATTCATGAACCTCAAGCGAAGACTGACAACGAAACTTATTCTTGCCGCGGGCGCCGCCGTTATCGTCGCGGCAGCGGGCGGCGCAATTGCCGAAGCGGCTTCTATGAAACACAAGTCCGCATCGTTTATTTCGGGCGGTCCGACGGGGACATGGTATCCCACGGCGGCGGCCATTTCGGAAATGGTCAACAAACATTACGACGGCCAGCCGATCAGCACGATTCCGGGGAAAGGTGCCATTGGCAACCCTTTGTCCGTCGGCTCCAACAAGGCTGAATTCGGTCTGTCCTACGGCCCCTTCCTGAAGCTTGCCTATCAGGGTGAGAATGAGGTCTACAAGCAGAAAGGTTTCAGCAATCTGCGCTCCGTCGCCAACGTCGTTGCCAACACGGTCCACATCGTCCTCGCTGAAGAAGTCAATATGGATGTATTCTCTCAATTGAAGGGCGGCCAGAAAATCAGCATAGGCGTCGGGCAGAAAGGCTCTTCAAACCATTTCGCCCTCGAAAAAATCCTGATGGAGTACGGTTTTAACTATGAGCAAATGGCGGCGCAGGGCAGCAATATCGTACAGGGTGCCCAGCAGGGCCTTGTCGATGCATTCCAAAACCGTCAACTTGATATCTACACCAACACGGTCGGCATGAACTCCAACGACCTGCGCCAGGCGATTACCGCGCGGAAAGGCAAAGTGTTCTCAATTCCTGATCCGATCCGTGAAAAAATCGTATCAAAATGGGGTTACGTGCCGTTCACCATCCCGGCCGGAACCTACGACGGCCAGGACCAGCCGGTGAATTCCCTGAATCTGGCGACGATGATTTTCACGACGGCCGAGATGGACGACGAAATCGTTTATTTGATGGTCAAGGAAATGGCAGAAAATCAGGACCGTCTGATCGCCGCCTACGCCGGTTTCAAGACATGGACGCCAACGGATATGCCGAAGGGCCATCCGGCCCCAACCCATCCCGGCGCGGTGAAATACTACAAAGAACGCGGCTGGATGTAATCCGCCAAGCAGATACGCTCTAATAAGGGCGGCCGCGTCGAACCGGCCGCCCTTTTTTTAAGCCGATTGCAATGGAGCAGGACAAGCGATGATCCAGGCCTTTTACGAGTCCCTCCAGCCGCTCCAGGATCGGGTATTTCCCGGCGAGCAGCGTAAAATCGAAGGCTGGCTTCGGCTGCCGGTTACCCTGGCCTGCATGGCGTTGACCCTCATCACCTTATATTTTGCCTTCACAATCACCATCGGCGAGGTTAAGACCCGCGGCCTGCACCTGTTGTTCACCGTGCCGTTGACCATGCTGCTTTATCCGGCTTTCCAACGAAACGCCAGATCCATGCCGGGACCTGTCGACTGGATGCTGGCGATCGCCGCCGCCGCATCCTTTGCCTGGGCGTTCAGTCGTGCCGATGAATGGCTGGACCGGTACGTCGGTTACGACCCGATTCCCACATCGGACTTTATTTTCGGTTGCCTAGCCATGGTGACGATTTTCGAAGCGACGCGCCGCACCGTTGGCTCTACCATTGTCGTTCTCAATCTGATTTTTATTTCCTACGCACTGACCGGACCCAGTTGGCCCGGCATCCTCGAGCACGGTGGTATGTCCATTCCGGACTTTATCGAAACCATGTATATGGATGCCGAAGGCATCTTCAACTTCATTACCGGCCTGATGGCGACCTATATATTCAGCTTCCTGTTGTTCGGCGTTTTCCTGCGCATGTCCGGCGGTGACAAAGTGTTTACCGATCTTGCGGCAGCCATTTCCGGCCATCGCCGCGGCGGGCCGGCCAAGGTCGCGGTTGTCTCAAGTGCCATGATGGGAATGCTGTCAGGCAGTTCGATTTCGAACGTGTCGACAACCGGCACGATGACAATTCCGATGATGAAAAAGTTGGGTTTCAGGAACTATGAAGCGGCGGCCATCGAAGTCGTGTCGTCGGTTGGCGGCGGACTGATGCCGCCCTTGATGGGCACAGGCATTTTTATCATGGCCAGCTTGACCAATATTCCGTTGATAGAAATTCTCACCTATTCCCTGGCCCCGGCGATCCTCTACTTCGCCGCCATCTATTTTTATGCCGATATCAAAGCCGCCGAGCGCGGAATGAAGGGGATTCCCAGGGACCAGTTGCCGAAGCTGTTGGCCGTGATCCGCGACGGCGGGCATATTTTCATTCCGGTGATCGTCCTGATCACGCTCCTGATCATGCAGTACACGCCCTTTTTCGCCAGTGCAGCCTGCGTCGTCATGACCGTAGCCATTAGTTTCCTGCGTAAAAACACCCGCATGGACTGGTGCCAGATTCTGACGGCGCTCGAGGCTGGCACCCGCGTCGCCATCACCATCTCCGCCCTGCTCGCCAGCGCCGCCATCATTTATGCGGTGACCGTTCACACGGGTCTGCTGACCAAGGTGACGTCGATCCTGCTGGAATTTTCGGGAGGATCATCTGTGGTTGCCCTGATCCTCATATGCCTCATGTCCTACGTCATCGGTATGGGGCTTCCGGTCACCGCGTCCTATGTCATCATTGCCGCGCTGGGTGCCGGTGCCCTGCAGGAAATGGGGCTGACCATCCTGGCGGCGCATCTGGTGATTTTCTGGTTCGCCCAGGATTCGACGATCACACCGCCGATTTGTATGACCGCTTTTGTCGGTGCCCGCATTGCCGACGCCCCGCCCATGCGGACCGGCTGGGAATGTGTAAAAATCGCCAAAGCGCTCTACATCATCCCGTTTATGTTCGCCTTTTCCAGCCTGCTTGATCCGTCCTGGGTCGAAGTGGGCTTCGATTTTGTCGTCGCCCTATTGATGTTTGCGCTGCTGCCCGTTGCAATGAACGGATATTGGCGCTATCCCATCTCGCTTGTGACCCGGGTCGTCCTGTTCGGCTGTATATGTCTGTTGTTCGCGACGACTGTCGGTCCTGCCATCAGTGGAGTGTATTGGGGCATCGGCAGTTTGGCAGCTTTTGGCTTGGCATTCGTGCTGATGCAGCGCGACAAGAAACTCTTGGCAACGCCTGAGCCGGCTGTTGAGCCCGGTTGATTGATGATGGGGCCGCCCTGCTTTATGACCGGTTATGCCAACCCGAAAGGTAAAGGAATTGAATAGTTTTAGGAGCCCCATGGACGCCAACGCGAAACACAAAAATCACGAAACCTATTTTGTTCCGGGCCTGTTCCGTGGTTTGCGGGTGTTAGAGATTCTGGCGAAAGAAGAGAAACCCATGACGGTGAGCGAAATCGCGCGGGCTTTGGATGTCAGTCGGTCGTCGGCCTTTCGCCTGGTCTATACGCTTCAACACATGAGATTTACCTCAAGCGTCGATGGCGGCCGTACCTATCAGCTGGGGGCGCGGGTCCTGAACCTCGGATTTTCGTTCCTTGCCTCACAAGACCTTATTCATACGGCCCGTCCGGATCTTGTCGCGTTGCGCGACGACACGGGGATTTCCAGCCACCTCGCCATCCTTGAGATACCGGACGTGTTGTTTTTGGAATGCGTGCAGTCCACATCGGGCTTTCTCAGCAGCATCAATGTGGGGCGGCGGGTTCCCGCCTACGCCTCCCCATTGGGTTGGCTTTTGCTGTCGGACATGTCGAGCCGTGAATTAGCCAACCTGTACAAAGACGTGCCCTTGCACCCTTTGACAGATAAAACACCAACCACTGTCGAGGCGGTTATTCAAGCTGTCAGCCAGGCGGCGGCAAAGGGCATGGTTATTAGTGATGGCATTGCGGCTGCCGGCGGCTATTCGATATCGGCGCCTGTTCTGGATCGCAGCGGCCGAATTGTCGCGGCAATTGATATTTCCGGGCCGACATCGGCCTTCGATTACGATAAGTTGGAATCAAAGTATGGCCCGCGGGTAAGACAAGCGGCGGATGCCATATCTCGCCGGTTGGGTTTTTCCGGTGAGACCGGGTAAGGCGAGTCCGTGTATTTGGGTATTTTCAATAATTTAACCTAACGACGATCGCCAACATCCGTAAAAATAAATCCGCAACAGACATCGATTTAGCTAAAAATCTGGGCCTGGCGCCGCGCTAAATCGCTCCGTTGCGATGATAAAAAGAGGTGACCGGCCGGGCAGCACACGTGGCAAAAAAAGTGAAAGATTTTAGGCACTTCGACTAATATATTGCGAATTTCCCGTCGGCAGAATCCACCTTAAAATAATTCTTCGGACAAAAGCCAAATTGCCGCTGTGCATTTTTTTTGTTGCCGAAACCGGTTTCGTAAATCAGGCTTAAATGATCAGGTCGATTTGGGAGGTCGAATTGAGAGTTCAATCCAGCATTGCACGCCTGCCCCGAAACGGGAATTCCCGGGTCACCATAAATGACCTGGCCGAAGCCCTGGGCATTGCCAAGGGAACGGTTTCACGGGCCCTCAATGGCTATTCCGATATTTCAGACGGCACCAAACTGCGTGTGGCCAAACAGGCGCAAATGATGGGTTATCGCCCGCTGTCTCATGCCCAGGCGATAAAAACCGGACGGGTCAAATCCCTGGGTCTTGTCCTCCAGGTCAATGAACGCGATGGCCAACGACCGTTTCTGACGGATTTTCTCGACGGGGTTTCGCGCCAGGCCAGTGCTGAAAACTGGACGCTGACTGTGGCAACGGCAACCTCAGACGAAGAAGGCCTCGAGTCTCTTCAACGCCTGGCCGAAGAACGCAAGGCGGACGGTTTCATCCTGCCGCGGACAAAAATCAAGGATCCGCGGGTGGCTTTGCTTAACCAACTTGCCGTGCCTTTTGTTTTATACGGTCGTACCCAAGATTTGGGTAACAGCGCCTGGTTCGACTTTTTAGGAGAAGACGCCATTGAAGAAGCCGTAATCCGTCTCGCCGATTTTGGCCATCAACGGATTGGCTTTATCAATGGCGGAAAAATTTTCAATTACTCCTTGTTGCGCGAAAAAGGCTACCGGACCGGTTTAAAACGGCGCGGCTATAAGCTGGATAAATCCCTAATTCGCAAAGATGCGGTTACCGTCGACCAGGGCTATAGAGAAGCACTGTCCCTGCTCCGTTTGGACCTGCCACCAACGGCAATCATCTGTGCGTTGGATATGGCGGCGCTTGGCGTATACCAGGCGGCAACAGAAACCGGGCTGGACATTGGCCGGGACCTTTCCGTCATCGCCTATGATGGTATCCCCGAAGGGGGATACGCCAGTCCGCCCCTGACCACCTTTTCCGTCGACAGCCGGATTGCCGGCGAACGGCTGGCAGCGCTTCTTATTGCCTGCATTCGCGGAACGGAACCAGAGACATTACGGGAATCAGCCTATGCCACGCTCATGGCGCGTGGGTCGGACGGTGTTCCTGTGTGTGACAGTGAAGACCTGGCGCGGAAAATCCGCGCTGCAACCAAAAAAAGGGAGAGTATCACATGTTAAAACAACGGATGACACATGGAATTAAAAGCCTATTCGGCGCAGTTGCTGTTATGCTTCTTTCCGTGAGTGTGGTTAATGCAGAATCCATTCGGTTCTGGACGACTGAAGAACAACCGGACCGCCTTGCCAAACAACAGGACATGGCAAAACAGTTCAAAGCCGCGTCGGGTACGGATGTTGAGGTTATTCCCGTATCGGAAAAAGACCTTGGCACCCGGGCTACGGCGGCTTTTGCTGCCGGCGACCTGCCGGACGTGATTTATCATCCGCTGCAATATGCCCTGCCCTGGGTTGAAGCCGGTATTCTTGATACGGACGCTGCAACGGAAGTCATCCGGGAACTGGGTGTCAAAACCTTCGCCGAAGGCGGCCTCACCATGGCTGCGGTAGCAAATGGGTATGCCTCTGTTCCGGTTGACGGCTGGACCCAAATGGTCGTCTACCGCAAGGATCTGTTTGAAGCCAAAGGCCTGGAGGCGCCGACAACCTATGCGGCCGTAACAGCGGCCCTGAAAGCCCTGCATAACCCGCCAAACCTTTACGGTTTTGTTGCCGCAACCAAAGTTGACGAAAACTTCATGAGCCAGGTCCTCGAGCATGTGTTCCTGGCAAACGGCGTCAGCCCAGTCGACTCGGCTGGTTTCAAGCAACTGGACGAGAAAAAAACCATCGAAGTTCTCGATTTCTACAAAGCCATTAGCAAAGCCTCCCCTCCGGGCGAACTGTACTGGAAGCAGTCACGAGAACTTTATTTCGCCGGCAAAGCGGCGATGATTATTTGGTCGCCGTTCATTCTCGATGAACTGGCGGGCCTCAGGGATTCCGCACCGCCAACCATCAATGCCGACCCCACCAGTTCGGAACTGGCTTCGAAAACCGGGATCGTGACCAACTTCGCCGGACCGTCCAATCCAGCTGGCGCGGCATGGGGTGATGTGCGTTACTTCGGTATCAGCTCCGACGCAAAAACCGATCCGGCGATGGCGTTTGTTAAATACTCCATGAACGAGGGTTACACGAGCACATTGGCAATCGCACCGGAGGGCAAATTCCCGGTCCGTCGCGGCACTGCGGATAACGCCACCAAATTTGTTGATGCCTGGGCCAAATTACCGGTCGGCGTCGACCGCAAAAAACCCCTGGGTGATCTTTATCCCCAGGACGTGATCGACCGTATTGTCGGTGGCCTGAACGTGGCAAAACGCTGGGGCGTAGCCGAAGGTCAGTTGGCTTTGGCTTCGAAGATCATCAACAGTCAGATCATTAACCGATTTGTCCGCGAGTATGTGGACGGCGAGCGTGATGGTCCAGCAACTGTTGCTGGCCTAAATGCCGAACTCGGCAAAATCAACTAGGGTCCTGATCCTAAGTCAGTAAAGGGCAGGGGCATGGAGCCCCTGTCCTGACCTATCCCCTTTGAACCCGAGGTAGATATGACCGCATCAAGCCCACCGGTCGGTACAGGCCCTCTGCAAAAACGCGAAACCCGCCTTGCTTGGGGGCTTCTTTCGCCAACGCTTATCAGTGTGGCGCTGGTAATTGTATTACCGCTGCTTGCCATATTCTGGATTAGTGTAAAACCCATTGAACTGGCCGACTTGCGGGCACCGGCACCCGACGTCTACGAACGCCTCAAAGGCAATCCCAAGGCGGCAGGTGACACGGCGGTTCTTGAATACCGGCTCAAAAACGCTTCGCAAAAAAAACCGGTTGCCAATGTACAGATGTCTGATCAACTTCCCGACGGTTTGACAATTGCCGAAATTGATCCGCGCTGCGCCGTAACCGACAAACGGCTGACCTGTGATTTCGGCGACTGGAAACCCGGTCACCGGGAACGCCTGCAAATGACCGTTGTCGTCGATCAGGGCTTTATCAGCAGTGGCGCGACGGTCCGTGATACGGAAGCAGAAATTTCCGGCGACGCCTCTTCAGATCTCTTTAACACAGAATTTACGATCAAGAACTTTACCCGGGTGTTCGACGGCGACGAGTTTTTTGACGTTCTCGGCGTGACCCTGTTTTACACGGTTTTTGGAACCATTGGTGCCCTTGCTGTCGGCATGTTGGCAGCACTTATCCTTAATAAAGATTTTACCGGGCAGGGTGTTCTTCGCGGCCTATTTCTGTTCCCCTACGTGGCCCCGGTTATCGCCGTGGCCTTTACCTGGGTCACCTTGTTTGATCCCTTCTCCGGTTCTGCCAATGCGCTGCTCCTGCAGATGGGTGCCATTGATCAACCGATCAATTTTTTTGGCGAACGGCCGTTGGCTTTGGTAATGGTCACGGTGTTCGAAATCTGGCGGTATTTTCCCCTGTCGTTCCTGTTCATTCTGGCGCGCATGCAATCCATCGACAGTGACATGTATGAAGCCGCCGAAATGGACGGTGCCTCGCCGTTCCAGAAATTCTGGTACCTGTCGGTCCCGCAACTCATGGGCATCTTGTCCGTGTTGTTTCTGTTGCGCTTCATCTGGACCTTCAACAAATTTGACGACATCTTTCTGCTGACAGGCGGCAACGCCGGTACCCGCACGCTTACGGTCAATGTCTACGAGCAGGCTTTCGCCCTATCCAATATTGGTGCCGGCTCCGCCGTCGCTGTTGTCATTTTCTGTTGTCTGCTTTTGTTTTCCGTCTTCTTTTTCAAATTTATGAGCCGGGAGGAAGGACTATGAGCGCCCTTCGATATGGATTTATCATCGCCCCTGTGCTCGGTCTGCTATGGAGCGTTACCATGGCGACGACCGTTGCGGTCAGCCTGGCCTTCGCAACCGGATTGGCGGTAACGCCGGGTATGTTAACGGCCGGATTATCCGGGGCCGCAGCTGGACTGATCATGATCCGGATGTTTGGACGACTAAATCCAAAGCTCATTGTCGGCTGCTTGGGCGCCCTGCTGATTATCGCCCAGGCCGGCTTGCGTGCTGGCGAACCCTTTGGCATCCCCTTGGATCAGTCAATACTTTCGCAAATTTTGGCCGTTGTGATCTGGGCGGTCGTTACCATCTGGCCCCTGTCCCTAATGCTCGACGGCATCGAATGGGGTGGCCTGGATCGTCATTCCTTCGAACATGCCATCATTCGTTTTTTGACGGCCTTTGGTTATGTATTTTTCATCGTCATTGTCGCCATTCCGTTTTATGTGATGGTCATGACCAGTTTAAAGTCACAACAGGCGCTGCTAGCAAATGCCCTTGATTTCAGTATTGATTTTCACAAAGGGTGGGGCCTCTTTCGGAGTTATAGTGAGTTGTTTGGGCAGTTTAATTTCGGTCGATACCTGGGTGTCAGTTTCTTCGTCTCGGTCATGACTGTGTTCATAACCCTGCTGTTCAGCATTCCTGGTGCCTATGCCATCGCGCGGCTTCGCTTCGAGGGGCGGGCCATGCTTTCGCGTTCAATATTGCTGATTTACATGGTGCCGATGATTGTTCTGGCGCTGCCGATCTACATTGGATTTTCCATGGCGGGACTGAGAAACTCACTGTTCGGAATTCTTTTGATATACCCGGTTACGACCATTCCCGTTGCGCTTTATATGCTTCAAGGATACTTCCGGGGATTGCCGGGCGAAGTTGAAGAAGCGGGTTTAATGGATGGCCTGAGCCGTTTGGCTGTGATCTGGAAGATCACCTTGCCGTTATCGCTGCCAGCCCTTGCTTCGGTGTCGCTCTATGTTTTCATGATCGCCTGGAATGAGTTTTTGCTGGCCTTCATGCTGTTGGATGACCCGTCGAAATTTACACTGACGCGGGGCGTCGCCATGCTCAATTCTTCGGAGATCCCGCGCCAGCATCTAATGGCTGGAGCGGTGATTGCAACGGTACCAATTATGGTCCTGTTTTTAGGTTTGGAGCGGTTCATGACTAAAGGTCTGACCGCCGGTTCGGTAAAGGGATGACAATGTCGGAAGCACAGGCGCTTGATGATCGGGCGCGGAAAATTTTAAGAGACAATGATCGTGGTGGGCACACGGTGCCGACGGACCGCCTGTATCCCTATCAATGGAATTGGGACAGCGCATTTGCGGCTTTCGGGTTTTCGACATTCGACATCGACCGTGCATGGACCGAATTTGATACGTTGTTTAGCGGCCAGTGGGCGAACGGCATGGTGCCTCATATTCTATTTCACCAGCCCGATGATGACTATTTTCCCGGTCCCGACGTCTGGTGTACACATGCAGCCGTTCCATCATCAGGAATTAGCCAGCCGCCGGTTGCCGCGACCCTTGCCCGCAAAACCTACGAGCGGGACCCGGTGATCGGGCGGCAACGCATTCGCATTTTATACGATAAATTTTTGGCCTGGCATCAATGGTTCAATAATCACCGCTGCGAAAGCGGCGCGGCGGCAATCACCCATCCGTGGGAAGCCGGGCGCGATAATGCGCCCGACTGGGACGCGGCAATGGTGGCAATTGATCCCAGTGGCGTCGCCCCCTATACCCGACGCGATACCGGCCACGTCGACCCCTCCATGCGCCCAACGAAGTATGATTACGACCGCTATATTGCCCTTGTGCAATTTGGTCGCGACCAGGGTTGGGACGAAGATAAAATTCTTAAGGACAGCCCGTTTCGGGTCGCCGACCCAACCACAACCTTTACCCTGTTGCGCGCCCATCGGGACCTGAAATGGCTCGGCGATCAGCTTGGCGAAAATACTGAAATCATCGATGGCTGGATTTCCGATCTTGCGCAGGGCGCGGAAATTCTGTGGAACGCCGACCTAAAGAGTTACGACTCCCGCGATCTGCGCAGCGGCAATTTCGCTAACAGCCTGTCCAACGCATCGTTTCTGAGCTGGTACGCCGGCGTCGAGGATGGCCGCAGTTTGGCGACCTTGGTGGAACTGTTGAAAAAAGTAAAATATGGGGTTCCCAGTTTTTCCCCGGACAGTGCAAAATTTGACGCGCGGCGCTATTGGCGCGGTCCCGTTTGGGCGATCATGAATACACTGATTGCCATGGGTCTTGGTGAGGCCGGGCATCATGAGATCGCTACCCGGCTTCGCCTGGATACGGCGGAACTGATCAAACTCAACGGATTTGCAGAATATTATGATCCCTACGACGGCACACCGGCCGGCGGGGGAACGTTTACGTGGACCGCCGCCGTCTGGTTGGGCTGGGCGTCACCAACTGCTAAGGAGGTATGACAAATGGGTGCAATTGAATTAAAGGCTGTTGAAAAATGGTATGGCCCGGTGCAGGTCATCAAGGGGATCGATCTGGATATCGAAGATGGTGAGTTCATTATTTTCGTAGGACCGTCGGGTTGTGGAAAGTCCACATTGCTCAGGATGATCGCTGGCCTGGAAGAAACCAGCCGGGGGCAACTGCTGATAGATGCCTCAGACATCACCGATCAACCGCCGGCAAAACGGGGGTTGACCATGGTATTCCAGTCCTATGCGTTATATCCACACATGAGCGTCGGCGAAAATATGGGGTTCAGCCTGAAAACCGCCGGCCGACCAAAATCTGAAATCGACGATAAAGTGAATGAGGCGGCCCGGGTTTTAAAACTCGAACCCCTGTTGGAACGACGCCCCAAAGATCTCTCCGGCGGACAGCGCCAACGGGTTGCCATTGGTCGGTCGATCGTCCGCGATCCGACGGCATTTTTATTTGATGAACCCTTATCGAACCTGGATGCGGCCTTGCGCGTGGAAATGCGTTACGAAATTGCCAAGCTGCACCAGTCCTTAAACTCAACGATGATTTACGTCACCCATGACCAGGTCGAAGCGATGACCTTGGCCGACAGAATTGTTGTGCTTGAAGGCGGATTGATTGCGCAGATCGGGACACCGCACGAATTGTACAACAAACCAGGCAACCTGTTTGTCGCCCAGTTCATTGGGTCACCAAAAATGAACATGCTGGCGTGTTCAACGGTCGCCGGTCAGGCGACATTGCAAGGGGCAGGACAGGTAGTTTTTTCCGGTGACCGTCCTGCTCAGCATCTGGGCATCCGCCCGGAATCGATCAAAATAGTCGGTCCTGGCAAAGGCGATTGTGATGGCACCGTTGATGTGAGCGAATATCTCGGGGCCGATATGTTTCTGATCGTTGATTGCGGCTCTTTGGGCAAAATAACGGTTCGCACGGACGGTGAAACCTCTGTTCGCCCGGGAGAACAAATCGGCCTGGAATTTAATGCCGATAAACTGCATTTCTTTGACGCCGACGGCCTCAGGGTCTGAGACCCCAAATTTTGTGACTGGTAATCGTTTTTGGTGCTGTGACGGGTACCGTCGCATGGAAGAAAAAACCAGGGCCTTGGGTGGGGTATAACGGCCCGTCGATGGCATTACATTCCTTGCCCGATGCTTGGCATCGCGCTGCGCCGAACTGGTCGAACCGTTCTCCGCCATCTCAATGCGCCCTATTATCCCGGAAGTGTTTTAAGGTATTAGGCTGGTAAACGACGTCAATTCCATTATTTGCAGCTTCGGTAAGATCTTTAGTTTTTATTTCTAACTCCAAGTGTGTCCCGTGGCTGACCGCCTGTAATCTGGAGGTTTTTAAAAAATTTCCAGATGAGATGGGTCGATCCTGGCACGGCATTGCAGGTTTAGGTTTGACTGATTTCAGCAAGCTCTTTTGGGATATTTGTCCAACGCGGCAATAGAAAAAACCGTGTATTCGATTTCATCTAAAAAAACTCCTTCCCGTGAATGAACGGGTATGCAAATTCTCATATTTAACTATCGGTCGCGCCAAACCCCATATATGATTTGAGATCAAATCGACTTAACAACAGGGGGCGCAAATGTTGATCGAGATTGGCGACAGATTTATTAAAGCAGGCATTCCCACGATTGTTTGGGAGGTTCGCCAGCTTTTGGCCGTAAACTCCAGAATACCACATGTGGTGTTAATGCGGGAAGGTTTACCCAATCGGCAAATTACACTTTCCGTACCGGCTCTAAATTCGGGCACCATGTACACCAAACTTGATAGCTAACGACTTACCGTCTTAAAGCGATCAAAAATACCCAGGGTTTCATCAGATATTTCCGTTGCCGGCGAGAATTCCGATCTTTTCGAGCTAAAGTTCCAATAGTCAAGGAGTGGAAGCCTTTTATTTGCTTACAGATCCATAGCATTTATATTCACTCCTTAGGGTCAGGACCCATTTATGAATAGCTCCAAACCTGTCGCCGGAAAATACGACCCGGCGAAACCGTTGAAATGCCAAATCCCTTGTAGACGGGTGCTGCTGCGGTGGAGTCGCTACAAATGAACGGTTCACAACAGGAAATCGCACGGGGTATAAAATACCTGACGTCCGGTGATCTGAGCAAAGCAGAGACGGTTTTTCAGGGCATTCTACGGAGCGAACCGGATCACTCCCTTGCCCTGCATTTCTTGGGGACTATTCGTCACCAGCAAGGTGCCAACGACAAGGCCCTTGATCTGATTAAAAAAGCTTTGGTCGTACGGCCGGATTTTGTTGAGGCCCTTAACAATCTTGGCACCGTCTATAAAACGCTCGGTCGGTATGACGCCGCCGCTGACAGTTACCGCAAAGCGCTGGCCATAAAACCGAATTTTGTTGACGCCCATTTTAATCTTGGAAATCTGCTCAAGGCGCGAAACAATTTTTCCGATGCCGCAGAAAGTTATCGAAAGGCCTTAGCGGCGCGACCGGATTTTGTTGAAGCCCACTATAATCTTGCAAATTCCCTGAAACAGCTCGGCCAGCCGGACGACGCCATAACAAGTTATCGCAACACCCTGGCGATCAAACCGGATTACGCGGAAGCTCATAATAACCTGGGCACCATCCTCCATGAATCGGGCAACGTTCATGAAGCGGTTAGCAGTTACCAAAAAGCATTGACGATCAAATCCGACTACGCGGAGGCCTGTAACAATCTTGCCACCGCGCTTATGGCACTGGGGCGCTTCAATGAAGCCATCGGGTACTTTCATAAAGCCATCGCCTTGGGCCCCGATGTGGCCGATGCCCACGACAAACTCGCGGCGACACTTTGCCAACTGGGACGGTTGCGCGAAGCGGTGACTCATTATCGCCAATCCCTGGCCATCGAACCCGACAATAGGAACGCCTGGTCAGGTCTTGGCCTTGCCATAGGGGCCCTCGATCAAGCGGCGGCCTTTCGCGCCGCGACCCTGGAATGTCTTTATCGGCTTAACCGGGTCGACGATTTTTATCAATGCTTTGAAAAGGCCATGGCGGTGGACGAAGCAAACGTTCGTATAGCCCGGGTCAGCGCATTGGCCGCGCATCAGCTTGGCCGGGAAAATACGTATCCCTTTTGCAAAACGCCCCTCGATTTTATCCGCGTGAGCACACTCAGAGACCGCGTCGAAGATGCCGACGGGCTGATTGATGATCTTGTCAGCCAATTCAAGGGACATGATGTACAGGCGGCACTGCCCGATGGCGGGTTGCGTTTTCAAGCTCACGGCAATCTGTTTTTATACCCCAAAAACAGCCTCGCCAAACTGCAGCGGATCATTGAGGTGGAGATAAGGTCGTATTTTAGTGCCTACAAATCTGCGGATTGTTTATTTGCTGAACACTGGCCACAGGCGGTTCGTTTGAACGGTGGATTTGTCCGAACATCGGCGTCTGACGCCGCCAGCACCCCTGTCACTCCGTCTGGATGGTTAAGCGGCATTGTCTATTTGAAAACCCCGGAAACGCTAAATCCGCAAGATCGCGGCGTCGAGTTTGGATTGTTTGAATGCGAAGCTTCCGCCATAAACAACGCCGTTCCAAAAATCCTTATTCACCCTGAAAAAGCACAAATTATCTTGTTCCCATCTTCGTTAGTCTACAAATCCGCGCCGGTCCCGACAGGTGATGAACAGCTTACCATTGCCTTCGATTTGCTCGCTCACTAATTGCGGTTACCAGGCATCACAGCGGGCGCGTAACGGACAAGGTAGTTCCGCAAAAAAGAAGCTACAATTTGGGAAACGGTTTTTCGGGGTCTTGAAACGCCTGTTCCATTTCCGTTTCGTATGAATTGCCGCGCAGTTTATCCGACGGCGGTAATCTTCTGATCATTGTCACACTGCCTTGGCGTTGTTTGTGGGGCTCGAGCAGGCTTAAAACCTCAAAATTCGCGTCCATACCGCGCGCCAGTTGTTGCCGTTTTATCTCGTTAACAACGGGACCCGGAGCGAGCGAAGGGACGGCACCGCCAGCGACGGTGTGAGGCATTATCTGATGGGTAAAATGAAGCAACAACATGCCCTTGTCGGGATTAATCAGATCCCAATATTCAGATATAAAATGTCGGTAATCTCGAATACTTCCGCAATCAAACCAGACAAAATCAAGGGGAAAACAGCTGCGATCGATCAGTTGGCTCGATCCCCGGTAATCACTATCGTAAACCCTTATATAATCTCCCAAGTTCAGATTTTTAAGGGTATCGAGGACGGTGACGGAGGAGCTTCCCTGCATGGAGAAGTCGTCAATGGCGTGCAGGGTGGGGGTTGTTGTTTGTGTAAAGTACCCCGGATTAAGCACTCCAAATCTTTCCGCTTCGTCCGCCGACATTTCCACTTGAGGGTTTGTTAACAGGGCCTTGTCTGTGGCCGTTTCCACCTCGTTGTCAAAGAGCGCCATCGCCATAAACGGGCTCGTATAGCCCATCCCGACTTCAAGGACATTCTTCGGTCGGGTCATACGCAGCAGGGAATAAAGCAACAAGGCGACGTTCTCTGTTCCCATACCCGGCACTAACAATGGGTCCACGGCTTGTAAAAATTTCATATCCAAAGTCATGATTTTCGACGACACTTATACGATCAAAGGTTTACGACCGGTTTTTGTTCTTATCAAGATCAACCGACCCTGGCACGACTATCTCATTGTTTTACGGCGGTTTACAGCCGTAATAAATTGCCGACCGGCGGCACCCGGAGCCCCGACTTCGGTTGGTATAACCCGCAGAAAGTCAGTTTGTCCGGTTCTAATTTTGCTTGCAGGATGTATCGGACAATCCACTTTAACCCTGCGGAATGATGAAGCCAGGGCCAAACCGTGGGTGCAAACCCACCCCGGATATTTCGACCAGCACTTTGCGGCACTTTAAATCAAATCGTTAAATCAAATTGTCCCATGGATCAAACGGACGGACAACAATCTGATCCGGGTTTAACCTTTGAAGTGGTGTTGGCCAAATGCTGGCACGTCGCGTTTTAGATCGGGGCATCGTGCAGGAACTTCAAGGACAAAGATTCACGAATATCCGCATTATCACCGTCTGGAACATCGCCTTCTACCCCTACAGAGAACCCGATATCGCGAAGTTGATCACTAAACGGGGCACAATTTTTAATGGCAAGTTCAAAATTGACAGTCGCTGCGAGGCTGGAAAATAAGGCGTAATCAACAATCCATCCGTCGCCGCCAGAGATTGTTTGTTTGGCTTTTGCGAGCGCCTGGTTGCGTTCGATTGTCGTAAATAAGGAAATGCGCAGAACTTTCATAAACGTTTTCCTCCCACACCTGGCATATTTAGTGAACTTTCGGGGGCCTATGATGGACTTTGATGGGGTCGAAGGATTCGTTCGGTTCGGGCGCGGATCGATGTCAGGCATCGGGTAAGGAATGGAACGCCACCGACGGGCCGTTAGACCCCACCCGCGGCCCTGCTGTTTAGTGTCGTGCCTCTGACCTGATACACCGCCTTGTCACAAAAAAAGGACAGGGCCAGTGTACGTCCTATGACCCCGGAAATGCGTGTCTTATGATTATTGTGGTTTTTCTGCGAAGATAAACCACTGCAAGGAGTAGCAGCTCCTTGCAGTGGTGGGGGATAGATCGGGATTGGTCCAACCAAGCCAAATTTATCCGGCACGCACCTTGGCAACAAAATTCGCGACTTCGGTTTTTAATGTGACGGATTGGCTTGAGAGATCATTGGCAGCGGACAAAACGTGGCCTGCCGAAGAATTGGTCTCGCCGGCCGCTGAGTTTACGTCCTTAATGTTAACGGCAATGTCGCTTGTGCCCTGTGCCGCCTGTTCGATATTGCGGGCAATTTCTTGCGTTGCCGCCCCTTGTTCCTCGACCGCCGCGGCAATGGAAGACGTAATGTCGCTTATCTGGATAATGGTTTTTGATATGCCGCCAATGGCCTCAACGGATTGTTGGGTGGCCGATTGAATGCCACCGATCTGGGTGCCGATTTCATCGGTCGCCCGGGCCGTCTGATTGGCCAGATTTTTGACTTCGGAAGCGACAACGGCAAACCCTTTGCCGGCCTCGCCAGCCCGGGCCGCTTCAATGGTTGCGTTCAAAGCGAGCAGGTTTGTCTGTTCCGCAATATCCGTAATAAGGGATACCACTTCGCCAATTTTGTCTGCCGCATCGGCAAGTCCGCGAACCATCGTGTTGGCACGTTCCGATTCGGATACGGCTGAATTGGCAACCGTCGTCGATTCTTGTACCTGGCGGCTTATTTCACCAATGGAACCTGTCAATTCTTCCGCCGCCGAGGCGACGGTTTGCACGTTGACGGACGCCTGCTCCGTCGCCGCCGCCATCGCCGACGATTGACTGGTTGCCTGACTGGATGCCGCCGTCAGGGTTTCTGCAGAAGCTTGTAATTGCGTTGATGCGGCGGATACCGTTCCGACGATCTCACCAACGGTACCCTGAAAATCATCGGCCATCTGATTGAGTTGACGGGTCGATTCCTCTTTGCTGCGTTGATCTTTCAACGCCTGTTCTTTTTCTATGCGAATTGATTCTAAGGCATTATCCTTAAAGACCTGTACGGACGCCGCCATTTGACGAATTTCGTCCTTGCGGTCTTGGCCGGGAATATTTCCGTCCAAATCACCTTCGGCAATGCGGCGCATGGATTCTGTGATCTGTACTACGCCGGTCGTAATATTGCGGCCAATTAAAACACCAACAACGATCCCCAGTATAACGCCCAAAACCCCGATAATCAGCATAAGACGGACGCCGGATTGTTCCTGCTGAAAGGCATGTTCCGCCGATGTTTCCGTGAATTTTTCGAGCTGCAGAAGAAGCGTTCCCAATTCTTTATCCAGGGCTTCCTGCTCATGTTCGATGGTCGTGACAAGATCAACGGTTGCGTTGACGTCGCCATGTTCAAGGGCCTTAAGAACCTTAAGGGCGTGCTCTTCATATTGTTTGTGTTCGCCTTGAATTTTATTGATCTGAGATAACACATGTTCGAACTCTTGCCGACTTTCCTCCGTAGAAGCATGGGCAAGGGCCTGTTCAGCCAGGGCCAGTCCGGCAACGATTTCTTCATCAACTTTTTGGGTTATGGTTTCAAAAGCTTTTTCATCCCGGGTAAAGTCGGCCCCCTCATCGACACCTTTGGCGCGAAAAGCCCGCTCCAGTACAATGGCCTGTTCCAACTGATGGATGGTAATTGCGGTTACGATCTCTGTTAAGGGGATGTCCTGGTGGGCGATTTCTTCCAACTCGTTGCCAACCTGGGTCATTTTAAAAATCCCGGTAGCAACAATGGATCCACCTGTGACGGCAATAAGAGCGACAATTAAATAAATTTTTCGAGCGATTGACATAGTATAAACTTTCATAAAATTCTAAAGTTGAACCGAACCCTGCGAACTTCAAATGTTAATATCCACGATGGACAACCTAAATCACCCATATATAACGATAATTAAATCCATATATAATTCTTGTTAAACCCTGTGAATTTAGCCAGTACGTCGCTCGACAAGGCAGAATTGGTGTTTGTGCGCGCCGTTTTATTGCCGCCTGACAATCGATTTATTTTGTTTCGTGAGATGCCTTTCCAGACGAGATGTGTATGCCGAAGGCATTTTTTGCGAGTGAATCCAATTAGGCAGGACATCCTCTAAATCCCCGATGTCCCGAACCGATCATGGAATAGGGGACCTGAAGGTTAATTTGGCGAAGGAGTGGTTATCTTCCATCCCTTTGGGCAATACACCATATCGGTGGCGGTTAATCTTTGATATACAGAACGGAGACCAGAGGCTTGTGATCGAAATCGGATACAATTCATGACCGAACACACCAAGAGTTTGACTGATATCCTGGAACATATTGCCCAGGGTGTTGTCATGATCGACAAGACCAATAAGCTGGTCGTTTGGAACAAAAAATATCAGCAGATTTTGCAGATTCCTGACGGATTTCTAAAACCGCGACTGTCGGGACGTGACATCATTCTGCTGCTTGCCAAACGGGGCGACTATGGTCCAGGGGATCCGCACAAGTTGGCGGACGAGAGGTTATCTATCCTCTGGAGTGATACCAGATCGCCGAAAACGATCACTGTTCGCAACAAACGCACCTACGAGGTTCTCACACAGCCCACCGGTGATGGCGGACTGACCATTACCTATACGGACATAACCCGCCGTATTCGGGTCGATGATGAATTACGCCAAGCCCACTCACAATTGGAGCAGCGGGTCGAACAGCGCACCGGTGAATTGCGTCAGGAAATCAGCGAACGCAAACATATTGAAGCGGAATTGCGCAAGGCCAAGGAAAAAGCCGAAATCCAGGAAGAACTTTTCACCAAAGTTTACCAATTCAGTCCAGCTCTATCGACGATTGCGTCACCAAAAGACGGAAGACACCTGGATGTGAACAATGCCTGGTCGTCGATCACCGGCTACAGCCGCGCAGAGGCCTTTGCCAAAACGTCGGTTCAACTTGGTTTGTGGGAATTTCCTGAACATCGGAAAAAATTTGTAAAAGAAATCAAAACCAAGGGGTATGTTCGCAATTTTGAAACCGTTTATCGGACAAAAAATGGTGCCCTCATCAATATGTTGTTGGCCGGCGATATTGTCGATTTCAGGGGCGAGGACTGTATATTGGTTGTCGGCCAGGATATTTCCGAACGCATCCGGATGGACCGCATGAAAAGTGAATTCATCGCGACTGTCAGCCATGAATTACGAACCCCATTGACCTCAATCAATGGGGCCCTTGGATTGTCGCTAAGTGGTGTCCTCGGGAAGCTGCCAAAAAAGGCTTCGAATATGATTAAGATCGCCCATAAAAATTGTGAGCGGCTGATCAATTTGGTGAATGATATTCTTGACGTCGAGAAACTGAATTCTTCACAAATGGTTTACACGTACGAAAGGCTCGCGCTATCAGAATTATTGACCGAAGCGGTAATCATTAACGAAGGATATGCCGTTGAGCACGGCGTAAAAATTCGTTTAAAAATCCATTCGCCTGCCATCGTATGGGGTGACGCGTTCCGCCTGAACCAAGTGGTTGCCAACCTGTTTTCCAATGCGGCTAAATTTTCACCGTCTGGCAGTGACATTACCATTTCCCTCGACACGGACACAGGCCTGGCAATTGTTAAAGTTTCCGACGAGGGTCCAGGTATTCCCGCGTCGTTTCACACCCAGGTGTTTGACCAGTTTTCCCAGGCTGACGCGTCCGATGCCCGGGCAAGGGGTGGAACCGGACTGGGTTTAAACATTTGTCGTTCAATTGTCGAAAACCACCAGGGTGAAATTGGCTTTCACGATAACAGTCCCTGCGGCACAACCTTTTTCATCAAATTACCCCTGATTACGGTGTTGGAAGCAGGACCTCGAGCGCCGTTGCACGTGTAAAGAGCACCGCCCGCTGCAATCCCTACGAACAGCCACAATGGAGGCGAAGAGAAGACGCCTTTTTCCTTGCTAATGGACCGCAGATCCTGACTAATATCAGCCATGAAATCGACTTTGGTCATCCTGGTTGTCGGCTTGTCTCCGTCCCTGGTCGGGGTCCACACCCCCCATTTAAAACGCCTGTCCGAGCGCGGTGCCATGCGGTCGCTGACCACGGTAATTCCCGCCGTTACCTGTACGGTACAGTCGACCCTGGTCACCGGCCTGATGCCGTCGGAACACGGTGCCGTGGCCAATGGCTGGTATTTTCGCGAGATGGCCGAAGTCCTGTTGTGGCGCCAGCCCAATATGTTGGTGGGTGGTGAAAAAATCTGGGACGCAGGCAAACGCCGTGATCCGGCATTTACCTGCGCCAAAATGTTCTGGTGGTACAATATGTATTCCACCGCCGACTGGAGCGCCACGCCGCGTCCCATGTATCCGGCCGACGGCCGCAAAGTACCTGACCACTATACCTTTCCGTCTGATTTACGTGACGAGCTGGATGGCAAGCTGGGAAAATTCCCGTTGTTTAAATTCTGGGGGCCGCTGGCGGATATTACCTCCAGCGCCTGGATAACCAAGGCCACTCAACATGTGATCGATAGCCGCGACCCGACACTTACGCTCAGTTATTTGCCCCACCTGGATTATAATCTGCAACGCCTGGGACCGGACCTGGAGCACTCCCGTATCCAACAGGACCTAAAAGAAGTCGACGCCTTGTGCGGCGATCTGATTACTGCCGCTGATCGTGACGGGCGGCAGGTCATCGTCGTTTCCGAGTACGGCATTACGCCGGTTACCGACGCTGTCCATATTAACCGGGCGCTGCGTGAAGCCGGGTTGATTGCCGTTCGAACGGAAATGGGGCGTGACGTCTTTGATGCCGGGGCTTCGGCGGCATTTGCCATGGCCGATCATCAACTGGCCCATATTTATGTAAAATCGCCAGAACACATCGAAGCTGTGAAAAATATTATTGAGGCATTGGATGGGGTCGAGCGGGTCCTCGACGATGCCGGCAAAAAAGCCGAAGGGTTGGACCATCCCCGGTCCGGTGAGCTGGTGGCCATTTCAGATGCCGACCGCTGGTTCAGTTATTATTATTGGCTGGACGATGAAAAGGCCCCGGACTACGCCCGTACGGTCGATATTCACC
The DNA here is from genome assembly GCA_021775095.1 of Rhodospirillales bacterium. Taxonomy (GTDB): domain Bacteria; phylum Pseudomonadota; class Alphaproteobacteria; order Rhodospirillales; family Casp-alpha2; genus JABMNT01. Next base: position 35,150 of record JAJFII010000001.1, read on the forward strand.
GCAAACCCGGATACGATCCGGTTGAATTGTTTGTCGATCCGGCACTCAGGTTTCCCATGGCGACCATGGCCTGGAAACTGGCCAAACGAAAAATCGGATTTCGCAACCTGCTAGACGTCATCTCATTGAAAGACACCCAAATCGTCAAGGGGTCTCACGGGCGCCTGACCGATGATTCCAACCACGGACCGCTGGTCATCAGTTCTCGCGGTGATTTGTTAGGTGACGGTGCCATCCACGCCACAGCGTTCAAACAATTGGTGCTTGATCACGTTTTTGATGACGAAGGGTAGCGGTTTTCCAGACAACCATTCGCGGTGGTTGGATCCGATCAATTACCATATTGTCCCAGAAGTTTGTTAATTCCCAAGACCCTATAAAAAAAATCTCCTACTCCCGTTAAGTGCCGGAAATAAACTTTTGAAAAAACAGGGTCAACAGAAAACCTAAACCGGCAACAGCGGCCAATGTGGTTTCACCCATATAGGCGATCAGAACCGCATCCAATAAACACATGCCGGCGATCAGACTAACGACGGCCCGAGGAATATCCCCCGGCCCGCGCCGTTTAACAAAATACAGAGCAACAACAACCCACAGGGCGAACACCCCACTAAATGGCCACAGGGCGAATTGATCAAGGGATTGCCAGATGCCAAATACCACGGGTGCGCCGAGAAACAGCAGCGGCCACAGGTTTTCCACCCGCCCCAGGTTTTCCTGTTTGGCCACATAGGTGAGGCCGATCAAATAGGCCAACAATAATCCGGCCCCGGCGATCAGCGGCGTTGGCAGGGCCGCGACAAAACTCAAGCCCGCCGACAAATATACAAAAACCCGGCACAGTCCCATGATCAACGGACTCGACGGGTTCGCCTTATGGTGACGGTTATAAAGGACAATCGCGCCAGCCAGGCCAATGCCGCTCAACGCGGGCCAGATACCGGTACCACCGGGCCGCGCCAAACCGCTCCAGGCCAACAGGCCGATGCCAACGAAGAGCATGGTAAACCCCCAGAGGAATACGGTTTTCTGAGTAATTTCGCCCGACGGAATGGGTCGTTCAGGCCGTTCCCGGGCATCGATTTCCGCGTCGAAGGCATCGTTTAAAAACATCCCGCCAATATAAAACAAGGACAAGGCAATGGCGATCAGCAGGGTACGGTCATCGACCGCGTTGCCACCAACCAGGACGATGGCAGCAAGCATGTTGGTCCAAACGGTCGGCAGATTGGAAACACGCCCCAGGCGCAGGGCTAGGCCTAAAGTCATGGGATCAATTGGTCGCGGACCCAGGCCAATTCCCGGGCAATGGCGGTGCTCACGCCAACATTGCGATATTCTTCGGCCAGCACGTCCCAGGTATAGGTTTCCACTTCCAACTGTTCGGTTACCGGCTGTTCGCGGTGCAGGGCCAGTATGTCTTTGAGAAATTGCTGGGTGGTGGCGACGGTCTGCATTTCATGTAAAAAGATCGGCACGTGGAAATGGGTGCGCCATTCGGAGCCCTGAGCTGCCGCGAGGTTTTCCAGGGCTTCGGGAATATCGGCATATCTGATCAGCGTGCCATCGCGGTTTTCAACAACCTGATGCATATAAACCGGCTCATTCATCTGCCCCAGTTGCCGGGCCGTATTGCCATCGACACAGGGGATGCGCATGGCCGAACTCAGTTGCAATTTGGATATTTTGATGCCGGCGTCTTTCAGGGCCTTTAAACTGGCACCGGGGTTCTCGAACTCGACCGCCGCATGGCACACATCATAACAAACGCCCAAATGGCGACGCAGGGCCTGGGACGCGTGATCCGGGGTTAACCCAGCCAAATCGGCCAAACGGGAGACCGCACGGGCACCGTATAGGTGGCGTTCAAAAAACTGCACGGTCTCGTCGATGGTTTCAATCATACAAAACGGCTCCGGTTCGAGCGCCAGATTAATGGATTTGCCGGTTGTTTCATGGATTTTCACCAAATGCGACACGTGATCAACCATGTGGTCGGCGATGGTTTTGATGAGACCCGGTGTTTGGGCAATCCATGGTTTGAAGGTGCCGGGCACCGTGCTGATGGATCCTTCCAGTCCCACGGGCAGCAACTTTGCCAGGTGATCTGCCAGAAGATTGGAATAGCGCAGGCGCAGGGGATCGCCCCAGTCCGGTTTATAAGCCCCTTCCTTGACCGGCTCGCCATGGAACGTGCCATAGGGGAATCCATTCAGGGTAAATACATAATAATCACCCTCTGCAAGAAAGTCCTGCAGTTCGGAAAAGTGTGAAGGATCAGACAGCGACTGTGCCGCCTTGGCGGCCAGGCGCAATCCCACTCCCAAGGGCGCGTCCGGCGAGACCTCGGCTTTGATTTCCGGCAGATGGCGACGCAGTCCGGCGATAACATCGGGCCAGATTTCGGCAGCATGGATGTTTGTGCAATAGGTCAGGTGACCCAGCGAGGGGTGGGAAGGAAACTGCATCAGGACTCCTGACGGGCCTTTAACCAGGCGATGGATTGGAGAACCAGATCCGTATCCATTTGGTGAACCTCAATGCCTATCCCGATATCCGACAACAAGGTGATGGTCAGTTCACCGCCCAAATGTTCGCGAAATTCCTGCAGGCCAATCATCAACTCCAAGGTGCCTTCGGCGGTACGTTTTTCAAGTGCCGGATGCCACAACTTAAATCCCAAATGTTCCAACAGAAAACAAATGCGGGTCTCGGCACCGGCACCGAGCAGACCGCTTAAAACGGAATATCGGGCATCCAGGGCAATACCGATGGCCACGGCTTCCCCGTGGCGCACGTGATACCGGGTTAATCCCTCCAGTTTATGGGCCGACCAATGGCCATAGTCGAGCGGTCGGGCGCTGCCCATCTCGAAGGGGTCCCCACCATGGCCAATTTGATGCATGTGCAACTCGGCACAGCGGCGGATGAGATGTGCCATGGCCTGTTTTTCGAAGGTCGCCAAGGGATCGGCATTTTGTTCGAGCCAGTCGAAAAACCCGGCGTCACGGATCAGCGCAACTTTAACCGCTTCTGCCATGCCTGCTATCTTGTCCCGGGTGCCCAGCCCCATGACAAAATCTATGTCATTGAGGACGGCAAATGGCGGAGAAAAAGTGCCGATATAATTTTTTGCGCCATAGAGGTTAACGCCGTTTTTGACCCCCACACCGGAATCATTTTGCGACAAAACCGTCGATGGAACGCGGATATGACGAACCCCTCGATGGGTTGTTGCGGCGACCAGACCGACGGCATCGAGCACAGCACCGCCACCGATGGCAATGGCATAGGAATGACGGTCGATGCGATAATCGTAAAGCGTTTGTTGCATCTGTTCGACAAAATGAATATCTGATTTGATTTTCTCGCCGCCGGGAACCAGGACGGGAGGCGCAACCATTTCAATGTATGCAGCGTGGTGATCGACATAGGCATCAATGCGCGCCAGCAGATCCGGGTTGGCAGCGGACAGGCCGTCGTCGAGGAAAATCACTACCTTGTGGCGTTTGTCAGTTTCCAGCCGGCACAGGGCATCAACCAGGGCAGAATTATCCGTGTGAAATAGGCCTTCCGTAAAATATACGGGAAACTCATAGGGCACCGAAAACTGTTGCAAATGGAGCGTCAATTCGGATTTTGTTTTGGTTTGCACCCATACCATTTTATTTCTCCGCTTTTGTCGTTGTTACCACCCGTTGCCGGGTCCACTTGTCTCTTGATTTGTTCAAACGATCTGCCCTATTAAATAACCGGTCCTGACCCTAGGGTCAGGACCCATTAATTTCGTCCATTCTGCGGAGGTGATTTATCTCTCTGGTTAGGCGGAAAGACGCAGGAAACCCCACGGTTTTCAAGTTTTTTCAACGAAGCCAGAGTGATAAAGCGCCCCGCCCCAAGGGGTTTGTCCGTAAGCTCACGCCTTGTGCGAAAACAAGGCTCGAATATGCCCAGCATGTCCTTGCGCTTGTTTTCTTGTATTCGTAAGCTTACTGGCAAACAGAATTGCATGAAATTAATGGGTCCTGACCCTAGTTAGTTGTTTATTGAAAATGTAGGATATGTCCATGAAGTATTTAAACATTTTATTTTTCCTGCTTATGATTGCCTTTATCGGCGTCCAATATAACGATCCCGACGGTCCTGTGTGGGCACTGATTTATGCCGTTCCTATGGTCTGGGCCGGCTTGGCAGGCTTTCGGTTGCCGCATGTTTTGGGGCCTCGTTATTTTTCGGTACTTGTCCTTTCCGTTGTCGGTATTTTGCTTCTCACCGTCTTTTATTGGCCGACAACCCCTGGGTTCTGGCAGAAAGATGTCTGGTGGGAAACCGAAACCGCGCGCGAAGGCATGGGCATGATGATTGCCAGTCTGGTCATCCTCGTTGCCGCCGCAACCATTTGGTTGGCCCGCAAGAAGCCCATACAACCTGATTCCTGAGCAAAGCGGAACTTGTGCAGATCACGGGGAAAACTTTTTACTCATGACATAAGCGACAATGGCCATGCGTTCTTCTTCGTCATAAACTTCATCCCATGCGGGCATTTTTTTAAATCCTTTGGTTATGCGCTTGTACACAAACGCCGGTTTGTAGCGCCGGGGTTTTAGTTTAGGCGCTTTGCCCGGGTAGGCTTTATAACCGTGACAATGGGTGCATTGTTCAAACCAGATTTCCTTGCCCTTGGCAAAGTTTGCGGGATCGGCCAGATAGGCGTCCGTAAATTCAACGGGCACGAATTTTTTTGTTTCTTCGGCCGAACCCGGCGACAGATTGGCACCGAGCACCATCACCAAAACCAGGCAACCAACTATGACGTAACGATACATCAACTCAACACTCCCGATCGATCCCGTTCTCAAAAAGGTGCATAAAAGAAGCGACCCTTCGCAACAGCAGTTCCTTCAAATAGGATCCAGACCTTTTTTGCAGGACCTAGACATTCAATTTCATAACAGAAAAATGTCGCCAGCATTTTAGAACTGGCGACATTCTCTTGAACGGATGGATCAGTCGGAAACGATCTTATAGATCGTATCACTGGTCCCGTTGGGGCCGGTGGTGATCGACGTCAGGGCATATACATCACCCGCATTGTCCTGGGCAAATGCCAGGATGTAGGGGATCTTGCCACTCATGTTGGTAACCGTTGCCACATCCAGGCTCCACTTGTCGCCGGAACCGGACGCCACAAAGATTTGACCGTCCATTTGAGCAAAACCCTTGGACCAGTCGCCGAAGACATATTTACCAGCCAGTCCCTTATCGGAACCGCGGTGGATATATCCGCCGGTGACGGAAATCCCCAGGCAGCCATCGGGCTGTGCCGTGCAGTTTTTGTATTCCAAAACCGGATTGATCAATTCATCCATGTCACAGGTTGCGGGATGGTCGTCGGGTTTCTGGTAATCAAAACAATGTCCCGCTTCCATCCGACGCCAGCCGTAGTTGCCGCCTTTTGTGATAACATTGACTTCTTCGAAGCTGTTCTGCTGAACATCACCGCAGATCAAACGTCCGTCTTGTTGATCGAAGGAACACCGCCATGGGTTGCGCAGACCATAGGCATAGATTTCCGGAAGGGCTTCGTCGTCGTCAACAAAGGGATTGTCATCGGGGATGGCATAATTGTTATCGCCATCGGTTTTGTTGATATCAACCCGAAGAATTTTGCCGTGGAGAACGGACAGGTCCTGACCATTTCCTTCGGTTACATTGTGGCCGATGCCCCAATCGTTGGCGTATCCGCCATCGCCGGTGGAAATGTAAAGATAACCGTCCGGACCAAAGCCGATCCAGTGACCATTGTGGTTAAACTGTGGCCAGTCAATGGCCGTAATGATACGGCCGGAATTGGGGTTGGCCTTATTGGGATCCTCCGATGAAACGGTATATTCTTCAACAACATTGGTGTGATCCCACCACAACATCTTTCCAAGATCACCCTGGAAATCGAGGATGGTGGAATAGGAAACGTAAAATTTTCCGTTGTTTTTGAAGTTCGGATGGAAGGTCAGGCCTAACGCGCCGCGCTCGTCAAAATCATGGAACTGGGTAATGATCTTGTTTCGGATATCAAGGAACGGCGACGGCAGTAAATTGCCGTCCTTATCGATGATCTTGATGTGGCCAAACTGCTCGACCACAAATTTGCGGTCGTCACCGGCCGGTTGAACCATGGCCAACGGTGTGTTTACACCAGAGACATAGGGAACCAGCTTAACTTTGGTCGCGGCGTCGGATGCAGTAGCACCAAAGGCCAAAAGGCCAGCCGTTACGGCTACGCCCGTTAGAAATTTAGATATACGCATATTAATCTCCCCTTTAGGAATCGTGAATATCCAGCCTGTTTAAGTGAATTTGAGCAGTTGATCTGCCCGTATTGGTTTTGAACCTTACTTGGACAACGGATTTTATTGCGATTTTAATCAAAAAAATCACACCCTTTATTCGCCCACGTCTAATTCTTGCGTGTACTTTACGGACCCGGTGTTCAGTTGTCTATCGGTTAGAGAACCAATTTTCTGCGGTAATCCGCAAAGGTACGGCGGAAAACCACAATTACCCCCACGAGCCCTTATGTATTTCGTCATAAAAGTCGAAAATATTTGTCTTAATTTGTTGATTTTAAACACTAATAGTAAAAAGTTTATAATCAACCCCTACCATTATTGAGCATCAGGAACAATTGAAATGAAATTCAGGAACGAATTTTCCGTCACCTGTGTAAGGCCGCGTGATTACCCTAACCTATTGAATAGTCATATGTATTATCGGTTTCTCCAGGTCTGTTGGGATATTACCGCGGAAGTGCATTAAGATTTAAGATAAGGGCGAACAACCGCCCACAATAAAAACGGCAGCAGGGCCGAGAGGACAAGGGTTATCAGCGGATACTCGCCACCCAGATGGCCGATGATCGCAAACATAAACCCGAGCGGAACCGATCCGCACACCAGGGCGGCCAGAAAAACCGGAAACGACATCCGCGACAATCCGGCCATACAGGCGACGACTTCCGACAATACGGGAACCCACCGCGACAATGCGACAATCCAGCCGCCAAGCCGCAGGAAAATTTTTTCACCCTCCTGTAACCCCCGTTCGCCGTTTAACCACAGGGCAAGGGGGCGACCCAGTTGCCGACATAAGCCGTAACCGACGAGGCCGGAGATGATTGATCCCAGACCGCCAATAAAACCGCCAAGGACAGGTCCATAAACCATTCCAAGCGCCGCCATGACCGCCGTTGTCGGAACCGGGATGGCGAGATCAGCGACCAGCAATCCGATCGCCGCAGCCCAGGCAAAGCTGTCGAATTCCCTTAACCAGGATACCACACCATCGCCGGCGAAAAACAGTTCGATCTGTTCGCCAAAAATAAAAAAAGGCAGGGTGATGAACAGGATCACCCCGACAATAATAGCTACGAATTTTGTCATGCCGCCTGTGGGTTTTGGGGGTACGCCACGGTTTATTCGATGATCAAATCGTCCAGGGTCCGCCGCGACGTTTGTTCCTCGACCACCGGTTCGCGTTGTCCGCGGAGGATGGAATTGCCTTCAAACACGGTGCGTTGATCAATGGCCGGCGGATTCAGCCAGTCGTCCTCGTTCATTTGGCCACTTTGACCATAGGCATCGAGGGCGTTTTGATAACAAACCAAACGAATGGTTTCTTTATCAACGCCCTTTTGTGCGGCGAGCAAGGCGGTTTTTGCCACCGCCAGGGGTTCGGATATTCCCCAGTCACAGGCCGAATCAACGATGATTCGTTCGGGACCGTACTCCATAAGGATATCGACCATCCGTTCGGTTCCCATTTTGGTGCTTGGGTAAATCGAAAACCCCGCCCAGAAACCCCGGTCCAGGGTTTCGCGCACGGTTTCTTCATTGTTGTGATCGATAATGACTTTGCCGGGATCAATGCCGTGCTCCAGGCAGACATCCATGGACCGGGTTGTGCCGCGTTTTTTGTCGCGGTGAGGGGTATGGACCATGACCGGCAGATCAAGTTCCATGGCCAGGTCAATCTGCAATCTGAAATATTTATCTTCCAATTCCGTCTGGTCGTCATATCCAATTTCGCCAATGGCGACGACCCCATCCTTGAGGGCGAAGCGCGGTAAAATTTCCATTACGGCTTCCGCCAGCTCTTCATTGTTGGCTTCTTTGGAGTTGAGCCCGATGGTGCAGTAATGACGAATACCAAACTGTCCGGCGCGAAACCGCTCGAAGCCGACGATGGAAGACAGATAATCAATATAGGTGGCGACATGAGTGCGCGGCTGACCGAGCCAAAAAGCTGGCTCAATGACGGCGACAACACCGGCAGCAGCCATGGCTTCATAATCATCCGTAGTGCGCGACAACATGTGGGCGTGAGAATCAATATACATCATCTTGTAAGTTCCACTTCAAAGTTTAATTTTCGGGTTATCGCCTGGGAATTGTCGAGCATCTCGTCGGCAATCTGGCGCCAGCTCAATTGGCCATTGGAAATGATTTCATCATAGGCAGTGAGTTGTGCCGCCAAATTCTCTTTTGCCGTCGACGGCGGAGCGGTTTTCAGGGCCAGGGCGACGGCTTTTATTTCCGTTTCGCTTCCCTGGTCGATGACACGCTGGAAATCGTCCAGATAGGCCGCTTCGGCAAAGGGGCCGATACAGCGCCACAATTCCGGTGAAACAAATCGCTCCGCTGCCCAGCGTTCATGGGCATAATCGCTGAGGATTCTCGCCAGTTCAGGATTGGCCCGCTCATCAAGGCCTTGAATGGGTTCCAGCATAACGCCGATAAACAGCGCTTTGAGCACCATGTTGTTCCAGGGGTTTTGGCTAAACTGCTCGACCGGGAAGGGATTGCGGTGGGCAATCACTTCAAATTCAGCTTTGATGTTTGTCCGTAGCCCATCGGCGGTCACCGCAACCAGGGTCTCGGGCCGCCGGTACAGGGGGAGCCCGCTAAAGAGCGCCAACAGTTCACCGACATCCGCCGTCCGGTGCAGATCCCTGAACCGTTCAGTGAAGTTGACGGACGGGTCTTCGGAAAGCCGGGTTAACAAATAAATGCGGGCGGCGACGTCGATGCTCCATTGGCTGGGATTCCAACCGGTGCGGGCCGCCGCCGCCGCCGCCAGCTCAGTTGCCGTCGGGGCTAAATCCTGTTTGCCCAGTTTGCGGGGGACCATGGCAAAAGCGATATCAAAGGATTTGACCGATGGCTCGGACACGAGTTTGGTCAATTGCTGATCAAACCAGTCCTTGGATGAGCCCGACAGGCGCTGGGAAATCCACGTTAGCAGTAATTCCGATGGCTGATCACTCATGTCGCCCCCAAACAAATTATGGTAAATCGGATATTGAGTTCCCTACCCGACCGATAAATCATGCCGAATTATCTGGATTTGCACAAGAATAAGAACCAACCTGCAGTTCGCGGTTGCTCCAAATCCGGAGTGTTTCAATAGCGAAGTGAAGGGCCGAACGGGCAGTCATTTGTCAAACCAACAACCACTCCCCGCGTTGACGAGCCGCCAGGAAAAATGGGTTCTTGTTGCCACGGCTCTGGTCAGTGGAATGGGGTTTGCCGACATGATAGCTGTCAATACCGCCCTACCGGCAATTCAACGGGAATTATCCATGGACGCGACCAGTGCCCTGTGGGTGGCCGAGGTTTATCTGCTGTTTATTGCGTCGTTGATGATGATGGGCGGTGCCCTGGGTGATCGGTATGGCCGCCGACGTGTGCTGCGGATCGGTATCTATGGCTTTGCCCTGTCGTCAATCGCCTGTGCCAGTGCCGACGGCAGCGCCGCCTTGATTGCCGCGCGCGCCGCCCAGGGTTTGTCGGCTGCCCTGACCATGCCGTCCAGTCTGGCCCTGCTCAATGCCTGTTTTCCCGTCGAGCGCCGTGGCCAGGCCGTCGGGTCATGGACGGCAATGAGTTCGATGATGCTCCCGCTCGGCCCCCTGGTCGGCGGTGCGGCCGTCGATTTTCTATCCTGGCAATGGATTTTTTTAATCAATTTGCCAATTTGCGCGATGGCGCTGATCTTCCTCAGGGGGGTCCCCAAACCGCCCTATGAAGACGCCAGCAACCGGCCTCTCGATGGGGTCGGGATTTTGGGGGTGACCTGTGGGCTGGGGGCCCTGGTCTTTGGTCTGCTGGAAGGTGCCCGACTGGGATTTGATCATGATCTTGTTGTCGCCACGCTGGTCGCCGCTGTCGTCGTCCTGCCGGCGACGCTGCTGTTTGAAATGTTCACGCCGGACCCCCTGCTGCCCGTCCGGTTATTTAAAAACCGCCGCTTCCTGCACATTAATTTACAAACCCTGTTTTTTTTCATCGGCCTGCAGGGGACCCTGTTCCTGCTTCCCTTTTATTATATCCAGATCCTTGGGTTTAGCGCCCTCCAGGCCGGTGCCTGTGGACTTCCCATTTCAGTCGCGATCATTTTGCTGTCGCGACCGGTTGGCCGCTTTTTGGACCGCCATGGCCCGGGCCGGCTGCTGGCTTCGGCGCCTTTTATGGCCTGCTTTGGTATTTTTCTACTGACCCAGGTGCCAGCGCAAAGTGGCTTTGTCATGGATTTTCTACCGGCGGTCCTTTTCATTTCCGTTGGTCTTGGACTGTTCATCGCGCCGGTTACAATGGTTGCCCTGAACGCCGCTGGTGATCGTCAGAGCGGCCTTGCATCGGCGGTCAACAATACGATGGCGCGGGTTGCCGGGCTGATTTCCGTTGCCCTAATGGGGGTGTTTTTGACCTCCGGGTTTTCCGATTTTTTGGTATCAAACCTTGTTGATCTTGGCTTGAATGAGCGCCAACTGGCAGATGTTTTGCAACAACAAGGGCGGCTGGCTGCTCTGATTGCGCCGTCCGATCTCAACGGGTTACAACTCAATGAACTTACGGCGCTGGTCAACGACGCCTTCAGAGCCGGTTTCAGCCATGCGCTGCTCTTTGCCGCTGGGGCTATGGCTGCCGCCGGCCTGGTCGGTGTTATCTGTCTGCGTAAAATCAAAATGCGGCTATCCCCCGAGAGCGGGAGTGATCCACCGGTTGACTGAAAACAAAGAACTTAGAGAAAATCAAAACCCAGTTCTTTAAGGGCCAAACGCAGGTTGGCGCGCGGCTGAGGCGAAAACTTTTTAGCCATTTCGTCGGTCCATGATGCCGCCGTCGTCGGTTTGTTTACGGCGGTGTAATGGGCGTGGAGGTGACGGTCATAATCAGCCACCTGTTGCGCCGCTTCGTCCGCCGTTGCGGAGTGCCCGTATTGCTCATAATGAACCATAGCCGAAGGTGCCATTCGGGGTTTTTGTCGGGGGCTTTCATCGGGCCAGCCCAGACACATGCCAAACACACAATAGACCTGATCGGGCAAAGCCAGAATCCGTGCGACCTCCAGGGGATTGTTACGAACGGCACCAATCATCACGCCCGCCAGGCCAAAGGACTGAGCCACCAGGGACGTCGACATGCCAACCAGCGCCGCGTCAATCGTGGCGACAAGTCCCAGTTCCAGGTTGTTGTTTTTAACCGACTTACCATGGCGTGCCAGGGCCGATTCAATGCGCGTGATGTCTGCACAAAAGGCCAAAAATACCGGCGCATTTTGCACATGTTTTTGATTGCCAGTGGTTGTCGAAAGGGCCTGCAACCGGGACGTGTCGCGAACCACGACAACGCTGTAGGCCTGGATATTTGACGAGGTGGGTGCCCGGAAGGCGGCATCAAGAATGGCTTCAACCATCTCGGCACTGACCTCCTGGTCACGATATTTTCGAACGCTCACCCGGTGCGCCAACAGGGATTGAGTTTCACTGGTAAAAGCTCCGGATTGAACCATGGTATTTCCTGATTGTCTGAAGTTGGCGTCGGTTTGTCAGGCAGGATACGAAATAATAGGGGTATGTAAACGATTGTAAATGTTGTGACTTAAGAGCTAAATCACGGTTACAATTTTCTGTAGGACAGGGAGTAAACAATGGCTATCTTGGGTGTTAAGTTATTCAATGGGGAGCATGCGCTGGTAACCGGGGCGGCGTCGAATATTGGCCGCTCCATGGCGACCCGGCTGGCGGCGGAAGGGGCCCGCTTAACACTCACCGATGTAGAGCCATCGGGTCTCGCTGCCGTGACCGATGAAATTAATGCGGCTGGCGGGCAAGCCGTTTCTTTGGTTGCCGACCTTTCCGATACCCAGGGCTGGCGCGCCGTCTGGGAGGATGTAGGTGCCACGCCACCGGATATTTTTGTCCATTCCGCCTGTCCAAAACGGCAGGAAACGGACCTGGCTTCGCAGGTCTCAGAAGCCACTTTCGACGCCATGTTAAACACCAACCTGCGGTCCGGTTTTTTGCTCGGGCGGGAAGTTGCCAAGGCCATGGGCGAGCAGAAAATTGCCGGACGCCTGCTTTATCTGACGTCGCTGCATGCAACGGAACCCCGCAACCTGCCCCACTATTCGGCGGCTAAAGCCGGACTGACCATGGTGATTAAGGAACTGGCGCGGGAATTGGGGCCCGAGGGCATTCGGGTCAATGGAATCGCCCCGGGTGCCATTCCCGGCGGCGGTTTTGCAACCAGCGACGAGATGTTCCAACCAAAGCGTAAAATCCCCATGGGACGCTTTGGCACCGCCGATGATATCGCCCGCGCCGCCATGGCCCTCCTTTCAAACGATTTTATGGGATATGTGACCGGAACAACACTGATTGTCGACGGCGGCCTGCAATTGTTTAACTGGATTGATTTTCCGGACTAAGGGTTTTTTTGTTCGATTTTTTAGATTTTAACGCTTCGGGAGAAGACAATGGAAATACGTATGGATGGTCGAAATGCCTTGATTACGGGTGGCAGCAAGGGGCTTGGTAAAGCCATCGCAACCCGGTTTTTCACCTCGGGCGCCAATGTTGCCCTGGTCGCCAGAGGGCGGCAAGACCTGAACGCCGCGCGCCAGGAAATTGCCCAACTTGGTGGCGGAAAAGTCGTTGCCATTGCCGCAGATATTCGATCCGCCGACGGCTGCGACCGGGCCATCGCCGAGGCCGAAGGGCAATTGGGGACCCTTGATATTTTGGTCAATAACGCCGGGACCTCCCAGCGCGGGCCGTTTCTCGAGGTCAGCGACGCCCTGTGGCAGGATGATCTCGATTTAAAACTGTTTGCCTCAATACGCCTGTGCCGGCGGGTCATTCCGGCAATGCGCGCCCAGCGCTGGGGACGGATCATCAATGTTCTGAATGTTGGCGCAAAAATGCCCGACGCGGAAGGCGCGCCGACGGCGGTCAGCCGGGCGGCGGGGATGGCGTTGATGAAAATTCTGGCCCATGAAGGGGCTGCCCATAATGTCCTGGTTAACGGCATGCTGGTCGGCAAAATCCGCAGCGACCAGTGGGAGCGTCGCCATCAACAGGACCCCCGGGGTCTGAGCCTGGAGGACTGGTATGCCGAGGCTGGAAAGGACCTGCCCATGGGCCGACTGGGGTTACCGGAAGAATTTGCAAATGTTGCCTGCATGCTGGCTTCCGATGCCGGCTCCTACATCAATGGGGCAGCGATAAATGTCGATGGTGGCCTGTGTAAGGTGGTTTAGGGGCTTGCCATTACCCATAAATAACTGGCGTGATTGTTGGCCTTTTGGTTGATCAGAGTGAAATCGACGAGATGGCCTTTCGTCGCCCGCACCAGCGGGCCCGCAAGGGGTCCACCCAACGTCCACATCGGTTGTGTCGTGCCCTTGTGATCCATGACAAGGGTCTTCTCGATCACCGATATTTTCACGCAAACCGGTTTCGACAAGACGGCTGTCGCCAAGGCGACCAATAGGGCCGCCCCAGCGATCTCTTTGGCGATAACAAACGATGGTATGTGTACGACTCCGCTAAATGTATTTTATCTGGGTGTTAAATAATCTATATTTACATGTATATTAAATACATGTTAAATTATGACAAGTTCATAAGGTCATGCACTGGCGTTCCCGGTGGCAAATAGGAGGGGGAAAAGAAAATGCGGGCGCTCCCGGACGAAATCTCGGAACAGGGGGTCGGTAACACCATAGTCCGCCCCGACGACGGGGATATTCGGTCGATCCCGGTGACGGGTCGACGACAGGCAGCAAACGGTTCGCCGACGAACACGGTCGCGAGCTGTGTGGCGAGCAGCAAATAGATCGGGGAACCGAGTGATGATGAACAATTGGCAGGAAATTCGAAATTGGCGCCGGTTGCGGCGCAACGAGTTGCGTTCGCGGCGCCTTGAGATACCGCTGGCGGAACGAACCCGCACGCGAGCGATCATCAGCGATTTGGTTCGCGCACGGGTTCCTGAACTGACGCAGGCATGTATCGGCTTCTGCTGGCCTTTCGGTGGCGAGATCAATCTACTCAAGTTGGTTCGGGAGTCCATTGCGCTGGGCGCTACGGCGGCATTACCGTGTGTCGTCGAGAAAAATCAGCCGCTGGAATTCTGGGCATGGCGGCCCGGCATGGAAATGGCGCGTGGCATCTGGAATATCCCGGTGCCGGCGGAACGCACCATCGTACGCCCCACGGTCGTGCTCGTTCCCCTGGTCGGGTTTGACGACGCCGGCTATCGTTTGGGCTATGGTGGCGGGTACTTCGACCGGACACTGGCGACCCTGGACTCACCGCCGCTGACAATCGGCATCGGTTATGAATTTGCGCGCCTCAACACGATCTATCCACAACCGCACGACATTCCGTTGGATGCCATTGTGACCGAAACCGGCTGTACCGTATTCAGGCCCTGTGGCTGGCTGCAGGACCAGTCCCCGACGGCACCTGCCGAGGACCCGAGCCGCAGCGAACCCACGCCTTATGCCTCGCCGCCGTGCTACCTGCATGAGGTCGACCCGCAATACCTCGGTTACATGAGCGCGGCCGATTTGATCGAACTGCTAAACCAACTTTTGGAGGGCGAACGCGCAGGTGCCCGGGATGTTTCCGAGATTGCCAACGGGACTGCCGGCGAGACCGATCGGGCGATCTTGCACAACATTGCCAAGGACGAGGGTTATTTCTGCCAGATGTTAACTCGCCATATCGTCGATCTCGGTGGCGTTCCAAGTTCGAAAACAGGCGCGTTCTATGAAAAACTGATTGCCCAAAGCCGTGTCGACGAATGTTTGGACCAGCTCAATCGCGGCCAAGGTTGGGTCGTCCGCACGCTGCGCGAGGCCTTGCCCAAAATCAGCGCAGATGGGCTCGCACGTGACCTGCAACACATGCTCGACGTCCACGAGCGAAATATTCAAAAATGTTTGGAAATCGGATAAAATCCCGTTTTAGGCGATCCTGGACTTTTGCCCCCACTTTCTTTTCATACAGAAACCGTGCCAAAATAACCGGGTTAAATGGCGGATGATTGTTGCATGACGGTAAAGATATGGACAAGCGATTACGAAGTCGGCGTCGAAAGTCTTGATGCCGATCACATTATGATATTCAGTCTGATTAATCACATCGATGACGCCCATCAGTCAGACTGCGACAAACAAGCCATCGGGAAAATGCTCAAGGTCCTCATGCAACGCGCTCTGGCGCATTTTAAACGTGAGGAAGCGTTCATGCGAAAATACAACTACCCCGGATTGCAACATCATGCGGAGGAACACCGCGAGATAATTAAAGATTTGCAAAAACTTTACGTCGCGTACCAGGACACTTCGAACGTTATCGCCAGTCGAGCCATTGTCAGAATTCTCTGCTCTTGGCTAGAGGAACATATCATGAAATCAGATATGCAGTATAAGCCGTACCTCTCCAAATAACCCAGACCAGATATCAAAATGCCAGATTGACATCCTGTCGATCACACGGGCTGAAGTCTAAAAAATTTGTATGTCTCAGGGCACAGGATACTCGACTGGTGGGGCCGCAAGGGCGCCAATCCGCGCTTTATCGTCGCCTGCCCCGACAAGGCTTTGTTGATCAGTGCCGCTGAAAAACGCGGTCCGGGCTCGGGGGCGGTTGCACGAACGCTGACGTTCCGCCTTGCCGATCAAAGTGACTCGGTCGGCATTTCTATCCGATTAATTGGTCCTGACCCCAACTGCGGTTATCGGGTTTAAACCTCACCGATACCCGGCGAAATGTTGCGGCCCCGGTCAGGGGCATGGATGTTTGATTTGGGCGGTGGCGGGGCGGCCCGCTGTGGACAGTTGCGCCGGTCACACAGTTGACAGGCGACGCCGACCGGCACCGCCAATTGCGGTGCTGCCAGATTAAGGCCGTCCGAATAGATCATCTGATCGGCAAAGGTCAGTTCGCAACCAATGCAGATGGCGTAATGTTTGCCGGGATGGCCAAAGGTCAGGCTTGGTTTGGCGGTGGTTCGGGCGATCGAAAAATAGCGCCCACCGTCGGGCATTTGTGTGACCTGCGCGCATAGGATACCCGGGCTCAATAGGGCATGGTGCATGATCCAGCGCGGGCAGGCGCTGCCGTAGCGCGGGATCCTGAGCCCGGACGCACTGAACCGTTTGGAAATATTACCAGCCACATCGACCCGGATCAGATGCAGCGGAATGCCCGATGCCTGGGGGTCCCTCAGGGTCGTCAGGCGGTGGCAAATCTGCTCGAAACTTGCGGAAAATTGCTGTTCAAGAAGCTCAATGTTGTAGCGGCTTTGGGTGGCGGCCTGCAGGAATTCTTGGTAGGGCAGCAGGCAGGCACCGGCAAAATAGTTGGCCAGGGCGGCCTTGGTCCGTTGTTTTGCGACCGCGCTCGGCAGCAAATTTGTCGCCACAAGCTGATCCAAAACAACACCATAGGACAATTGACCGGACAGCAGGGCCAAATGAAAATTGATGCTGGGGCCGGGCAGGGACATGGACAGGATCAGATGACGTTTGGTCTCGTCATAAAACGATGCGCCACTGTCCTCGCTGGCATCGCGAGCAATTTCCACACTGACGCCGTGCCGTTCCAGCAGATAACCGATCAGCCGGGCCCTAACCGAAACACTGTCGAGCCCGGCCTCACGGCGAAATTCCTGGGCGGCCTGTTCCAGTTCGGGAAAATAATTGTTATGGGTCTGCAAAAAATCGGTTACCGCTTCCTGCGGTGTTGTATCCGAAATGGTGCCGATCAGGCCTTCGCCCGAGACAATTTCCAGCATGGCGGTTACGGTCTCGCTCAGTCTTTCGCTTTCGTCGCGAACGATTTTCTGAAAATTCTGCCGTTCCCCCGGCGCCAGGTCCGTATTGTCGTGCAGGATTTCGGAAAACGAGACAATCGACGTCAACAGGGTGCGTAAACGATGAATATTGCTGGATAACAGAGGATCCTGGGCCAGACGTTCATTTAGGACCTGGAAATCCTCCATGAAATTCCGATAGGCCCCGTAGGTTTTTGTCAGGGCCTGGCACAGGGCCGGGGCACTGGCGACCAACTCGGCGATGTCGCCGTCGCCCAGATCCAGGGGTTCATACAGGGGATCTTTCAGAATTTCCGTTAATTCGGCAATTTTCTGGCTATCGTGTTGCGGCGCGAATGCCTGCAGCGAGACGTTCAGGATATCGCTGATCCGCAGCAGCAGCGGGACCGTCAGGTTGCGCTGATTGTGTTCAATCAGGTTCAAATAACTGGCCGAAATGCCGAGTTTTGTCGCCAGGTCAATCTGCGTTAATCCGCGATCTTTACGCAGATGCCGGAGTTTATGCGCCATCGCCGGATTTTTTACCATCTAGGGCCCCTAACTGATTGCTAAAATTTACATAAATTACAAATTTACATAATAATAATTATCATATTAACATAAAAATATCAGTATTTTCAATAAGTTATTGCCTAAGGATGGAATACTGTGAATTTTACACAGGTGAATTGGGTCAAAAGTTCCCGTGAGGAAGGTTTGACCTGACATCAGGCACACAACGGCTTTTGGTTTAGGGGCTGGCGTGTATTGGCAGGCCGCGATTGCGGCCACAACATTGACAGGGAAAAACCATGACCGATTTTAAAAAACTTGATCGACGTCAAGTTCTGAAGTTTGGCGCAGCGGGCGCAGCAGCGCTTGGCGCGGCACCACTTTTTTATTCGCGCAACGCCTGGGCGGAAAGTTTTAGAAATGACCCGGGCAGTGCCAAAAACGTAACGCTCGGTTTCAACGTACCGCAATCGGGCCCCTATGCAGATGAGGGTGCCGACGAACTGCGCGCCTATAAACTTGCCGTTAAACACCTGAACGGTGAAGGTGATGGCGGAATGATGAATACGTTCCAGCCCTCCTCCTTAAAGGGTAACGGGATTTTAGGAAAAAAAGTCACGTTTACAACCGGTGACACCCAGACCAAATCTGACGCCGCCCGGGCTTCGGCAAAACGGATGATCGAAAAAGACGGTGCTCTGATGATCACCGGCGGTTCGTCGTCCGGAGTTGCGGTCGCTGTCCAGGGGTTGTGCCAGGAATCAGGCATCATTTTCATGGCCGGTCTGACCCATTCCAACGATACCACGGGTAAAGACAAGCGCCGTTATGGCTTCCGCCATTTCTTTAATGCCTATATGTCCGGTGCCGCCCTCGGCCCGGTTCTGGAAAAGGAATATGGAAAAGAACGGAGCGCTTACCATTTGACGGCGGATTACACCTGGGGCTGGACCCAGGAAGAGTCCATGCGCCAGTTTACCGAAGGTTTTGGCTGGCAAACCACGGCGGCCGTAAAAACCCCCGTTGGCGCCGGTGATTTTTCGCAGTACATCACACCGGTCTTGAATTCAGGTGCTGACGTGCTGATCTTGAATCACTACGGCAAGGACATGATCAACTCCCTGACCCAGGCGGTTCAATTCGGTTTGCGCGACAAACAGGTGAATGGCAAAAACTTTGAAATTGTTGTTCCCCTGTTCTCGCGGCTTATGGCGCAGGGGGCCGGCGACAACATCAAAGGCATTCTGGGGTCGACAAACTGGAACTGGTCACTGAAAGATGAAGGTTCGAGCGCATTTGTGAAGTCCTTCGGTGCCGAGTACGGCAACCCGCCGTCGATGGCGGCCCATACCTGCTATGTACAGACGCTGTTGTATGCCAACGCCTGTGAAATGGCCGGCACTTTTTATCCGCCGGAAGTCATTAAGGCTTTGGAAGGGTTCAAGTTTGATGGCATGGGTAACGGCGCAACGGAATACCGGGCCGAGGATCACCAGTGCTTTAAGGACGTCCTGGTTGTGCGTGGAAACCAGAACCCGTCGTCGCAGTTCGATCTGCTTGAGGTTGTGGAAACCACGCCGCGCAGCCAGGTCGAGTATGATGCAAAAATCTTTGGTGGTGAATTAGGTCCGTATAAGGTCTAATCTGAACTTCTATGGGGCAAGCTGTCTTGGCGGATGGCTTGCCCTGTTTTTTAACAAATAAGAACAACAACGGCCCCGTTCAATAAGGGCATGCTTGGTGGATCAAGATGGACGCAATCATAATTCAAATCCTCAACGGGGTTGATAAGGGGGCCGCCTATGCGTTAATCGCGTTGGGCCTGACTTTGGTGTTTGGAACCCTTGGTATCGTCAATTTCGCCCACGGCGCGTTGTTTATGTTGGGCGCGTTTTGCGCCGTCACTTTTAATAAGATTATGACCCTTTCCGTCAAGATCAAAGACGAGAGCGTTACCCTGTTCGACGCTTATAAGGAAGAACCCTATTTAAAGATTTGGTTTGGCGAAACCGGGGAAGCGTTGATCGACTACGCTGTGCCCTTGTCGATCCTGTTTGCGATCCCAATTATGATCCTGGTGGGTTATGTCATGGAGCGGGGCCTGATACGGCATTTTTACCGGCGCCCCCATGCGGACCAGATCCTGGTCACTTTTGGACTGGCTATTGTTCTTCAGGAACTCATTAAAGCTTCCTTTGGGGCCAACCCCATACCGCAGGCGGCACCGGCCATTCTGGCCGGCAGCGCTAATGTCGGCAGTTGGATCGGCCTGGGAGATACCCTGGTATATCCCTGGTGGCGGCTGATATATCTGGGATTTTCGGGCCTCATTATTTTCAGCGTTTTTGCGTTTTTACAGTTCACCACCTATGGCATGGTTGTCCGAGCCGGCATGCGGGACCGGGAAACGGTGGGTTTGCTGGGCATCAATATCGAGCGCCGGTTTACCATCGTATTTGCGCTGGCAGCGGTCGTCGCCGGGGTTGCCGGTGTCATGTACACGCCGATATTACCGCCGGACTACCACATGGGTATGGATTTCCTTGTGCTGTCTTTTGTCGTTGTGGTTGTTGGGGGAATGGGATCCTTAGGTGGTGCCGTCGCCGCCGGATTCTTGCTCGGCATTGTCCAGTCTTTTGCCTCCATGAATGAGGTCAAACAGATCCTGCCGGGGGTCGATCAAATTATTATCTACCTGGTGGCAGTGGTTATTTTGTTAACCCGTCCACGGGGTTTAATGGGTCGCGCCGGAGTGATGGAAGAATAAGATGAAGAAAATAGCATCTAAGGATAGCAAACTGCTTTTGATCTTTTCCGGCGCGGTGCTTTTGATGCCCTTGTGGCTGGCACCCTTTGGTGCCGCCTATCCGGACTTGCTGCAAAAATTTGCCATTTATGGCATTTTTGCCATTGGCTTTAATATCTTGTTTGGCCTGACGGGATATCTGTCCTTTGGTCATGCGGCCTTTTTAGGGGTCGGATCCTACGCCGCTGTGTGGTCCTTTAAATTGTTTACCATGAATGTCCTGCCGGCTGTTTTGTTCGGGGTTTTCTTTGCCGGGCTTTTGGCCCTGGCGATTGGTTTCGTCAGCCTGCGTCGGTCAGGCATCTATTTTTCGATCCTAACCCTGGCCTTCGCCCAGATGTCCTACAATCTGGCCTATTCTGTGCTGACCCCAATCACCAACGGTGAAACCGGCCTGCAGCTCACGCTGAATGATCCGCGGTGGCTTGATAGCCTTTATAAGGTGGCGGGTGAAGGGCTGCCGTCAACGGAGTTGTTTGGGCTTAAAATGAGTGGATATCCCGGATTCTATTTTTGTGCGATTATCCTTATCGTTTGTTTCTTTATCTCCCTGCGGATCTTCCGTTCGCCCTTCGGTTTGATGTTGCGCGGGGTAAAATCAAACCAAAACCGGATGAACTACACCGGGCTCAATACCCGGCCCTATATGCTTTCGGCATTTGTGATCTCGGGCATGTATGCGGGTCTGGCCGGGTCCTTGCTTGCGGTCACCGATCCCTTGGCGGGTGCCGAGAGGATGCAATGGACGGCGTCAGGGGAAGTTGTCCTGATGACCATCTTAGGCGGTGTCGGAACATTGGTTGGGCCGATGCTCGGAGCCGGTCTGATTAAATATTTTGAAAATATTTTTTCATCTTTTAACAGCAATATTCTGCATGAAATTTTCTCCTTTTTACCGGACGGCATTGAGAACGTTATGGTCAAGGTGACGGGGTTGTTCGTTGGTAGCGGCTGGCATCTGACCCTGGGATTGCTGTTCATGATTGTCGTTATCTTTCTGCCGGGCGGCATTGTAGAAGGCGCTCAGAAGGTCAAAAACCTGTTCGTCTCCAACGATCAAAAAGGGTCGGCGGAGTCGTCTCCCGAAAAACAAGCGGTGGAGTAAGCTGCAAATGGAAAACCTTGTCCTCCACCTTGACAACATTCAAAAAAGTTTTGGCGGCCTGCGGGCCTTAGCCGATGTTAATCTGCATGTGGAAGAAGGAAAAACCCATGCCATCATTGGACCCAACGGGGCCGGTAAATCGACATTATTAAATGTCTGTGTCGGTCGCCTGAAACCCGATTCAGGGCGGGTCACTTTTGACGGCCAAGAATTGACCGGCAAAAAACCGCACGAAATCGCCCAAATTGGTGTGGCTCGGGTGTTTCAGACCCCGGAAATTTTCCAGGAATTATCGCTCATTGACAATGTCATGTTGCCGGCCCTTTCCCGGCGCGATGGCGCTTTTGCCTTTAACCCCCACCTGTTGCTTCGCAGCCAGTCGGAAATTCGTGACGAGGCCGAACACATTCTCGGCGATGTGGGCCTGAAGGAACACTTAAACCAGGAGGCGGGAAGCCTGTCGCGTGGCGATAAACGGCGATTGGAACTGGGCATGTGCCTGATTTTGCATCCGCGCCTGTTATTGCTCGATGAACCGACGGCCGGTATGGCACGCCACGATACCAATCAGACGATCGCGCTGTTACAAAAAATTAAAGAGCGCGGCATGACCAAAGTTATTATCGAGCACGATATGCACGTGGTGTTCAGCCTCGCCGACAAAGTCAGTGTTCTGGCGCGGGGGAAAATCATCGCCGATGGATCGCCGGATGAAGTGCGCGAAGACCCGGTGGTCAAAGAAGCCTACCTGGGAGGAGCGCACGAATGAACGCGGACCTAAAACAGCCCTTTTTCCGCGTGCAGGACATTCACGCCTATTATGGCGAGTCGTATATCGTCCAGGGTATTTCCTTTGACGTATTCGAGGGTGAGATTCTGGCCTTGCTGGGGCGCAATGGCGCCGGCAAAACCTCGACCCTGAGGACCCTTGCCCGGGTTGATGATCCGGTGCTTTCCAGCGGTGAGTTTTTCCTCAATGGCGAGGCCATCCATTCCATGAAATCCTATCAGGCA
Source organism: Rhodospirillales bacterium (assembly GCA_021775095.1). Classification (GTDB taxonomy): domain Bacteria; phylum Pseudomonadota; class Alphaproteobacteria; order Rhodospirillales; family Casp-alpha2; genus JABMNT01. The sequence goes on from JAJFII010000001.1 coordinate 57,756, forward strand.
TCGCGGGCCGGGATCCAGCTGGTGCCTGAAGACCGACGTATTATCGGTGGGTTGACGGTCGAAGAAAACCTGACCCTGTCGCAGGTTGCCGATCCCATCGGGTGGGAACTCGAACGCATATATGATCATTTTCCGCGCCTTGCCGAACGTCGCAAGCAGGAAGCAACAACCATGTCAGGTGGCGAACAGCAAATGCTGGCTGTCGCCAGGGCCCTGGCGCGGGATATAAAACTGTTGTTGCTGGATGAACCCTACGAAGGTCTGGCACCGGTCATCGTCCACGAGATCGAAAAGATCCTGCTGGAAGTTAAGCAGATGGGCATAACAACAATTATCGTCGAACAGAACGCGGTGGCCGCGCTTAAGTTGGCCGATACGGCGTTGATTGTTGATATGGGCCAAGTGGCCTTTCGCGGAACCGCTCAGGAGGTTTTGGACAACGAGGAATTACGCCATGAATACCTCGCCATATAAGGACGCGGTATTTCAGGCCGCTGCGGTTTGTGTGCCTTGGACAGGGCCCGCTTGGCAAGGCGAATGGAGTTCCTGTTTAGGGGTATGACATTGACCGGCGAAATGGGTTAGGATCGCAAATCTGGTTGAGGTTATGAATTCGGGAGGGGCCGACAGGGATGGCGTATTCAGTTCTGGTGGCGGAAGACGAACCAAATATTGTCCTGTCATTGCAATTCATAATGAACAAAGCCGGATTCGATGTGCGGGTGGCTGAAGATGGCGAACAGGCCTTGCGGGAAATCGAGACGCAAAAGCCCGATGCGGTATTGCTTGATATCATGCTGCCGAAAAAAGATGGGTTTGCGGTATGTGAAACCATTAAGCGAACGCCCGGTTGGGCCGATATCGTTGTTATCATGTTAACCGCAAAAAGCCGTGATACGGACAAACAACGGGCCCTCGGCCTGGGTGCCGATGACTACATAACCAAACCTTTTTCGACACGGGAATTGGCCGACCGTATGGCGACACTGCTGGAAGCACGCAGTGGGCAGAGCGGCTAATGTGCAGCGTCGCAGAATCGCCGTATTGATCATAGTATGAAGCGATCCGGCAGAAAAAAGGAATGGTCAATTGTCCTGTTCTGTGTCGGGATTTTGGTTTTACTGCCGCCTGTCCTGTCGCTTTTCGACCGGCCCGATTTTAGTTTTGGTTTGCCCCGGGCTTATGTGGTTCTGTATGGCCTTTGGGCCGTTATTATTGCGGCAATCGCCTATGGCGCAAGGCGCCGCCCCGAGAATACCCTTAAAACCACCAGGCAAACGCCCCCGAGCCGTCCTGAAAGCGAAACCTGATGCAGGGCGGGCTGGTTGTCAGTGTGTCCGTCGCCTATTTGGGGCTGTTGTTTGCCATCGCCTATTATGGCGAAAAACGTGCCGCTCAGGGCCGCAGCCTGACCAACAACCCCTATATTTACACCCTCTCCATCGCCGTTTACTGCACCTCCTGGACGTTTTATGGCAGTGTCGGTCGAGCCGCTGAAACGGGCCTGGATTTTTTGCCCATCTATCTCGGGCCGACCCTGGTATTTGTTATCTGGTCTGTCGTCCTGATCAAAATAATTAGGATTTGCAAGGTCCATCGCATTACCTCGATTGCCGATTTTATATCGTCCCGCTATGGCAAAAACTTTGCCTTGGGATCGCTGGTGACACTTATCGCGGTTATCGGGACGACGCCTTATATTGCCCTGCAGCTAAAATCCATCGCCACCAGCTTCAACCTGTTGGTCGGATTCCAAAATCCGGAAATTGCCATTTATGGCAATCCTTTTGGCATTGACAAAACATTGGTTGTTGCCGTCGCCCTGGCCCTGTTCGCCATTCTCTTTGGCACCCGCCACATCGAATCCAGTGAACACCATGAAGGCCTGGTCGCCGCCATCGCCTTCGAATCGATCATCAAACTGTTGGCTTTCCTGGCTGTCGGGTTTTATGTGACATTTGGCGTTTTCGGTGGATTTGGTGATCTGTTCCATCAGGCGCAAGCGCACGGTCTTGCGAACCTGTTTGTGATTAGCGAGAACAACGATTACGGACAATGGATTACCCTGACCCTGTTGAGTATGGCGGCGATCCTGTTCCTGCCCCGTCAGTTTTACATGACTGCCGTCGAAAATCGCGACGAAACCCATTTGAGAACAGCCGCCTGGATGTTCCCGCTGTATCTGTTGGTGATCAATATATTTGTCTTACCCATCGCCATCAGCGGTAAATTGGCGTTTGCCGGAACGGCAAGTGATGCGGATATGTTTGTATTAACGGTTCCCGTTCACTATGGCCAAAGCGAGTTGGCTCTGTTTGCATTCGTTGGCGGTTTGTCGGCGGCGACTTCCATGGTCATTGTCGCTTCCATTGCCCTGTCGACAATGGTTTGCAACAACTTGGTGATGCCTTTGCTGCTCCGTTGGCAATTGGTTAATCTCCGCGAGCGCGGCGATCTGTCGAAATTGCTGCTGTCCATTCGCCGCGCCAGCATCCTGATCATTCTGTTACTGGGGTACGGTTATTTTCGGATCGCCAGCGAATCCTATTCGCTGGTCACCATCGGCTTGGTTTCCTTCGCCGCAGTGGCACAATTTGCACCGGCGATGATCGGCGGCATCTTTTGGAAAGGCGGGTCCAGTAAAGGTGCCTTAACCGGCCTGTCGCTCGGGTTTGTCGTTTGGTTATATACCCTGTTGTTGCCGTCCTTCGCCCAATCGGGATGGCTACCCCTTAACTTCATTAACGATGGGTTGTTTGGTATCGGGTTGTTGAGGCCCTATGCCCTATTTGGCCTCAGCGGATTTGACAACCTTTCTCATGCCCTGTTCTGGAGCATGCTCGCCAATATCGGCGGCTACGTGATGGTTTCCCTGTGGGGAAATTTGTCGCCGATCGAACGTATTCAGGGACGGCGCTTTGTTGATGTTTACGATGATACCCTGGGGCAAAACGACCCCCGGTCCTGGCAGGGCTCGGTAACCACGGCGTCGCTGCAGGAAGTGGTTGGACGGTTTGTCGGATCAGAGCGGGCCCATGAGGGATTTAGGGCCTATGCGGATGGCCAAAATATCGTCCTCGATGGCAACGAAATTGCCGACAGCAACATGCTGGCAAATGCCGAGTACCTGCTGTCCGGGGCGATTGGTTCGGCGACCGCCCGGGTGATCATCGGTTCCATGATCAAGCGCGAAAATGTCAGTATGAACGAAGTTCATCAACTGCTGGACGAAACAACCCAGGTGATTGAATACAGCCGCATGCTTGAGGTCAAATCGGCAGAATTGGAAGAAACATCACGCAAACTGCAACAGGCGAATAAACGCCTGAAGGAGTTTGATTCCCTGAAAGACGATTTCCTGTCAACGATTTCGCACGAATTGCGCACGCCTCTGACATCCATACGGGCGTTCAGTGAAATCCTGTCCGAAGGTGGAAATACCACGGACAGGGAACATCAGCAATTTTTGGCGATCATCACCAAGGAAAGTGAACGTCTGACCCGGTTGATTGATCAGATATTGGATCTGGCTAAAATGGAAGCCGGGCGCATGGACTGGTCGATGAGTGATGTCGACCCCACGTCGACGATCAGAGAAGCCCTGGCGGCTGTGGATGGTTTGATCCAGGAACAGAATATTGAACTTATTCTCGACTTGTATAAGGCGCTTCCCGCCGTGCGCGCTGATCGCGACCAACTGGTGCAGGTGGTCATCAACGTGGTTTCCAATGCCATAAAATTCTGCCGCCACCCCAACGGCATCATTCGCGTCTCGGCCCGAGCGGAACCCAACGGGTTGCTGGTTCGCATATCTGATAATGGCGCCGGGATTTTGCCTGAACACCGTGATTTTATTTTTGAAAAATTTCACCAATCCCGGCGAGGGTCCAACCAAATGCCCATCGGAACCGGTCTTGGACTGGCCATCTGCCGCCAGATCATCAGCTTTTTTGGTGGCAATATCTGGGCCGACAACAGCGATGACGGGGGCGCCGTAATCTCCTTTGATATTCCCTTTGGCGAGGATGGCAAACCGTCTTAGGGCCAATTTGATGGGGACGGATTAAAGTATTTCCAGGTACACCGGGAAGGGCAGGCAAGGCGGGCCGTTATCCGCCTGCGAAGGCCTGGTTCTCTTAAGCCGGTTGGACCGGTCGTGAGCGCCGGTTGGCCGGGCGCCGTTTGCGGCCGCCGTTGCCTGGCGGTTTCGCAGCATGGCTTGCACTGCCGCCCGCCGAAGACGGTTTGGCGTTGGCCTGGCCCCGCTGCCGGCCATTTTTGGGTTTGTTAGCGTCGGGTCGTCGGTTTTGCTGGTGTCGGCGATTATTTTGTTTCGGCTTCTCGTCACCCCTGCCGTCATCATAGTCGATTTGAATACCTTCCATGTGGAATGGGTGGTCTTCAATCATCGGAACTTCCTGGCGGATGGTTTTTTCAATATCCCGCAGGTATGCCCGTTCTTCATGGTCGCAAAAGGACAGCGATACACCCGCCGCCCCGGCCCGCGCCGTACGACCGATCCGGTGCACATAACTGTCGGGTTCATTGGGAAGTTCGTAGTTGATTACATGGGTCACGCCGTCGACGTCAATCCCTCGCGCCGCAACATCGGTCGCGACGAGGGCGCGAATGGCCCCGGATTTAAACTCGTTAAGGGCATTTTGCCGGGCGTTCTGGGACTTATTGCCATGGATGGCACTGCAGGTAATGCCCAATTGATCCAGTTGTTTGGCAACTTTGTTGGCACCGTGTTTGGTTCGGGTAAAAATCAGCACCCGGCTTATATCCTGGTCTTTGAGGACGTGCGCCAAAAGTTCACGCTTGCGGTTTTTCGGGACCATCAAAACGTGCTGAGATACTTTTTCTACTGTGGTCGCCGCCGGTGCAACATCAACCCGCAGCGGATCGTGCAGGATGCTTTGCGCCAGGGATTTAACGGTTAGCGGCATGGTCGCCGAAAACAGCAGGGTTTGGCGGTCCGTTGGCAGGGTCGCGATGATTTTTTTAATGTCGCGAATGAACCCCATATCAAGCATCCGGTCGGCTTCGTCGAGCACCAGAAATTCCACATTACGCAAACTGACGTGACCTTGCGACATCAGGTCGAGCAATCGACCTGGTGTCGCGACGAGAATATCAACGCCGGCATGCAAGGCTTTGATTTGCGGCTTTTCAGAGACCCCGCCATAGACCAATGTGGTGCGGAGGTGCAGAAATTTTCCGTAGGTATTGATGTTGTCACCGATTTGAACGGCCAACTCCCGGGTTGGCGCAAGTATCAGCGAACGGGTTGATTTGGCCGAACGTTTACCTTCGGCCTTGAGCAGTTTCTGGATGATCGGCAGTGAAAAGGCGGCGGTTTTACCGGTTCCGGTTTGCGCGATACCGATGAAATCTCTGCCGTCCAGAATCGCCGGGATGGCTTGCGCCTGGATTGGTGTCATGCTCGCATAGCCGCTCTCTTCCACCGCACGTAAAATGGATCGGTTGAGGCCGAGGTCAGCAAATGTGGTCATCTTGTTTGTATTCCCGTCGGTTGTGGGTGCGCTTGCGTTGGGCTGTCTATCGTTCACTGCCCAGAGAGTCAATTGCTTGGTATTGCTAACGCTTGGTGGTGTATATATTAAGTTGCCGGGATTGACACTTTATTAAACCCTGTCCGTTAGATTGCTGCCCAGAAACGATTTTTTAAGGAATGGTGCCATGTTTGAGACTTCGACTAATCTTGATGTTGATCTTCACAAGGATTTAAGGTTCGAACCGTCGATTAACCTGAAATTTGCGGCAACGACGTCGTCGGCACCCATCGTCGCATCGGAAATTACCCAGGTCATCCGTCAGTTCCCAGTCGTTTTTTCAAAGGATGACGAAATGGTTCCGATTGCCTTTATGTCCCTGACGGAAGGTAAAAATGCCTTTATTAGTGAAACCGGTACCTGGGAAGGTGACTACCTGCCAGCTCATATTCGACGGTTCCCCTTTATTTTGGGCAAAACCGACGACCCGGAAAAGTACACCATTATGTTCGATTCGGAAGCGCCAGAAATTAATACCACATCGGGTGAACGTCTCTATAAAGATGACGGTGATATGGCACCGGCCCTGCAACAGGCCGTCGACCTCTTGCAGGCATTCCAAAGTGAGTTGGTGGCTACCCAGAAATTGATTGAACCCCTTGTCGAAAAAGACGTTTTAACCGATCAGGTGATTTCCGTTAATCGCCCCGACGGGCGCAACTGGACCTTAAACGGGGTCCGTGCCGTCGATGGTGAACGGCTAAAGGCGCTGGATGACGCGACGTTGGCCGCCTGGACCCGGAGCGGTTTGATGGCCATTGTTTACGCCCATTTGCATTCGCTGGAAAATGTTCGTTATCTGGCGGAACGCCAAGGAATTTTAAACACCGAAGTGTGACCGGGGTGATGCCTGTTCCTACAAATTGAGCCGGAGTTCGCCGATTGGCGGCAACTCTTGTTAATCGGGTTGTTGCCGGTCTTCCATAGACGCAATGAGTTTATTGGCCACCGTTTCCAGGTGACGGCGCATGGCGTCCTCGGCTTTTGCCGGTTCCCGGTTTGCCACGTGCGCCAATATGCGATCGTGTTCTTCAAAACTGTGATGATCCATCTTTCTCGCCAATGGGACCCGGCGGCTCCGCGCCCAGACGACGGAGCGCCGGACCATGTTCAAAGTATCAAACAGCGACATCAACGGCGTATTGTGGGCGGCCAAGGCAAAGGCCCGGTGCAAATTGTTGTCCCAGGTTTCATAAATACGCCAATCGGGGGCCGTTTTGGTCTTTCGGATGCAATTTTCAATGTTGCGGACATCAGCTTCGGTGGCGTGGATCGCCGCCAGCCGCGCCAGGCCCGGTTCAATCAACATCCGTGCTTCCATCAGTTCCCGTGGGCTGGTTCGGCTGGACACATAATCCACATCACTTGCCGTTTCTATGGGCCGTGAGCCAACGAAGGTCCCGCGGCCGACGTGCCGCCAAATCTGGCCTTCCGACTCCAGGTCGGCCAGCGCTTTGCGCAACAGGGTGCGGGAAATACCGAGTTCCGTCGACAAAACACGTTCGGAAGGAATTCGACTGTTGAGTTCAAATCGATTTTCCGAGAGATATTCCCGTAACCTTTCGACCGGACCGGGAGGTGCAGTATCCAGAGCCGAGCTTTCGTCTATGGGCGCACCTTGCAATACCATCAAACTCTCCCGAAATGGTCAAACCAGTCAAACCAATTTTTGAATTGGTTTGACTAATTTATATAATTCAGAACATATGTTACGTAAACTGTTGACTTGTGGTCAAGTATTTAAATACCATTGCGTGATTGGTTGGGATTGGTGGAAACCTGAATGGGTTTTGGCAATCCTGGAATTTCGAAGAATTCAGGGAGGGAAACATGTTTATACAATCAAAGTTCAAATTATTATGTGCGTCAGCGGCAATCGCGCTGGGGGTTGCAATGTCTTCTGGTGCGGTTAAAGCGGCGGAAATGGGATCCATGCATGTGGCGTTCGGCGATATTCCGGGCGCAGATATGTTGGGTTTCATGATTGCCGTAAAACGGGCTGAAGCCCGCGGCGTAAAAGTCAAAATCAGTTTCCTGCAGTCGGAAGACCTTGCTTCGCAAGCCATTGTCTCCGGTCAGGCCGATATCGGTGTCGGTACCCCTTATGCGTTGATCCAGAAAGTAAAAGCACCAATTCGGATGTTCTATCAACTTTCCAAACTGGCGTTTTTCCCGATTGTTAATTCGGAAAAATTCAAGGGATGGAAGGACCTAGACGGACAACCCATGTACACCCACGCGCGCGGTTCAGGTACGGAAGCCATTATGAATTTGATGGCGACAAAAAATAACATCAAATACTCATCTATGAGTTATGTTCCCGGTTCTGCGGTTCGCGCAGGGGCCATGTTGCAGGGGCGGATTGATGCCACGATCGTCGACGCAGAACGCCGAACCCTGTTGATGAGAGAAGGCAAAGGAAAGTTTGCCCTGTTGCCGCTGCCAAAAATTGACGCCAGTGACGAAGCGCTTTATGCCAACGCCGATTTCATGACGAAAAACGAAGAGGCCATTAACATTCTGCTTGAGGAACTGGTTCTGACCTGGCGTGAAATCAATAAAAACCCGGGCTACGTATCGCAGGCGAGGACACAATATAACCTGCTTCCTGACATGCCAGAAAGTGATGTTGCAGGGATTGACCCCTATTACGAAGAGTCCGTTGAAACCAAAATATTCGATGGCAATGGCGGCGGTGAAAAAGCCGTTATGGGTGATTTTGAATTCTATGGGTTCGCCGGGACGATCCAGGGCGATACCTCCAAGCTGACCGTTGACCAGTTCTGGAACCTGGGACCGCTCAACAAAGCCCTCGATAAACTGGGCCGCATATAAAGTCCGTTAACCAGCCGGTCCGGAATTTAGTTTCGGGTCGGCTGGAATTTCTGACGGCTGCAAAATACCTTTAAACGACGGAAATGAATACCCCATGTCCAGTGCGATCGCTGAGCCCGTAACGACGGTGCTACCAAAATCAACCCTTGATACCATGATCCTTTGGCGCACACTGTCCGTTCTCCTGCTGTTCGGCAGCTGGGAAATCGCCGGACGGATCCCCATCAGTATCGCCTTTCCGACTTTTCTGGAAACCATGGACGCGTTTTTTACGCTGATCTTTGACGGGCGGATGTTTTATGCCTATGCAGAAACCCTTAAACCCTTGATCGTCGGGGTCGGTATTTCAGCCGGATTTGGAATTTCGATTGGCATCGGTATGGGTTTAAACCGGACCATCCAGTGGTTAAGTGAACCGATATTCATTGTTATGCAGGCCGCCCCCATGGCCGCCTTAATTCCGCTGGTCACTTTTGTTTATGGGATTGGCCTGGCGGCAAAAGTATGTGCTGTGGTTATCCTGGCGGCACCGATCATCGTACTTAATTCCTATAAGGCGGTGACCAATGCCAATACGTCGCTTATCCAAATGTGTGCGTCTTTCCAGGGGTCCCGCATGCAGCAAATTATCCGGGTTATTATCCCCGACGCGAGCCCGATGATTTTTGCTGGCCTCAGGTTGGGTGTTGCCGCCGGATTTATCGGTGTGATCCTGGCTGAACTGTTGATTACGCCGACCGGTGTCGGCGACTTGATAACCTATCATCGTTCGGTGGCGGAATATAATTATATGTATGCGGCGGTATTTTCGATCATGTTGTTTGCTGCGGTAACTGTTGGGCTCCTGGAAAAAGCCGAAATTGCGTTTTTCCGGCCCGAACGCAAGCAAAAGAAAGGAGGCTGAAAATGTCATCACAAACGGCTTCGCTTTTGGTAGAGGAAACAAATCAGGTGAACGAACAAAGCAACGATATTGTCGAAGTCACGGGGATCGAAAAAGTTTACCCCGGCGGAACGGTAGCCCTTCAGGGTGTTGATCTGGCCTTCCCCAGGGGCAAAATGACAACCCTGCTCGGCCCTTCCGGTTGCGGCAAAACGACCTTATTGAAAATTATTGCCGGGCTGCTCGATGCGACCGCCGGCGAGGTCCGCATCAATGGTAAAGTCGTTAGCGGCCCGGGGCCGGAACGGGCTTTTGTGTTTCAGGACTTTGCCCTATTGCCGTGGGCCACGGTTGTCAAGAATGTGGCTTTTGGTCTGGAGATGCAGGGCGTGGAAAAAACGCTGCGGGAGAAAAAAGCGCGCGAATACATTATTAAAGTGGGTTTGGCCGGGTTTGAAGATAATTATCCCCATGAACTTTCGGGTGGCATGCGTCAGCGTGTCGGTCTGGCGCGCGCCTTGGCGGTAAATGCCGATGTCCTGCTCATGGACGAGCCGTTTTCTGCGGTCGACGAACAAACCCGCAGGCTTTTCCAGGAGGAACTTCTGCGGTTGTTGGGGATGGAAAACAAAACCGTTATTTTTGTTACTCACAGTATCGAGGAAGCGGTTTATGTGTCAGATCAAATTGTTTTGTTGTCACCGCGACCGGGCCGGATCAACCGAATTGTCGTCCCGGGAATTGACCGTGTCGGCAAAACCTCCGACGAGATTCGCCGCGAAACAGGATTTTTAGATACCGTTGAAGACATCTGGGATACCTTAAAAAAGTACCTGGATGACGAAAGGATGATCTAATGAATTTGTTCGGTTACCGCGTCCCAGCGGCGTTTTCCCTGCTGATCTGGTGCGCCCTTTGGGAGGTCATAGGCCAGCTTGATGCGGTTTTTATCTTCCCGCCGCTGTCCGCCGTCCTCGTCAAACTGGTGACCATTTTGGGACAAAACAACTTCCATGAAGCGGCGATAATTTCGCTCAAGGCCTTTTCCATCGGGATGTTTTGGTCCATCGTTGTCGGCGTGTTTCTCGGCTTCCTCATGGGTCGGGTTGAAGCGGCCAATAAGCTATTAGGCATGTGGGTTAATATATTTGCCAGTGCGCCATTGTCGTCATTGGTGCCGGTTCTGATGTTGTTATTTGGTTTTGGCCAGACAACGATCATTGTTACGGTATTCCTGTTCGCGGTCTGGATCATAACCCTCGACACCTATGCCGGTGTTAGTCACGTCAATCCTTCGTTAAATGAAATGGCAAAATCCTTTGGTGCCAGCAAATGGAATATGTACACGAAAGTGTTGTTTTGGGCGGCCCTGCCGGAAATACTTGCAGGCATCCGTATGGGTTTTATTCGCGCCGTAAAAGGGGTGGTTATCGGCCAGTTGCTGGTCTCCGTTGTCGCCCTGGGTGCCATGTTCTCGCGTTATTCCCGTAGCTTCTTATTGGAGGAATTTTGGGCACTGGCTCTGATTTTGTTTGTTTTTGCGCTGGGCATCTCATCGATGATCGGCTGGGTTGAGCGCAAAGTCGAATATTACGCCGGTTCCAGAGCCTGAGCTTAAATCCGATACCCCAAAAGCGGTGTTCCAAAGTCAGAGGGAACACCGCTTTTTTTTGTTTTAATTCTGTCCTATGGTCCTTTTCCTGACCGATTGTCTTTACCATCCCGAAACCCTGGAACTGATCGCATGACCGATTTACAAATAAACCTGCAAGAGATTTTCCAAACCTTAATTGAGACCGTCGCCACAAATGGTCTTAACGTTGTCGGTGCCGTTGCCATCTTGATCGTCGGATGGACTGCCGCCGGATGGGCCAAGCGCGGCGTCGCCAAGGGCATTAAAAAGACCGGAAAAGTTGACGAAATGATCCGGGACTTCCTGTCCAGTGCGGTCCGTTATGCGATCCTGATCTTTACCGTTCTTGCCGTGTTAAGCCGGTTTGGTATTGAGACAACCAGTTTTGTCGCGCTTTTGGGTGCCACGGGTTTGGCCATTGGCCTGGCCATGCAGGGTGCCTTGAGCAATGTCGCTGCCGGTGTCATGATCCTGTTTTTTCGACCTTTCAAAGTCGGCGACTTTATCGAGGGCGCGGGCCAGTCGGGAACCGTTAAATCGGTCTCATTGTTTCTGACCTATTTGAGCACGCCCGATAATGTGGAAATTATTGTTCCCAACACCCAGCTGTGGAATGCAGCAATCAAGAACTACAGTTTTAATTCGACACGCCGGCTTGATCTTGTTTTTGGTATTGGTTATGGCGACGATGTCGATCAGGCCATGGGGATTATCAGTGACATCATCGACGGTGATGAAAGATGCCAAAAGGACCCGGAACCTGTGGTGGTTGTAGGGAACCTGGGGGAAAACTCAGTTGATATTACTGTTCGTATCTGGTGTATCGGCGGCGATTACTGGAAACTAAAATGGCACATGCTTAAAACCGTCAAACAGGCTTTTGACAAAAACGGCATTTCGATTCCCTATCCGCAGCGTGATGTGCATTTGATCAACGCCGAATAACAGAGATCGGCGTTGATACCGGCCCCTCGGTGGCGTTACAGCCGTCATGCGCAAGCTCATCATCCTTGCAAACACCCTGATCAAAGATAATAGGGAATGGGTTCAAATAAGAGCTTGATCAAGACGGATACTCTAATTGCCGATCAGGTGGAGGTGAATCTTGCGGACGTGGGCCCGGGATCTGTGTTCAAACAGATAGATGCCCTGCCATGTGCCTAATACCGGCCGACCGTTAAATACCGGAACCGCCAAGGAAACATCCGTCAAGGTACTTCGGATATGGGCTGGCATGTCATCGGGCCCTTCGGCCCGGTGCCGATAGGTGTTTGCCGGGGCGTCGGTCAGGCGACTAAAAAAGCGAGCCAGATCCAGCAGGACGTCCGGATCGGCGTTTTCCTGGATGGTCAGGGATGCGGATGTATGACGTATGAAAAGGGTTAATAAGCCGGACTGTATGTTCTGGTGCATTACCCAATCCACCAGCTCTCCGGTGATCTCTATCAACCCCTGACCAGGGGTGTGGATTGTAAGTTCCGAATGGGCCTGTTCCACTTGCGATATCCTTTTGTCATCGGGTCGGTCACGGGCACCTTGATGTCCCAAGTTTTGCGGGATACAGTGCTTTTTATGGTTGAAACATAACGGGAACAGACAGGCGTGACAATGACTGAGGCAGTGATACGGTCTGGACGGCCTGTGCGGCCCCAAACAACGGAGGCCCTGACCCGCGGGGTCTGTCGGTTTTTGACTGGTCGCGGTTTATCCGTCGTCCGGGAGTTTTCCTTAAAATCAAAACGCCGCGCCGATATAACGGCCCTCGATCACCAGGGGCAATTTATCATTGTTGAAGTTAAATCATCCGTCGATGACTTTCGTGCGGACAAAAAATGGCTGGATTATATTGCCCATTGTGATGTTTTTTATTTTGCGGTGACGGAAAATTTCCCCATTGCTGTTCTGCCCGATGAGCGCGGATTGATCGTCGCAGATGGTTTCGGTGCAGCGATCGTACGTGATGCCGTTCCCCACCCGATGAACGGCAACCGGCGACGCAAACAATTGTTGAACTTCGCGCGGGCGGCCGCCGACCGACTAGAACAGCAATTGGATCAACGCCTTACGAAACTCTAGAGCGCCGATCCTTTTTTTCCTGTAGCTTGCGCCTGAGAAAATCATTGGCACTTTTGATGCGGTCGATTTTTATTTTTCGCAGCAATTCGACAATCTCGGCGCGCATCGCCGCAAGCAAATCGGCGTTTAAATTCTGTTCTTTTTCATCGGGCACAATTTCACTGAGGGCAATGATAAATTTCATGATATTCATGGCGTCGCTATCGCGGGAAAACAGCTGCTGAATGATAACCGTCGTGCAGTCCTTCATAATAAACGGCGTATGGGCCATGGAAACCAATGCGATAAAACCTTCCTCTTCATTTTCGAAGACGAACTCCCAGTCGGTGACGCCCTGGGCCGTTAATGGCCAATCTGTTTTGGCGGGAATTTCCATTTTTCTTTTCCTTTATCGCTGCCGAATACTGCGCGTTTCTGAGATAATATTCAAGCCAACCGATACTTTGGGAATATTAAGGTAACGATTGATTAACCATACCTATGGAGTTTTTCTCCGTGCGCCTTTAACCAGCTTTGGCCAGCCCGGCGGTGTGGTGTCAGAATGTCGACAACGGCCCAAAAACGGGCACTGTGATTGTGCTCCGCCAAATGCGCCACTTCATGGGCGATGACATAATCAATCACATAATCGGGTGCCAGGATCAGTCGCCAACTGAACGACAAATTACCGTTGGCGGCACACGAGCCCCACCGGGAGCGGGTATCGCGCACGGTAATGCGGCCCGGTATTAAATTTTCCAAGGATGCTTTTTCCGTCGATCGCTGGGAGATTTGTTGGCGGGCCTGTTTTTTTAACCAGTCCTTTGTCCGTCGCGGCAAGTGGGACGCCGGACCGCTCACCCGAATTTCTCCGTCTTCCCGCCAGACCCCGCGTCGTCCGCCGGGGACATGTCGGATCACGTGGTTTTCTCCCCTAAAGGGTAGGGTTGCGCCATCGACAAAAAGTAGTTTTTCCGGCAGCGTCAAAAACCGTGCGCTGATCCAGTCCCGATTGGCCTCGGCGAACTGCAACCCTTCCTGAGCATCAACACCCTTCGGCAGGGTCACAACAACGCCATCCGCCTGGCCCGGTTTTTTTGCCGGGTTGAGGCGCAGGATGAGCCGCTTCGCTCGAGCGTTCCTTCTAAATTCCACAGGGATCAAGACGCCGGCGATCTCAAGATGTGAGCTGGCCAAAGACCCCTGTTTGGAATTTCGAAACAGATTTATCACACGGGCGGTAGTTTGTAACCGGTGGCGTCAACTTCGGCATATAACCCGGCAACTTTGTCGTCGTCTAAGTTCATTAAGGGCGGCCGAATATTGAGCCATTTCTGTTTGCCCGTATGGCGCGCGATCAAAGCCTTTAAGCCCGGTGCCGGGGGCAGCTTGCTAACAATCTGGCGAACCGCAACCAGCATGTCGTTGGCTTCGGAAACGTCCTGCCCGGCATGGAAACCCGTATAGACGGATTGCGCCAGAGACGATGAAATATTTGCACAGGCGGTAATGCAACCGCCGCCGCCTTCCTTGAGCAGGGGCAACATCAAGTCATCAGCGCCCGACAGGACGCAAAATTCAGGGAAGTTTTTAGCTGCCGAAATCATATTGTCCAAAACCCCGGAACTGTCTTTCATGCCGGCGATGGTATTGGGATATTCCTTGATCATCCGTTCGATCAGGCTGAGGCTGAACGGTGTCGCGGATTGCTGCGGGAAATGGTAGAGGTAAATTTTTAAGGCGTCGTCGCCGACCCGCTGGATGACTTCAGAGAAAAATGCAAAAAGACCATCGTCGCTTGGGTTTTTATAATAAAACGGTGGCAGCATCAAAACGCCGCGAGTGCCCGCATTGACACATAGTTTGGTGAGAACGACGGCGTCGGTTAACGTGCAACTGCCGGTACCCGGCATCAATTTTTCGGCTGGAATGCCGCGTTCAATCAATCCCTCGATAATTTTGATGCGTTCCTTTAAGCTAAAGGAGTTGGCTTCGCCGGTGGTCCCCAAAATCGCCAATCCGTCAGCGCCATTATTCATCAGCCACTGGCAATGTTCAGCCATTAAGGCCTCGTCGGGGACCAAATTTTCATCCATCGGGGTCAAGGCTGCTGCTAAAACACCAGTAAATCGATCTGCAGGTAAAGTCACACGTATCTCCTATTTGTTAACTTGATGCAGCCCGCGCCTATGCGGGCCAACTGACAATATGATTCTCTAAGTCATCGGTATCGCGTTCGGAGACAACCCGTCCGCGCACGGAAATTCCGGCTTCATGAACGGTTTGCGGGTCTCCAGACACCAGCGGATGCCACCAGGCCAGGTCATGGCCCTCTGCAACCATACGATAAGCACAGGTTGACGGCAGCCACGGATAGTTTTTTAAGTTACGCGCGGTCAGGATCTGGCATTCCGGGACGAACCGCTTGCGATCGGTGTAACTGGAACAGCGGCAACTCTCCATGTCGAGCAGACGGCAGACCACATCGGTGTGATAAACGGCACCGGTGTCTTCATTTTCAAGTTTGTTCAAACAACACCGGCCGCAGCCGTCGCACAGGGATTCCCACTCGGTTTTTGTCATTTCCAACAACGTCTTGTTTTTCCAGAAGGCGTCGTCTTGATTTTTTGCAGTGGGACTTGATTTTGCCATAGGAACCACGAATTTGTTGACGCGATACTCGACCCGCGCTGGGAACAAGTCGGTCTCCTTGTGGTATAGCAAAGGTCAGGAAAAAGGCAAGGGAAACGGGCACCTCGTCACGCCGGATCGAACGCCACCTGATCAATTAAATGAATAAACGAGCCGGCCACGGTATTTGAAATTTGCCCGACCGAACCCAGTTGGCCGTTGCTGGCGGTCGACGCTTCAAACAACGCCTCGCCCTCGGTGCCCGCCAGCAGTGACGCATAATGAAATTCGTGACCCCTGAACCGCTGGCCCTTGCCGGCAAAGGGGAGTTGTCCAAGGGTTTTAACCTGGCGATATCCCAAATGGAGTTTCGGTTCGGCGAAACTGGTCTCGATCGGCAACAAACCTGCCATTTGATGGCGCATGCCGTCGGCGTCGACCATTCCCCTGCCGAGCACCATAAAGCCACCGCATTCGCCATATATGAAGGCGTTTCTGGCTGCTGCGGCGCAAAGCCCCGGTAAAAACCCATTGGCAGCCAGCTGAGCGGCGTGCAATTCCGGATAACCGCCGGGCAAATAAACAGCGGTTGCCGAAGCCGCTGGCACGTCGCCAGCCAGCGGAGAAAACATGGAAAGTGCGGCACCCGCATCCCGCCATCCCTGCAAGACCGTCGGATAACAAAATGCAAACGCCTTATCTTGAGCCACCGCAATGTGGTCACCCAAGGGCGGAATTTGCGTTTTCAAGGGCGGTTTTTTGGCTGTCCGTGCCGGGCGCGCCGAGGCAACCAAATTTGCCATGTCCAGGTGTTTTGCCAACCAGGACGCGGCCATTTCCAAAAAGCTTTCGTGGTTGTCGTGTTCTTCCGCCTGGACAAGTCCCAAATGACGTTGCGGCAAAACAAATTCCGATTGACGCGGCAGGGCACCAAAAATGGCAACCTGCGGCAAATGTTTTGCACAGGCTTTGCGCAACAGGGCTTCGTGCGCCGGGCTGCCAACCCGATTAAAAATGATGCCGACAATATCAATCGTCCCATCGTGCGTCACAAAACCACGAATTAACGCTGCGACAGAGGCCGCCTGTTTGGCCGCGTCAACAATCAGGATTACCGGCCAACCGGTTGTCCGAGCCAATGACGCGGTCGAGCCGTCGGCATCGGCATCATCTACCGAGGCACCGTCAAACAACCCCATGACCCCTTCGCAGAGGACCAAATCGCAGTCCTGGGCCAACTGATCGAGAACATGCCGCAATAAACCGGGCCGCATGGCCCAACTGTCCAGGTTAAGGCAGCTCTCGCCGCTGGCGCGGGCGTGGAAGTGCGGATCGATATAGTCCGGGCCGGTTTTCGCGGCACGAACCCGATGGCCGGTGTTTTTTAAAAGTCTCAGGAGGGCCTGGGTAATCAGGGTTTTGCCGCTGCCCGAAGCGGGCGCGGCGACAATCAATCCTCTCGGGTCAGGAGCCATTAATTTCATCCATTCTGCGGAGGCGATTTATCTTGTCGGTTAGGCGGAAAGACGCAGGAAACCCCACGGTTTTCAAGTTTTTTCAACGAAGCCAGAGAGATAAAGCGCCCCGCCCCAAGGGGTTTGTCCGTAAGCTCACGCCTTCTACGAAAACAATGATCGCTAAAAATCAAATGTGGAAGACTGTGTGAAGATACAGTTGCTAGATGGAACCCTGCCATGCAGGCGGGTAAAAACATCACTCCGGGCCTTTCCGGAATTAACAGATACTTTGTTACACCCTCAGTCCTCCCTGAACGCCCGATTTAGGCTGGCGGATATGGGTTTGAAAAAATAATCAAGAGCCGTACGTTCGCCGGTCGTGATCATCACTTCGGCCTGCATGCCGGGGTAAAGCTCGGCACCTTTCAGCTTGGTCGGCAGGTCATCCTCGATGGCAACCCGCACCAGATAATAGGACGTACCGGTTCGTTCGTCGGTCAGGCTGTCGGCCGACACGCGAACCACACGACCTTCAACAGGTGCCATGGTTCTTTGGCTGAAGGCCGGGAACCGGACCTGGGCCGGCAATCCGATTTGGACAACGTCAATATCGCCGGGATCAACCCGCGCTTCAACGATCAAACGTACGTTCGCCGGGACGATATCAAGAAGGGATGCACCCGGTGCGATAACGCCGCCTGACGTATGGACCTGCAAATTGACGATGATACCGTCGTTGGGAGCGACAACCTCCGTACGGCGGAGAATATCTGCCGCAGCCCGTTCCTGTTCGGCGAGTTCAAACAGTTCCGATTGAACATCCCGCAATTCCTGAACCACTTCATTTAGTGTCGTTGTCTTTAATTCAATGATTTGCAAACGCGCCTCGGCGACGGCTTGGCCAACCTGAGCGATTTTCGCCTGGTTCTGACTTCTGCTGCCCTCGATTTCCGCCGCATTACGTTGCAGAGCCCTTAATCTTGGTCGCTGCGCCAGGCCTTTCTCGACCAGCCCGGAAACATCCTTGATCTCGTCGGCGATCAGTTCAAGTTGCCTGTTTTCCGCAGAGATTTGGCCCTTCAGCCCTTTTACCTCTTCATTGTATTGGGCGATACGCTGGTTCAAAATAGCGACTTGGCCGGCCTGTGACTGGCGGCGGGCATTAAAAATGTTAAGCTGCCCCATCACCGATTCGGCGACTTTTGGATCCTTCTGGAGAGACTTCAATCCATCCGGGAACTGTATATCCGTCGTTTCATCTCTTTCGGCGATTAACCGCGCTTCGCGAACAAGCGCGGCGATCCGGCGTCCACGGACCAGTTGCAGAGAGGCGGTAGCCTGCGTCGCACTTAATTTGACAAGGACCTGGCCGGCTTTGACTTTATCGCCATCCCGAACAAGGATTTTATCAATAATCCCCCCCTCCAAATGCTGAATGGTTTTGCGGTTCCCTTCGACCCCAACGGAACCCTGGGCGATTGCGGCACTTCCCAAAGGGGCCCAGGCGGCCCACCCCATAAAAACCCCGAAAAACAAAAAAACAATGATGAACCCCAATAGGATGGGAACGCCAACACCCATGGTGTCATCCACTTTTGCAGGTTGAACAGGGCCGGGTGCCGACGGCATCGCCTGATCCATTGCCAGGACCTCAGATTCCGGCGCCGGGTCCGTTTCAGTCGCCATGGGTTGGGTTGGAGGTTTGGTCATTTTTTTACGTCGCCTCCTTCGCCGTTCCATCGGTTTTCCTTAGCGTTTTCTTTTTCGCCGGACTCCGGGCCACTGTCTTCAGTTTATTCTTTTTCGCCGTTGCTTTCGGGGCGGTGGGTTTGCCAGGCGGACTTGGCGTTTTAACGCCACTCACCTTCGGTTTCGTCGGTTTCTTTGGTTTTTTCTTCGGGTTTTTGTTCGGTGCCGATTGAACTTTATTGCGTTTTTTGGCGGCCTTTCCGGCCATTTGGCTTGGTTGTTTTATTTCACGGCCCGGGTCGCCCTGAAGTCGTGCACTTGCTGTCGCGTCGGCCTGCTTATCTGCCCTGTTCTTTTCGATATTTGTAATCATCAGCGGCCGCCGGTAGGCACCTGCTGGTTTATCGGGCTCAGTTGCGGTTGTTGGTTTGGCAGACTGTCCGCTGCTTTTATTTACGGCAGGGGATCGGGATGATTTTGATTGAAAATGCATCGAAGGTTTAAATCCGGGATGCGGAGATGCTTTAGCCATGGGATCTGGTTTCGCCGTGCCGCTGCTCTTTGTTCGAATATCTGTCGACGGGGTTTGATTGGTATTCGTCGCAGCCCCCATTGGACCGGTGCGCTCGATCGGCGCAATTCCATTGGATTGTGTTTTATCTGTTGGCAAAGCGGGCGATGCATCAATAACCGGTGGACCACCTGGCGGAAGCGAATTTGCATCTTCTGCGCCCCGTAGTTTTTCCAGAACCTCATCACGGGGGCCAAAGGCCGCGACCCCACCACCGCGCAGTATCAGCACCTTGTCGACATGCAGTAATAGGTTTGGCCGATGGGCAATGATGACAACCGTTCGCCGTTCTTCCTTCAGGGTTTTGATCGCATTGAGCAGCGCTTCCTCGCCGGCGCTGTCCAGATTGGCATTGGGTTCGTCAAACACCAAAAATCGGGGCTCGCCAAACAGCGCACGGGCCAGGGCGATGCGTTGACGTTGCCCGCCTGACAGCGCCGTGCCGCCGGTGCCGATCTCGGTGTCGTATCCGTTTTCCATACGCAGCACCATTTCGTGAACTCCCGCCCGTTTGGCGGCGGTTACAACCGCCTCAGGATCGCCTTGTCCCATGCGCGCGATGTTGTCTTTAATAGTGCCGGAGAACAATTCCACATCCTGCGGCAGATAGCCGATGTGTTTGCCCCGGTCGTCAGCTTGCCAGGCGAACACATCCATAGCGTCCAGGCGAACGGTTCCGGCGCGCGGCACAAAATTACCCACCAGAAGTTTTGCCAACGTCGTTTTGCCAGCCGCCGTCGGACCAATCAACCCTAACGTTTCTCCTGGTTTAAGGGCGAAACTTACGCCTTTGAAAATCGGATCTGACGCCTGGCCGTGCACATAGGCGACGCCTTCAACCTCGACTTTGCCCTCCGGCGCGGGTAATGGCATCGCTTCGCCACGGGCCGGAGTTGCGTTGAGATGTGCTTTCAGACGGCCATATGCCGCCCGTGCCGACAACAGCGATTTCCAGGTTCCGATCGCCTGTTCCACCGGGGCCAGGGCACGCCCCATGATAATTGAGCCAGCAATCATTGATCCCGGGGTCATTTCTCCCTTGATGACCAACCAGGCCCCAGCGCTCATGACAGCAATCTGCAGACACATCCGCAAAAACTTGGTAATCGACGATACAAGCCCGCTGCGGTCACTGGCCTGCGCCTGCAAGGAAAGCGCTTCCGCATTTCCTGCGTGCCAGCGTTTAATTAACTGCGGCATCATGCCCATGGCTTCGATGACATCGGCATTGCGTGCCGCCGCTTCGGCCTGGTTCATCGCCGCGATGGAACGTCCGCCCGCCTGCATCAGTAACTGGCGGGTTGCCAGTTCGTTGACGACAGCAAGCGAGAACAAAACAATCGCACCAATCAATGCGATCACCCCCAGGATGGGATGTAGCATGAACATGACCGCCAGGAAAATTGGCGCAAAAGGCGCGTCCATGATTGGAAATATACTGGGCCCCGACAGAAATGTCCGAAATGTCGTAAGATCGCGGAGCGCCTGGACGCTGGGGTCTTTGCCGGAATTAATTGTTGCGACAATACTTCCGCTCAGAGTAATTCCGCCCAACCGTCGGTCCAGCCAGTTGCTGATCCGGACCAGCGTAAACGACCGCACGGCTTCAAGAAGCGCCAAGGTCAAAAGCGCAACAACGGCGACGATCATTAGCATAACCAGGGTATCGGTATTGCGGCTGGTGATCACCCGGTCGAATACCTGCAGCATAAAGAGGGGCGCCGTCAGCATCAGAAGATTGATGCAAAGGCCGAACGCGGCAACGGCAATAAACGTTTTGCCGCAAGCTGCAACCACCTCTTGCAGCTGGGGATTACCTGGTCTCTTGTGCGTACCAAAGGTGTTCATTCTTGCCTCCGCGAGCGCGAAACAATCCTCACCGGCACGCACGTGCACGGCACGCGATCATTAGGGTCGAAATGTCCCCATCATACGCGATATTTGCGGATTTTACACGAATAGATCATCCGTATTGGTCAATCCACTGATGCCCAGTAAAGTGATGTTACCACCGTCCTGGAGGGCGAGAACCGTATCGAGGATGCCGTCTGCATTCATATCCTGCTCCGAAGACCCGGCAGGGACCGTTCCTTCCAGCACGACCCGGTCAAAACCGAGATCAAAATCGGTAATCGTGTCGTTACCCGAATTGGCTGCAAATACAAAGAGGTCATCACCTTGACCGCCGGTGAGGATATCGTTGCCGCCGCGCCCCTCGAGGCGATCGTCGCCGGCACCGCCGTTCAAGGTATCGGCGTTATCGGTGCCGATTTCAACAAAACTTTCAATCGGCGCGTCAAGGGTTGCCGGGGCGTTGAGCGGAATATCATACTGCAACATCATCACATCATTCTGTCCAACCTGATTGCCATCGGCTGACACGAAGCTTTTGGATTCCCCGGCAATATAAAGGTCTGCACCGTCACTGGTAATGCCATAGCCTTTATCATCCAAAGTCCCGCCATAGAGCGATTTCGAGAGCAGATCTCCGGTCTGCGCATCAAATTCCATCAACACCGAATCATAACCGCCAGCTCCTTCGCTGTTGGTATAACCCGTCGCAAATACACGGCCATCCGCAGTTACCACGTCGCGCAAAACCTGCGCCCCGTCGCCGCCGAAGTCGCGGCTCCAAAGCCGGTTGCCGTCCTCATCGAATTTCTGGATCAGGTAATCTTCCGCACCAGGGACACCACTGACATAGGTGTGACCAACCGCATACAAACTCGCACCATCCGTTGCCGTCGAAATGAGTGTGCCAGTGAGACTGGCGTCTTTAATACGCGCCGTCAGATTAAGGTTTTGATCATATCGCCAGAGCGTCGGCCGCGCTGTCGCATCTTCAAACGTCCAGCCGGTGCTGCCTGCAACCCAAACGTTTCCGTTGTCGACCAATACACCCTCGGCGCTTGATCCGCCGGTACTCGGGCGGTAGAAGCTATTGAAATCGATGCCGACGCTTGAATCGGTGGCCGCCGCGATCATGTTGCCAGATGCATCAAACTTGGATATCGTGTAGGCATAGTAACTAGCCGGTTGTCCACCGCCTGCAGCGTAAACGAAGGTGGCACCGTTCTCAATCGAAGTCGTCGCATCGGTTAGCGCCTCGTGGCCCTTGTAGACGAACATGCTCTGATAGTTAGCGGTTTGCGGGCGCGAGACCCATTCCGCACCACCAACATCCGTACCCGTGGCACCATCTTCCGACAGGCTGACAAGAATTTGTTTCAACTCTTTGCCGCCGCTCGTGTCTGTCGTTTGCCGGTAGCTTTGACCGGCGAAAAATACGCCATCGGTTGAGGCCGCCACGCCGGCGAACGTCTCGGACCCGTTGAACGGACTACTGCCGGCACCCGGCCAGCCGACACTCCAGGTAGGTGTATCAACAGTCGCCAAATCATATTTGATTGCCAAAGACTGCTGTCCCGATGTCCAGTCAGAGCCGGACAGATATGCGGAGCCGCCATAGATATCTATGTCGGTACCACGCTGATCACCGGAGCCTCCGTGGAAAACGGCTGTAACGAGGGCAGGTGCCATCAATGGCGGCGGGCTCACTGAGACCACGAAAGTCGCTGTGCTCGAAGCTGAATCGCCGTTCGAGTTTTCTTTCGACGTCGCTGTCAGGCTGAGCGTGTAGTCCGCTATGGCATTGTCGAGCAACGTTAGGGTGAGGCCGTCGAGATCTGACGGCGCGAGCGACCAGTTGCCATTGCCAATTTCTGCACCGTTCGAAAGTACGGCCCCCTCGGGAACGCCGGAAAGCAGGATGGACGTCAATGATTCTGAACCATCAGTATCGCTCAATGCGACCGACAAATCCAGATCTAGTGTCAGGGGCCCGCCACCGGTACTAACTCCGGAACCTTCGTAGATTTTTGCGAAGATACTATCGCCGGACCCGTCCTGGCCGCTCGACGTCCAAGTAATAACATACCCGCCATCATCACGCGCCGAAATCGATGGCAGGGTCTGGTCGCCAAGCGTTTCATCATTAATCTGGAATTCATCGCCGATCAGGTTTCCGTTTGCGTCGTAACGCCGCGCCATCACGGCGTTGCCACTTCCGTCCTGCAATTCCGACTGCCAGACAATGACATAACCGCCATCCGTGAGCGCCTCGATATCGGCCATAAACTGATTGCCGTTCGTATACGATGCGTTAACCAGAAATTCGCCGCCGTGCAGGCTGCCGCCGGCGTTATAGTGCTGTGCATAAATGCCATCGCCGCTGCCGTCCTGGCCGCGCGAGAACCATGTCACAACAAAACCACCATCGGCAAGCACAGCGACCTTCGAAAAACCCTGGTTATCGGGGGTATATGTGTTGACCTGGAATTCGTTGGTAAGCGGTGCGCCATTGCCATCATAGCGCCGACCATAGACTCCCCAAACACTGCCATCCTGATGGGTCGAGTTCCAGGTGATCACGTAACCGCCATCAGACGTCGCCGATATATCGGCGTAGAGTTGATCATCGTAGGTGACCTGATTGACCTGAAATTCGCCACCGACTTTGTTTCCGTTCGCATCAAAATGCTGGGCGAAGATACCAGAAAAACTGCCGTCCTGATGGTTCGAGTTCCAGGCGACGACAAAACTGCCATCGCTCAGGGTTTCGACGACGGAGCCATTTTGCCAGCTGTTTGTATGTGTGTTTACCTGGAACTGTCCCCCCGTCGCATTACCGGCATTATCGTAGCGTTGACCGTAAACCGCCGTAAAACTTCCATCCTGGGTATCGGATGTCCAGGTGACGACAAACCCGCCGTCCAACAGTGCCGCTCCGGATGGATCCGTCTGGTAGCTGGTTGTGTAAGTGTTAATCTGGAATTCGCTGCCCAATGTATTACCAGACGCATCGTAACGTTGCCCATAGACTCCCCAACTGTTGCCGTCCTGATTGTTCGACATCCAATTAACGACAAAACCACCGTTTGCGAGCGTGATGACGTGCGAGTTTTGCTGGTCGTCACTGGTGGTCGAGTTGACCTGGAATTCAGCGTCGGTGACGATCCCAGGTGCCACCACAGGTTCGGTAATCACGACAAGGTCGGCAACGCTAACAATTGGTGCGTCAGCTATCGCTTCTACAGTAACGGTCACGGTGGCTGAAGCGGTGCCATCGTTGCTGTCGGAGACTGTATAGGTGAACGTGGCATCGCCCGAAAAGTCGGCGGTTGGCGTGAACAACACGTTGCCGTTGGTATCGAGCGCCACCGCACCGCCTGTCGCGCTCTGAACCGATTGGATGTTCAGAGTATCACCGTCGACATCGGTATCGTTGGCAAGAAGATCTGCAGCAAGGATGGTAAGAGGCGTATCCTCATTGGAAGTGATCGTCGAACCCTGGACCGTCCTGGTCAACACCAAATCATCAATGGAGGCACCCGCAGTTCCTGCGAAGCCACGGTGATCGCCGTAGAAGGTGACCGAAGCGATGTCGCCGGAGAACGTGTAGGACTGGGCCGGAATCGGGTTGCTGATCGGAGCGAAAGTACTGTGGATGCCGTTACCCACCGAACCGATTATATTACCTGCCGCGTCCTTCGCCGTGGCGCTCCATTCCCCGTAGATGATACCGCTCGAGGTCGCCCCGTAATAAGCGGCGCGGGTGAAGGCGAATTGATCCAGAGTGGTGTCGAAACTCAGTGTGTATTCCCGCGACGTGTTGCCGCCGGTAGCCTGCTCCATGAAATTCTGCCCGGAAGAAGCGAGCGTCGTCTGGCTGGTAGTGTTGGAATTCACGAACACCGTATTGAGCGACAGGGCAACGTTGGTGATGGTCACGCCATAACCGGCCAGGTAGGCGTCCAAGGGTGCACCTGAAACCGTACCCGAAGAGGTGTCCAAAGCCTCAAAATCAATGAGTTCACTTACAGGACCAACAATCAGGCCATCGGAATTTGCTGTCGGCGCATCATTAACGGGCTGCACTGTAATATCGAGTAGCTGAAGGTCGGTTAAACGCCCCCCGGCACCGCTATTGCCCAAATCATCTGCTGCAATAGTAAGCCTGTCGGTCCCTGAAAAGTTAGCGACCGGTGCATAGCTCAACCCCTGGATTGCTTCATTCACCTCCGTGAGGTTGCCTCGCAGAACGACGCTGTCGCTGCCATTCGAAATTACCGAGACCAGACCTACCGTATCTGCAAGCGTGATCGTGCCACTATTTACGCTCAACGTAACCTGAACCTCAGATGCATCAACATCGGAAATGGATATTCCATTGATTGTCAGTGATGTATCTTCATCCGTCTCGTAGGTGGCTTCGCTTTGCAGGACCCAGCCACCATAGCTCAGCGTTCCATCATTGCCGTTGGGCGATAAATCTGTTGTTAACGTACCGCTGCCTTCGTCGAAGTCATAGGCCACCAGGGCACTGGAATAATCGCTAATCTGATCGTTCATTCCCGCCTGCAATTCAGCTTGCGTACGTACGCCGTTCCACAGGCGCACACCATCAAGAAGGCCATCAAAACCACTGGTACCTCCTGCGGGCCAATCACCGAAGGCAAGTGCGCCTTCGCCCTGATAAGCATTGATTCCAGCGTTATCCTGCGCGACCAGAGTCCCATTTTTATAGAGGCTACGCACGCCTGTTACGGTGTCGTAGCTGCCAGACCAATGAACCCACTGGTTGAGATTGGCGGCGTATCCACCGGGATCCTGATAGTTTAAGTCATTGGCGAAGAACGCAAATGTAAAATCACCACTGCCATCGCCAGCGTCGCGATAACCTATATGCAATGCCCGGTTTGCCGGACCATCGATGGATTCCGTGTATTGCGAAATGGCGGTACTGGGTCTGTATTGTGTTGAGCGGTTCCCCCAGAACTCCCAACTGAAAGAACGGCTGGCAAGTTCAACAGATGAGTCCGTCCTTACTCCGCTAAATACACTGTCGTTACCGTTAAATTGCAGGGCAAAATCAGATTGCGGCGTTAAAATCTCCGGCGCATCATTGACCGGCGTCACGTTAAAGCTCACGGTCGCTGTGTCGTACCCGTCGTTGCCGTCCGTAATCATGTAGTCATAAGTATCGACGCCGTTAAAATTGGCGGCTGCCGTGTAGGAATAACTTCCGTCACTACTGAGCTGTATTAAGCCACCTTCAGTCGTTGCGTATGTTCCCGGATCAACAATACTCAGCGTATCACCGTCCACATCTGTATCGTTAACCAGCAGGTTTCCACTGGCATTTGTGTCTTCTGCAATCGTGATAATCTCGTTATTGGCAACAGGCGCATCATCGACCGGAGTGACATTAAAGGTCACGGTTGCCGTTTCAAAATTACCATGGCCATCTGTGACGGTGTAATCAAAGCTGTCGATACCGTTAAAGTTAGCCGCCGGGTCGTATGACAGATTGCCGCTGGCGAGCAGTACTAGCGAGCCGCCGTTGGCCGTCGTGAACGGCGCTTCAAAGGTGCTGGTGTTGGTTATGCGTAACAAATCTCCGTCGATATCCAGGCCATCGGCAATGGTGTCGTTGACAAGCACGTTGCCGCCGGTCGTGCCGTCTTCGGCGACCGTTATGGTCTCGCCGCTCACCACCAGCGGATCATCGACCGGGGTGACGTTAAAGGTCACCGTGGCCGTTTCAAAATTACCATGACCATCGGTGACGGTGTAATCAAAGCTGTCGAGGCCGTAGAAGTTGGCCGCCGGGTCGTATGACAGATTGCCGCTGGCGAACAGCGCCAGCGAGCCGCCGTTGGCCGTCGTGAACGGCGCTTCAAAGGTACTGGTGTTGGTTATGCGCAACAGATCGCCGTCAACATCCAGGCCGTCGGCAATGGTGTCGTTGACAAGCACGTTGCCGCCGGTCGTGCCGTCTTCGGCGACCGTTATGGTCTCGCCGGTCACCACCAGCGGATCATCGACCGGGGTGACGTTAAAGGTCACCGTTGCCGTATCTGTACTGCCATGGCTGTCGCTGATGGTATAATTATAGCTATCGAAGCCGTTGAAATTGGCAGCCGGGTTGTAGGACAAGGTGCCGTCGCTGCTGAGTTGCAAGGTACCGCCGTTGGCGGTGGTGTAAGTGCCCGCATTGACGACACTCAGGCTATCGCCATCGATATCTGTATCGTTGGTCAACACGTTGCCATCGATATTCGTATCTTCTGCCCCTGTAAACGTCTCGTCGTTTGCAGTTACCGCGTCGTTGACGCCAGCAACAGTTATCGTCACGGTGGCGCTGTCAGTCCCCCCATTGCCGTCCGATATTTCATAACTAAACGTATCAGCGATGCTGTCGTCGACGGCCAGCGCCTGTAAGGTTGCCGAGCTTGTCGGGTCATAGGTGATGTCAGTGCCGTCGAAAAATACGCTTGCGCCGAGGGCGCTCGCCGCCGAGACGCCGGTAATCGTTAACGTATCGCCATCGACATCTGTGTCATTGGCCAACAAGTCCTGCGCCGTGATAACTGACAAATTATCTTCATCTGCACCTGTCGCTCCGCTAACTTCAACCACGTAACCACTTTGCCGGGTCGTACCGGACTGGTCATTCCAAACGCCACCGGTCGCCATGTGCATATAATCTTCGTTGCCATTATGATCATCCGGTGCCGGGCCTTCCCAGTTGGTGTAGACACCAGCCTCAGCAGAACCGTTCGCCTGACCTGTCCAGAATGTCGTGCCGGCTTCAGGCCCGGTGACCCATTGCCAGACCTCTTCGGTGCCGGCGTCGGTGGCACCCAGCCACGGTGACTTGTTATCGTGCAGGGCGTCGATGAAGGCGTTTTCTTCAGCCGATGTAATCGTCGCCAAATAGCCGCCCATATTCTCGGCAGCGACCTGAGCCTCGGACCATGTAATACCTGTGGAAACACCGATGAACTGGTAATAATGGCCGTTATCCGGGTTGAGCGAGAAACCTGTCAGGTCGCCTGCGCTGCTGTCAATCGCATCGTCCTCAGCCACTGGCGCATCGTTGACCGGGGTGATGGTAAGACTGACCGTCGCCGTATCAAATCCACCGTTGCCATCCAATACCGTATAATCAAAGCTGTCGTCGCCGTTGAAATTGGCTGCGGAGTCGTAGGTGAAGTCGCCATTGGCTGACAAAGTCACAGAGCCGCCCGTCGCCGTGGTGAAAGTCCCGACATTCTCAACCATCAGGCTATCGCCGTCGAAATCGAAGTCGTTGGTCAGGACATTGCCGGATATCTGATGGTCTTCAGCTCCAGAGATCGCATCGGTATTCGCCTTTGGGCCATTGTTTGAGCCGTCAACGAAGAATGTGCCGTCCGAAAACTGGGCTCTTTCCATTCCCTGTAGGGTATCGATGCCATCGCGTCCTGCGACGGTGTCGGTGATTGAAAGATCGCCGTTTCCCGCATAGGTGGCTATATAATCTGAAGATGCGCCTGTAAATATTGCTGTATCGATGCCAATATCGCCGATGAGCGTATCGTCACCTCCTGCACCGGTCAGTTCGTCATCGCCAGCAAGGCCGTTCAGGGAATTTGAACCTGAATCACCAACGATAATGTCGCCGCCAGAACCGCCAACGATATTTTCGATATCAATAAGAGTATCCGTGCCAATCTCGCTTCCGGTCGCCACACCCGTCGTCAAATTAACGTCAACACCCGTCGTCGTACTCTTGTAACTGACGGTATCCTCGCCGCTGCCGCCCCCGTATGTGTCATCGCCATGGCCGGATCCGCCGATGATCAGATCATTTCCATCATTACCAAAAACCTGATCGTTGCCGTCGGCACCGGTCAACGTATCATTTCCGCCCCCACCAATAAGTATATCGTTTCCGCCGAATCCGAAAAGATTGTCATCTCCGTTCGCGCCAACCAATACATCGTCACCATTTGTACCAAGAATCGTTTCATGCAGAACGTCATTGATATCAATTGTGAATATCTCGTCATGACTCAACTCGCCGGAATCGGTCACGCGCACGATAATTTGGTGGTTTTGATTGGTTTCAAAATCAAGACCGAGACTGTTTTTCACTCTGATTTCATCACCGATCAACTCAAACCGTCCACCCGCGTCGTCCAACAGCTGAAAATTGTGAATATCGATTGTGTCGGCATCAATAACACCACCCAATGTTCCAACAAGCATTCCGGCAAGGGCATTTTCGTGAACATCCAGATGGTCTATTGAGAATGAACTCGGGCCGTCGTTGGTCCCGGTAATCGTCAGCGTCACCGTCGCCGGCGCGCTGGTCGCCCCATGGCGGTCGGTTGCCGTATATTGGAAGCTGACCTGACGCGGCTCGCCATCGGCCAGGTCCTGGAAGTCGGCACCCGGATCAAAGCTGAAGGTACCGTCGTTGTTATTTGTGACAGCTCCTTCGGCCGGGGCGGAGGTGATCGTGTAACTCAGGCTTGCAACATCGTCGTCGCTGTCGATATCAGCCCCGGCGAAGGTGCCGGTAATGGCTGCACCGTCTTCAAAAGCGGAGGTGGATATCACAGCGGCACTCGGGCCGTCGTTGGTCCCGGTAATCGTCAGCGTCACCGTCGAGGCGGATGCGTTATCATGATTGTCCGACATGATGTAATCGATGGTGACCGTCGTATTCTCGCCCACCGCCAGATAATCAAAGTCCGTACCCGGCGACCATTCGACCTGGTTGCCGACTATTGCAACCGTGCCTCGACCCAATGGAAC
>JAJFII010000002.1 GCA_021775095.1 Rhodospirillales bacterium
AAATGGTTATGCCCGGTGACAACATCGCCATGGAAGTAAATCTGATTGCACCGATTGCCATGGACGAAGGTCTGCGGTTCGCAATCCGCGAAGGCGGCCGCACCGTTGGTGCCGGCGTCGTCGCAACTGTCGTCGAGTAAGATTATATTATTAAATAGTGGTGAGGCTGGCATTAAGCCCGTCTCACCCTATTTCTAAGCGAGAGACCAGCGAAGAAGATTTTAGGGGTATAGCTCAGTTGGTAGAGCGGCGGTCTCCAAAACCGCAGGTCCCGGGTTCGAGCCCTGGTGCCCCTGCCACATTCTAAATGCCCTGATTTTAATATTTATTAATTGGATACCCCCGATGGCAAAAGTTAACCCGGCTCAGTTTATTCAGGAAGTTCGCCAGGAAACGGCGAAGGTCACCTGGCCGTCCCGTAAGGAAACCACGATTTCAACGGTCATGGTCTTTTTAATGGTGATTGCGGCCTCGATCTTCTTCCTGGCCGCCGATCAGTTGTTGCAGTTTGGTGTTAAACTGATCCTTGGCATTGGGAGCTAATTGCTATGGCAATGCGTTGGTATGTAATTCACGTCTATTCCGGATTTGAGCGGAAAGTTGCCCAATCGATCGAGGAGCAGGTTCGTCAGGCTGGACTGGAAGACGAAGTTGACCAGGTGTTGGTTCCCATGGAAGAAGTTGTCGAACTTCGCCGCGGTGCCAAGGTCAACGCGGAACGTAAGTTTTTCCCGGGTTATGTGCTGATGCGCATGGACCTGTCGGACGAAACCTGGCATCTGGTTAAAAACACCCCTAAGGTCACGGACTTTCTTGGCGGTAAAGGGCGACCGACGCCGATCAAGGATTCAGAGGCCGAACGTATCCTCTATCAGGTCCAGGAAGGGGTTGAGCGACCGAAACCGTCGATCACCTTTGAAGTAGGTGAAGAAGTCCGAGTTTGTGATGGTCCCTTTAATTCCTTTAACGGATTTGTAGAGGATGTCGACGAGGACCGGGCACGGGTAAAGGTCTCGGTATCGATTTTTGGGCGTGCAACGCCGGTCGAATTGGAATATTCACAGGTCGAGAAGTTATAATTTAAAAATTGTGCTGGCGGTGGCCAGCCAAAGGTGTGGGAGGCCAGCCATGGTCGGACCACGCACTCAGCGCCCGCTTTTGGGCATAACTATAACCTACTGAGGAAGTCAAATGGCAAAAAAAATTGCTGGATATGTAAAGTTGCAGGTCCCTGCGGGACAGGCAAACCCATCCCCGCCGATTGGCCCGGCATTGGGTCAGGCCGGCCTTAACATTATGGAGTTTTGCAAAACCTTTAACGCGCAAACGCAAAACCTCGAAGTAGGCATGCCCATTCCCGTGGTGATTACCGCCTATCAGGACCGGACCTTTAGTTTTATCACGAAAACGCCGCCCGCCAGCTTTTACCTGAAAAAAGCCGCCAAACTCAAAAAGGGTTCCGGCACGGCAGGTAAAGAAGTGATCGGCAAGGTGACCATGGCACAGGTTCGTGAGATTGCGGAATTGAAAATGGTTGATCTGAATGCGTTTGATCTTGACCAGGCAGCAAAAATGATTTGCGGCTCGGCTCGGTCCATGGGCATCGAAGTGGAGGGTGCGTAATGTCAAGGTATGGAAAGCGTTTAAAAAAGGCCTACGAAGGATTTGACCGCGAAGCGTCCTATTCAACGGCTCAAGCCATCAAAATTCTCAAATCTGCGGCAAGTACAACAAAATTTGACGAGACCATTGAGGTTTGCATGAACCTGGGTGTTGACCCGCGCCACGCCGACCAAATGGTCCGCGGCACTGTGGCTTTGCCCCATGGCACCGGTAAATCGGTTCGGGTTGCGGTGTTTGCCCGCGGTGACAAAGCCGATGAAGCGAAAGCCGCCGGGGCCGAACTGGTCGGTGCGGAAGAATTAGCTGAAGCCATCCAAAAGGGTGAAATGAATTTTGAACGCTGCATTGCAACTCCAGATATGATGGCGGTTGTTGGGCGCCTGGGTAAGGTTCTTGGTCCAAAAGGCATGATGCCGAACCCGAAACTGGGAACGGTTACGCCCGATGTTGCCGGTGCCGTCAAAGCGGCTAAGGCCGGCCAGATCGAGTTTCGTGTTGAAAAAGCCGGGATTATCCATGCCGGCATTGGCAAAGCCAGCTTCAGCGATGAAGCCCTGACGGAGAACATCAATGCTTTTGTCAGCGCCATCGCCAAAGCCAAACCGAGCGGCGTTAAAGGCACCTATATGAAAAAGACGAGCGTCAGCTCAACGGTAGGACCCGGAATACGTATTGATATTTCCAGCCAGGACGCTTAAAACCCCGGCTTAAGAACACTGCGTGCTAGTGGTGCGCAGTATAGAAGGTGGCTTTGGCCGCGTTCGACCTGTCCAAGACTGTAGGTGCCAGCGGTCGCTGGCTTAATTGGGAAACCGACCTGCATAGATAGTGAGAGACCACCGAATTTTGCGCTTTTGTGCTGAACTCGGCTTGAACTGTTGCAGCGGACAGGCGTATGGATTTCGATCGGGGTCCACCGTCTGGTGTTCCAAAATCGGAATCTTCGTGCAACGGCGAATTTGTCTCAATGGTGAGGCAGAGGAGCCAGGAACTGGAGACGTTACGTGGACCGTACACAAAAAGAAGAACAGGTCTCGTCCCTGCGTGAAACCCTCGAAGGCGCTGAATTGGTCGTGGTTACCCATTATTCCGGGTTAACCGTTGCCGAAATGGGGCAGCTTCGCGGGCAAATTCGCGAGGCGGGTGCCAACTTCAAAGTGACAAAAAATCGGCTCACTAAACTTGCTCTTGCCGGCACGAAGTTCGAAGGGTTATCGGATATGTTTTCCGGCCCGACGGCTATCGCCTATTCCAGTGATCCAGTCGCAGCTGCCAAGGCATCTGTGAATTTTTCTAAAACCAATGAAAAGCTCGTCGTTCTCGGCGGTGCAATGGGGACAGAAAGCCTGGACGTGAATGGCATTAAAGCTCTGGCGACACTTCCGTCGCTTGACGAACTTCGCGCTAAATTGGTTGGGATGATTTCGACCCCTGCGACTCGTATTGCAGGCGTCCTACAAGCCCCAGCCGGACAAGTGGCCCGTGTGATCGGTGCCCATGCCCAAGCAGGAGAATAAGCGACGTGAGTCGCAGTATCCGAAACTTTATCAATGTTCAAGCCTAGGAGTTATTAAACATGGCCGACTTAGAAAAAATTGCTGACGAACTATCAGCTTTAACTGTTATGGAAGCTGCTGAGCTTTCCAAACTTCTCGAAGAAAAATGGGGCGTCTCTGCAGCCGCGCCTGTCGCTGTTGCAGCGGCTGCCGGTGGCGATGCCGGTGCTGACGCTGGTGCCGCCAAGGAGGACTTCGACGTTATCCTGGCGTCCTTTGGTGAGAAGAAAATCAACGTTATTAAGGAAGTCCGGGCAATTACCGGTCTTGGCCTTAAAGAAGCAAAAGATCTGGTTGAGTCCGCACCTGCTGCCGTTAAAGAAGGCGCAAACAAGGACGAAGCTGAAGAAATCAAGAAAAAACTCGAAGAAGCCGGCGCTACCGTCGAACTCAAATAATTCGAGGCCCCTCCGGACGGTTTTTGTCGGGTTCGGAACGGGAACTAATATTGACCGGAGCAAGACTTTCGTTGTTCCGGTCAAACCGACAAAAAATTGGTGTTCATTCGTATTGGCTAGACCGCAGCCGGGAACCATGAATGCCTTTGCCAGAGTGTGAGCGGCAATCCTTTTGGATTGGCGGTTCACGAGTTTTCTAGTGATGTTTTTGGCCGATTGCGGTAATCGACCTTAAATGTCCTTAATTAATTTTTGGGTGAAGGTACTGTAATGGCTACTTCCTTTACGGGTCGCAAACGCGTACGTAAATATTTTGGGCGTCTTTCTACGGCAGTTGAAATGCCAAATTTGATTGAGGTTCAAAAGTCCTCATATGACTTCTTTTTGCAGCGGACAACGCCGGCAAATGATCGGGAAAATTCCGGTCTCCAGGAAGTTTTCAAGTCGGTTTTCCCCATTCACGATTTTTCCGAGCGCGGCACATTGGAGTTCGTCAGTTACGAATTCGAAGCCCCCAAGTATGACGTGGAAGAGTGCCAACAGCGCGGCATGACCTATTCGGCCCCGCTGAAGGTAACCCTGCGGCTGGTGGTTTGGGATATTGACGAAGAAACCCAGGCGCGGTCCATTCGCGATGTTAAAGAACAAGACGTTTACATGGGCGATATGCCGCTGATGACGTCAAATGGTACTTTTGTTGTTAATGGTACCGAGCGGGTTATCGTCTCGCAAATGCACCGTTCACCGGGCGTGTTCTTCGACCATGACAAGGGCAAAACCCATTCCTCAGGCAAGTACCTGTTCGCCGCCCGGATCATTCCCTACCGGGGGTCCTGGCTAGATTTTGAGTTCGATGCCAAGGATCTGGTTTACGTCCGTATTGACCGACGCCGCAAATTGCCCGTTACAACCCTGTTGTTGGCGCTCGAAAGCGACGCCAGCAGCAAGATCCGCGCAGAAGCCGAAAAACTCGGCAAAGAGGTCAACCCGGAAGACATTACCGGCATGACGCCGGAAGACGTTCTTTCTTATTTTTATAAGTCCGTGTCCTTTTGCAAAGTTAAGCGGGGATGGCAGACCGAATTCCTCGGTGACAATCTGCGTGGCGTAAAATTGAGTGGTGATCTGGTCAATGCAAAGACCGGCAAACTGGCCGTCGAGGCGGGCACGAAAATGACCCCGCGTTTAATCCGTCAACTGCAGGATAAAGGCCTGACGGATGTGCTGGTCCTCGATGCCGACCTGATCGGCCGTTATGCGGCGATCGATGTCATCAATGATAAAACCGGCGAAATTTACGTCGAAGCCGGTGATGAAATCACCGAAGAGATCATGGAAGTCCTGACCGACGCCAAAATCGACAGAATCGATACCCTGGCGATTGATCACGTTAATGTTGGTCCCTACATTCGCAACACCCTGGCCGTCGACAAAAACGTCAGCCGCGAAGAAGCATTAATTGACATCTACCGGGTCATGCGCCCGGGCGAACCACCGACCCTGGAAACCGCAGAGAATCTGTTTAACAGCCTGTTCTTTGATTCCGAGCGTTATGATCTTAGTGCCGTCGGCCGTGTTAAAATGAATGCACGTCTCGATTTTGAGACCGATGATACCCTGCGGATTTTGCGCAAGGAAGATATCCTTGAAGTGGTCCGTACCATGGTCGAACTGAAAGACGGTCGTGGTGAAATTGACGATATTGACCACTTGGGCAATCGTCGGGTGCGGTCGGTTGGCGAACTGATGGAAAACCAGTACCGTGTGGGTTTGTTGCGGATGGAGCGGGCGATTCGTGAGCGCATGAGTTCGGTCGACATCGATACCGTCATGCCGCACGATATGATCAACGCAAAACCGGCGGCAGCGGCGGTCCGTGAATTCTTCGGATCGTCCCAGCTCTCGCAGTTTATGGATCAAACCAATCCGCTGTCAGAAATCACCCACAAGCGTCGCCTATCGGCCCTGGGACCGGGGGGATTGACCCGCGAGCGTGCCGGATTTGAGGTCCGCGACGTGCATCCGACCCACTATGGCCGGATCTGTCCCATTGAAACACCGGAGGGGCCGAATATTGGCCTCATCAACTCGCTGGCGACCTTCGCCCGGGTCAATAAATATGGATTTATCGAAACCCCCTATCGCAAGGTCGACAACTGCGTCGTCGGCGACGAAGTGGTTTACATGTCGGCCATGGAGGAGGGGCGTTATACCATTGCCCAGGCCAACGAGGCGCTCGACAGCAAAGGCAAGTTTGTCAATGAACTGGTGAGTTCGCGTAAGGGGGGCGATTTTGTCATGTCCCTGCCGGAAGACATCCACTACATTGACGTTTCACCCAAACAGCTGGTATCGGTAGCGACCGCGTTAATTCCCTTCCTGGAAAACGATGATGCGAACCGCGCCCTGATGGGCTCGAACATGATGCGCCAAGCGGTGCCGTTGCTGCGGGCGGAAGCACCGTTTGTCGGCACGGGCATGGAAGCCGCTGTCGCCAGGGACTCCGGTGCAACGATTATCGCGCGCCGTTCGGGGATTGTTGATCAGGTTGAAGCCAGCCGCATTGTTATCCGCGCGACCGATGAAAACTCGGCGTCGGAAACCGGCGTCGATATTTACAATCTGCTTAAATTCCAACGTTCGAACCAAAATACCGCCATGCACCAGCGGCCTTTGGTTAAAGTGAACGATCGGGTTGAAGCCGGTGATATCATCGGTGACGGCCCGTCGACGGACCTTGGCGATTTGGCGCTTGGGCGCAACGTGCTTGTCGCGTTTATGCCATGGAACGGATACAACTTTGAAGATTCGATTCTGATCTCCGAGCGAATTGTTAAGGATGACGTCTTCACTTCGATCCATATTGAGGAATTTGAAGTGATGGCCCGCGATACCAAGCTGGGTCAGGAAGAAATCACCCGCGACATTCCAAACGTCGGCGAAGAAGCCCTCAAAAACCTGGACGAAGCCGGCATTGTTTACATTGGTGCGGAAATCAAACCGGGTGATATTCTCATTGGTAAGGTAACGCCTAAAGGCGAAAGCCCAATGACCCCGGAGGAAAAACTGCTGCGGGCAATCTTTGGTGAAAAAGCTTCCGATGTGCGCGATACATCGCTGCGTTTGCCGCCGGGTGTGGCGGGTACGGTTGTTGAAGTGCGGGTTTTCTCGCGTCGGGGCGTCGATAAAGACGAACGGGCGCTGGCCATTGAACGTTCCGAGATTGAACGTCTGGCTAAGGACAGGGACGACGAACGTTCAATTCTTGAAGGCAGTTTCCAGGATCGTTTGCTGATGTTGTTGGCAAACAAAAAAGCCGTCGGCGGACCGAAGGGCCTGAAAGACGGGACCAAACTCACCGACGAGGTTCTGGGTGAATATACGGTCGGTCAAATGTCGCAGATCGTCATCGCCAATGATAAGGTGATGAAGGACATTGAAGCCCTGAAAACCCAGTTTGAAGCGGATATTTCCCGCCTGCAGGCGCGGTTTGAAGACAAAGTCGACAAACTGCAACGGGGCGATGACTTAAGCCCTGGTGTCATGAAAATGGTCAAGGTATTTGTTGCCGTTAAACGCAAACTTCAGCCGGGCGATAAAATGGCCGGCCGCCATGGCAACAAGGGGGTCATTTCCAAGATCATCCCGATTGAAGACATGCCTCACCTCGAGGACGGCACGGCGGTCGACATCGTTTTGAACCCGCTTGGTGTGCCGTCGCGGATGAACGTCGGACAGATCCTGGAAACCCATTTGGGTTGGGCCTGCCGTGGACTGGGCAGCCAGATCGGTGATCTGGTTGACGCATCGAAAGGCAACGGTCGCGATACGTCGGATCTGCGGGCTAAACTCAAAGACGTCTATGGCGACGATGCCTTTAAAACCGATATCGATCCGCTGGATGATGATGATCTGTTCGAAATGTCCGAAAATCTGCGCGGCGGCGTGCCCATTGCAACGCCGGTTTTCGATGGTGCCAATGAGGCCGATATCAATGATATGTTGACGAAAGCCGGACTGGATACGTCGGGTCAAATGACGATGATTGATGGCCGTACGGGCGAAACCTTCGCCCGCAAGGTGACGGTCGGATACATTTACATGTTGAAACTCCATCACTTGGTCGATGACAAGATCCACGCCCGTTCCATTGGACCATACAGTCTTGTTACCCAGCAGCCGTTGGGTGGAAAAGCCCAGTTCGGTGGCCAGCGCTTTGGTGAAATGGAAGTCTGGGCCCTTGAGGCCTATGGCGCCGCATACACGTTGCAGGAAATGCTCACTGTCAAATCCGATGATGTTTCCGGGCGGACCAAGGTGTACGAAGCCATCGTTCGTGGCGACGACACGTTTGAAGCCGGTATTCCTGAATCCTTCAACGTTCTGGTCAAGGAATTGCATTCCTTAGGCCTCAACGTTGAATTGAACTAATCGCTGACCCCGAGGAGACTATAAGATGAACGAACTCGTGAAAATCTTCGGTCAACCGCAAGGCACACAGCGGTTTGATCAAATCCAGATTTCCATTGCCTCGCCGGAACGCATCCGGTCCTGGTCCTTTGGCGAAATCAAAAAGCCGGAAACCATCAATTACCGGACCTTTAAACCCGAACGGGACGGCCTGTTCTGCGCCCGTATTTTTGGTCCCGTAAAAGATTACGAATGCCTGTGCGGTAAATACAAACGCATGAAATACAAAGGTATTGTCTGTGAAAAGTGCGGCGTGGAAGTGACGTTGCAAAAGGTCCGTCGTGAGCGCATGGGACATATTGAGCTGGCGTCGCCGGTTGCCCATATCTGGTTCCTGAAATCGCTGCCAAGCCGGATTGGTCTGTTGGTTGACATGACCTTGAAGGATCTGGAGCGGGTTCTCTATTTCGAGAACTACGTGGTTGTTGAACCCGGTCTGACACCTCTGAAGCTGCATGAAATGATGACCGAAGAGCAGTATCAGAATGCCATCGATGAATATGGCGAAGATTCGTTCCAGGTGGGCATTGGTGCCGAAGCCCTGCGTGAAATGCTTGCCGCCATCGATTTGGAAGAAGAGCGGGAAAACATCAAAATTGATCTCAAGGAGACCGGTTCTGAAGCCAAACGCAAAAAGTACGTAAAACGCCTGAAGCTGGTTGAAGCCTTTTTGGAATCCGGTGCCCGTCCTGAATGGATGATCATGGAAGTCATTCCGGTTATTCCGCCTGAATTACGCCCGCTGGTTCCGCTCGATGGGGGACGCTTTGCGACGTCGGATCTCAACGATCTTTATCGCCGGGTGATCAACCGTAACAATCGCCTGAAACGGTTGATTGAACTTCATGCGCCTGAAATCATCGTCCGTAACGAAAAACGCATGTTGCAGGAATCCGTCGATGCATTATTTGATAACGGTCGTCGTGGCCGTGCGATTACTGGTGCCAACAAACGGCCCCTGAAATCCCTGTCGGATATGCTGAAGGGTAAACAGGGTCGTTTCCGTCAGAATCTGCTTGGTAAACGTGTCGATTATTCCGGCCGCTCGGTTATCGTGGTTGGACCGACCCTGTTGCTCCATCAATGCGGGTTGCCGAAAAAAATGGCGCTTGAACTGTTCAAGCCGTTTATTTACGCCAAACTTGAGCTATACGGCATGGCGACGACCATCAAAGCCGCCAAACGGATGCTCGAAAAAGAACGGCCCGAAGTCTGGGATATTCTTGAAGAGGTCATTCGTGAACATCCGGTGTTATTGAACCGGGCGCCAACCTTGCATCGCCTTGGCATTCAGGCGTTTGAACCGGTCCTGATCGAAGGGAAAGCCATTCAGTTACACCCCTTGGTTTGTGCGGCCTTCAATGCCGACTTCGACGGCGATCAAATGGCCGTTCACGTGCCGTTGTCCCTGGAAGCCCAGTTGGAAAGCCGGGTGCTGATGATGTCGACGAACAACATCCTCAGCCCGGCCAGCGGAAAACCGATTATTACCCCGTCGCAGGATATTGTTCTTGGCCTGTATTATATGACCATGGAAGCCGACGGCGAGCCGGGTGAAGGCATGGCTTTCCTTGACAGCCATGAAATTCAACATGCCCTCGATAGTGGATCCGTCAGCCTGCATGCCAAGGTTCAGGCCCGGTACCATACGGTCGATGACAAGGGCGAGCCGATTTCCATTCGGGTTGAAACAACCCCTGGACGGATGTTGTTGGCGGAAATTTTGCCGCGCAATCCAAACATTCCGTTCGAGCTGATTAATCGCCTGCAGACGAAAAAAGAAATCACCAATGTGATCGATGAAATCTATCGTCACTGTGGCCAGAAAGAGACGGTTATTTTCTGTGATCGCATGATGGGCCTCGGGTTCAGCCATGCCTGTCGTGCCGGCATTTCCTTTGGCAAGGACGATCTGATTATTCCCGATACCAAGGAAAAACTGGTTGGCGACACGGAAACCCAGGTCAAACAGTTCGAGCAGCAGTATCAGGACGGTTTGATTACCCAGGGTGAAAAATACAACAAAGTCGTTGACGCCTGGTCCCATTGTACGGATTTGGTGGCCGAGGAAATGATGAGCCGGATTTCGACAACCAAAGCCGGTGATCAGATGAACTCGGTTTACATGATGGCCCACTCCGGTGCTCGTGGTTCAGCTGCGCAAATGAAGCAGCTCGCCGGCATGCGTGGTCTGATGGCAAAACCATCCGGCGAAATTATCGAAACGCCGATCATTTCGAACTTTAAGGAAGGTCTTTCGGTTCTTGAGTACTTCAATTCCACCCACGGTGCCCGTAAAGGCCTGGCGGATACGGCATTGAAAACGGCAAACTCCGGTTATCTGACCCGGCGCCTGGTCGACGTAGCCCAGGATTGTATCATTACCGAACGGGACTGTGGAACAGATCTGGGTATTACCGTTGCCGCCGTCATCGAGGGCGGTGAGGTTATTTCTCCTTTGAGCGAGCGGGTACTGGGCCGCAGTGCGGCTGAAGATATTCTGCATCCGGAGACCGGCGAAGTGATTTTGAGTGCTGCCGGACTCATTGTCGAAGAAACCTGTGTCGCCCTGGAAGCCGCTGAGATCGAATCGATTAAGATTCGTTCGGTGCTTACCTGCCGTACGGAAGAAGGGGTTTGTGGCTGTTGTTACGGTCGTGACCTGGCCCGTGGCACGGAAGTCAATAAAGGCGAAGCGGTTGGCGTTATCGCGGCTCAGTCCATTGGTGAGCCGGGAACTCAGCTGACCATGCGGACCTTCCACATTGGTGGCGCCGCGCAACGGGGTACCGAACAGTCGAATGTTGAAGCCGGGATCAACGGCAAAGTGGCCTTTACCAATTGCAATACGGTGAAGAACTCAGATGGGGTCCAAATCCTGATGAGCCGTAACGGTGAAATCGCCCTGGTTGACGAACAGGGTCGGGAACGGGCCCGCCACCGTGTTCCCTATGGGGCGCGTTTGCTGGTCAAGGATAAAGCCAAGGTTTCCCGAGACGACAAATTGGCGGAATGGGATCCTTATACCTTGCCGGTGATTTCCGAAAAGGAAGGGGTCGCCAATTTCATGGATCTGGTGGACGGGATTTCCATTACCGACCGGGTTGATGAAGCAACGGGTATTGCATCGCGGGTGTTGATCGACTGGAAACAGCAGCCAAAGGGTTCTGATCTTAAACCCCGGGTAACGATTCGTGACGAGAAAGGCGACGTCATCATGTTGGCCAATGGCCTTGAGGCCCGTTACTTCCTGTCGGTCGACGCCGTGTTGTCGGTTGAGCCGGGGCAGAAGGTTTTTGCAGGTGATATTCTGGCGCGTATCCCAAGGGAATCGGCAAAAACCAGGGATATCACCGGTGGTCTGCCACGGGTCGCGGAACTGTTTGAAGCCCGTAAACCCAAGGACTATGCCATCATCGCCGAAAATGAAGGCCGCGTTGAATTTGGTAAGGACTACAAGAACAAACGTCGTATTGTTGTTGTGCCGACCGAAGGCGACGTGGAACCGGTTGAATACCTGATCCCGAAAGGAAAACACATTTCCGTTCAGGAGGGCGATTATGTGCTGGTCGGCGACTCGCTGATGGATGGTAATCCGGTTCCCCATGACATTCTGCGTATTTTGGGTGTTGAGGCTCTGGCTGAATATCTGA
Source organism: Rhodospirillales bacterium (assembly GCA_021775095.1). Taxonomy (GTDB): domain Bacteria; phylum Pseudomonadota; class Alphaproteobacteria; order Rhodospirillales; family Casp-alpha2; genus JABMNT01. Next base: position 11,701 of record JAJFII010000002.1, read on the forward strand.
TTAACGAAATTCAGGACGTGTATCGTCTGCAGGGTGTTAAGATTAACGATAAACACATTGAGGTTATCGTTCGTCAGATGCTGCAGAAGGTTGAAGTCACCTTTGGCGGTGATACGACCTTGTTGATCGGTGAGCTTGTTGATCGCAAAGAATTTGAGCGTATCAATAATAAAGCGGTCGACGAGGGCGGAAAACCGGCGACGGGTGAGCCTGTGCTGCAGGGAATAACCAAGGCCAGCCTGCAGACCCACTCCTTCATATCGGCTGCGTCCTTCCAGGAGACGACACGTGTTCTGACGGAAGCCGCAGTTTCAGGTAAGATCGATACCCTGATCGGTCTGAAGGAAAACGTCATTGTCGGCCGTCCGATACCTGCGGGTACCGGGGCCATCATGAACCAGTTCCGTGAAGTCGCAGAAGATCGCGACAGTGAAATGGCAGCTGTTGAGGCCGAAAATGCTGCCGCATTGGCGGCGAAAATGGCGATCGACGCGGCGCCTGAAGAGGCCGTAGTCGAAAGCGCGGAATAGGATTCTTCGATAAAAGGGTTCCGGTGTGCAGACGAAATTGAAACACCCCGGAACCCCTTTATTTCTGCGCGTTTTTTATTGCTTGACGGCATGAAAACCTCTCACTATATTCCCGCTCACTTCGCCGGGGTTGGTGGTAGACTTTTCAGTCTAGACGCGGCCTGAAAGCGACTAAGAGATTAAAATTTGAATTGTATGCGCCCCCGGGGATCTGGGCATCCCGGTGTGGCGTTTTTGTCGAGGTTGCTCAATGGCTTAGTGGGTTTTGACGCGTTAAACCCCCTAACCGATAAGTGATAAGATCGATAGACTGTACAGGATTGGACGACACGAATGCCGACAATTAACCAACTTATCCGCAAGCCGCGTAAGGCCCCTGTGGAGCGTAACAAAGTTCCTGCCTTAGAGGCTTGTCCTCAAAAGCGAGGTGTTTGTACGCGCGTATATACAACCACACCAAAAAAACCGAACTCTGCTCTTCGTAAGGTCGCACGTGTGCGGCTGACGAATGGTTTTGAAGTGACAAGCTACATCGGTGGTGAAGGCCATAACCTGCAGGAGCACTCGGTGGTTTTGATCCGCGGCGGCCGTGTCAAGGATTTGCCGGGTGTTCGTTATCACGTCATCCGTGGCACGCTTGATACACAAGGTGTATCCGATCGTCGTCAACGTCGCTCCAAATATGGCGCCAAGCGGCCTAAGTAAGGAAATTAGATATGTCTCGTCGTCACGCAGCAGTTAAGCGTCAAATTCTTCCCGATCCAAAATATAAGGACATGTTGCTCGCAAAGTTTACCAACAGCCTGATGCTGGACGGTAAAAAATCGGTTGCTGAGCATATTCTTTACGGTGCTCTGGATATCCTTGAGAAAAAAAGTGGTGGTGACCCGCTGAAAATGTTTCACGAAGCGATTGATAATGTGAAACCCTCCGTCGAGGTGCGTTCCCGACGCGTCGGCGGTGCGACCTATCAGGTTCCCGTTGAAGTTCGTGCGGAACGCCGTCAGGCGTTGGCTATTCGCTGGGTTATTGACCTCGCGCGCAAGCGTTCCGAAAACACCATGATGGAGCGGTTGTCGTCCGAATTGATGGATGCCTCAAACAACCGTGGTGCCGCCGTGAAAAAACGCGAAGACACCCACAAGATGGCAGAGGCTAATAAAGCCTTCTCGCATTATCGCTGGTAATCGAAAAGGCAACTCAGAACAATGGCACGCACCACCCCCCTCAATAAGTACCGTAACATCGGTATTATGGCTCACATCGATGCGGGTAAAACCACGACGACCGAGCGGATACTCTATTATACCGGTAAATCCTACAAAATCGGTGAAGTCCATGACGGCAATGCGACCATGGACTGGATGGAGCAGGAGCAGGAGCGCGGAATTACGATTACCTCCGCTGCGACGACCGCTTACTGGAATGACCACCGGATAAACATTATCGATACACCCGGTCACGTTGATTTTACGATTGAAGTTGAGCGTTCCTTGCGTGTTTTGGACGGTGCGGTTGCTGTTTTTGATAGTGTCGCCGGCGTGGAGCCGCAATCGGAGACGGTTTGGCGTCAGGCCGATAAATACGGCGTTCCGCGCATGTGTTTTGTTAACAAGATGGATCGTACCGGTGCCGATTTTTACCGCTGCGTCGATATGATCAAGGACCGCCTTGGTGCGAATGCCCTGGTTTGTCAGTTGCCGATTGGTAGTGAAGCCGAATTTGTTGGTGTTGTCGATGTGGTTCGTAACGTCGCCATTATTTGGGATGAAGAAACCCTGGGTGCTAAATTCCATGAGGAAGACGTGCCTGCCGACATGGTTGAAGAAACCAATCAGTATCGTGAAGAGTTGATCGAGTTGGCGCTTGAGCAGGATGACGACGCGCTTGAGGCTTACCTGGAAGGGAATGAGCCGAGTTTCGAGAAGCTGCAGGAATGTATCCGCAAGGGTACAATCAATAATTCCCACGTTCCCGTATTCGCCGGGTCCGCGTTCAAAAATAAAGGAGTTCAACCTTTATTGGATGCGGTCGTTGATTATTTGCCCGCGCCGACGGACGTTGCCGCCATTAAGGGCGTGAAGGTCGATTCGGACAAAGAAATCGCCCGTAACAACTCCGATGATGAGCCCTTTTCGGCTCTGGCTTTCAAGATTATGAACGATCCGTTTGTTGGATCGCTGACCTTTGCCCGGGTTTATTCAGGTGTTCTGGAAAGTGGCCAGTCGGTCGTTAACTCGGTCAAGGGTAAGCGCGAGCGTGTTGGCCGGATGCTGTTGATGCACGCCAACTCCCGTGAAGACGTCAAAGAGGCCTATTCCGGCGATATTATTGCCTTGGTCGGTATGAAAGAAACGACAACCGGTGACACCCTGTGTGATCCGAACAACCAGGTTATTCTGGAGCGTATGGAATTCCCCGATCCGGTGATCGAGATTGCGGTTGAGCCAAAAACCAAGAGTGACCAGGAAAAAATGGGTATGGCACTGGCCCGTTTGGCTGCTGAAGATCCGTCTTTCCGGGTGACAACTGATCACGAGAGCGGGCAGACCATCATCAAAGGTATGGGTGAACTGCACCTGGAGATCCTGGTTGATCGCATGCGCCGTGAATTTAAAGTGGATGCCAACATTGGCCAACCGCAAGTCGCCTATCGTGAGACCATTTCTAAATTGGCCGACATTGACTACACCCATAAAAAACAAACCGGTGGTTCTGGTCAATTTGCACGGGTGAAGGTCCGGTTTGAGCCATTGCCCCCCGGATCTGGGTTCGAATTCGAAAGTACAGTTACCGGCGGTAATGTTCCCCGGGAATTTATCCCCGGTGTTGAGAAGGGTATTACCGGCGCGTTGCAAACCGGTGTCTTATCCGGTTTCCCGGTTACCGATTTAAAAGCCACACTGTATGATGGCGCGTCCCATGATGTTGATTCCAGTGTAATGGCCTTTGAATTGGCGGCCCGTGCGGCCTTCCGTGAAGGCGCGCGTGCGGCCGGGCCACAACTGCTTGAACCGACGATGAAAGTCGAAGTTGTCACCCCGGAAGAGTATATGGGCGATATCATCGGCGACTTGAACAGCCGTCGTGGGCAGGTTGAAGGTATGGATCAGCGCGGAAATGCACGGGTTATCAATGCATTTGTGCCGTTGGCAAATATGTTTGGTTACGTAAATACATTGCGCTCGCAAAGTCAGGGCCGGGCACAGTTTACGATGACTTTCGATCATTATTCGGTGGTTCCCAACCAGGTTTCGGAAGAAATTCAGGCCAAGTTAGCCGGTTAACGGGTTACCAGTAAATTATTCAGTACGGAGAATAGTCAGAGATGGCAAAAGAAAAGTTTGAACGCAATAAACCGCATTGCAACATCGGCACAATCGGCCACGTTGACCACGGTAAAACGACGCTGACCGCAGCGATCACCAAGATATTGGCGGAATCCGGCGGTGCCGAGTTCCAGGACTATGCGGATATCGACAAGGCGCCGGAAGAGAAGGCCCGGGGCATCACCATTTCAACGGCCCACGTTGAATACGAGACCGAAGCCCGTCATTACGCCCACGTCGACTGCCCGGGCCACGCCGATTATGTGAAAAACATGATCACCGGTGCGGCCCAGATGGATGGGGCAATTTTGGTTGTTTCCGCTGCCGACGGCCCGATGCCGCAGACCCGCGAGCACATTCTGCTGGCCCGTCAGGTCGGTGTTCCGGCTTTGGTTGTCTTCATGAACAAAGTCGATCAGGTCGATGACGAAGAACTTCTTGAGCTGGTTGAAATGGAAATTCGCGAACTGTTGAGCTCCTACGACTTCCCCGGCGATGACATTCCGATCATCATGGGAACGGCCCTGGGTGCCCTTGAAGACGGTGACGCGGCGACCGGTTCTGATGCCATCAAAAAATTGATGACGGCGGTTGACGAATACATTCCGCAGCCGGTGCGGGCTGTTGACCAGCCGTTCCTGATGCCGATTGAGGATGTGTTCTCGATTTCCGGTCGGGGTACGGTGGTTACCGGTCGTGTTGAGCGTGGTATCGTCAAAGTTGGCGAAGAGATTGAGATCGTTGGGATTAAAGATACCCAGAAGACGACCTGCACCGGCGTCGAAATGTTCCGCAAGTTGCTGGACTCCGGCGAAGCCGGCGACAACGTTGGTGTTCTTCTGCGTGGTACCAAACGCGAAGAAGTTGAGCGCGGCCAGGTTCTGGCCAAGCCCGGTTCGATCACACCGCACACCAAGTTCAAGTGTGAGTGTTACATTCTGACCAAGGATGAGGGCGGTCGTCACACACCGTTTTTCTCCAACTATCGTCCGCAGTTTTACTTCCGGACCACGGATGTCACCGGTACCATTGAACTGCCGGCTGGCACGGAAATGGTTATGCCCGGTGACAACATCGCCATGGAAGTAAATCTGATTGCACCGATTGCCATGGACGAAGGTCTGCGGTTCGCAATCCGCGAAGGCGGCCGCACCGTTGGTGCCGGCGTCGTCGCAACTGTCGTCGAGTAAG
>JAJFII010000011.1 GCA_021775095.1 Rhodospirillales bacterium
ACGACGATGGAGCTTTTTGGGTTTCATGAAAATCTACCAGTAATAGGATGAATCAAGGTTGCTTCCTGGCATTTTCCTACATTTGAAACCCGATGGGAATCCTTATTTGTCAGATAGTTGAGAGTTTTTCAGAGCGAACTCGTTAGTACAAGGTCCTGGGAATTTACCAGCAAGCTGATTGTCGTCCCGAATTGACTTATTTTATTGCCGTATCAGTGTATAGCTCCCGTCAATGACCGTTGACGCGCGTCGGTAACTCCGATTCATGCGCGCGTAATTATAATGAAGCCTGAGTCGGGCTGGTTTGCTTGAAACTGGCCGAAGTGCCGATAATCTCAAATACGCTTACGAACGGATTTTCCAACTTTGTGAAATCCATAGACGTTGCAAAGCTCCGTTTTCATGATCTTATGCACGCTCATGCCTCTCAACTTCTCAAGGAGGGTATCCATGTAGATCGGCATACAAAAATCAACCTCCAGGGGAGTCAAAATTGGATGCCGATAGGGGGTCGAACTTCAATGCCGATTGACAATCCAGCCAAAGTTGGCGCAGGAACAGCTTGGCCACACCACCATTGCGGTGACGTTGGACCTCTATTCCCATGTCATACCGGGAATGCAAGAGGACGCCGCATTAAGGGTGGACAATGCCCTGCGGGCTGCGCTAGGTAAGCAAGATAAGACCACCAAATGGGTCTCGTATGACCAATTTGTGACCATTTGCAGGTTCCTGCCTTATCGGCGAATCAAAAAACCTAGCAAAATCATTAGCGGAGAGGTGCCAGAGTGGTCGAATGGGGCGGTCTCGAAAACCGTTGTGCGCTTGCGTACCCAGGGTTCGAATCCCTGTCTCTCCGCCAAAAGCTTTTCGCAAAGCGAAACGCTTGGTGCATCCAAGGTAGACCGTTGAGCGGCAATTGTTTCGCAGAAATGATGAGAGCGACTGGGGTTTGAACTCCGTCTCTCTCCCTCCGTCATATTAATGAGCTAGCAGTTTGCTGAGCCTGCACTAACAGATGCCGTTCATAGCACGGGATCGGTTCACCTGTTGGGCTTGGGTATGGCATTCGAGAACCGGTTCCCATAGGATAGGTGTGCCAAAATCACGATAGATCCCAAAAATAGCCATCAGAATTACCGAATAACTGCTGAGACAGGGAAAAATATCACGCCAATTTGCAGGTTTGGTTGAAATCTCGCTCCAAATCAGGCCTTATGCAGAGGTCTCAGAGTATGTTTAGAATATAAAAAATGCCAGATACAAATCCAATTCAGTACCCTGCCCCACAAGCCGATATTATCTGTTTCCCTCAGGCCTATTCGGCGAAGGAAAGCGCGGAGATTTTCGAACTACTGAAAACCGACCTGGATTGGCAGCAGGTGCACATCACCTTACATGGCCGGACCGTGCCGATCCCCCGCTTGCAGCAATGGTACGGAGAATCGGCCTATACCTATTCACGTCTGCACATGCCGGCGAGACCGATGACGCCTTTGCTGTCACGCCTCAAGGATCGGGCTGAACAACTGACCGGATTTACCTACAACAGCGCGCTCTGCAATCTCTACCGTCATGAGCGAGACAGCGTCGCCTGGCATGCGGACGATGAGGCAGAGTTGGGAACAAATCCGGCCATCGCTTCTCTCAGCTTCGGCGGGGATCGGATCTTTCAATTCAAGCCAAAATCAGGCGCGACCCTGCCGTTCAATATTAACCTGCAGGCAGGCAATCTGCTATTGATGAAGGGCGAAACCCAGCACCACTGGCTGCACCAGATCCCCAAGACCAACAAACCAACGGGCGAGCGCATCTGCCTGACCTTCCGGATGACTTATTCCTGACCCCAGGTAAACGACTCAGACTTTAAGATAATGTCTTTTATTGGCAGATTGTGTTGATAAAGTCGCTTTTACCTGTTGGTGAGAAATTTCAGCTTCGCAGGCAAGTGGCTCGAAACCTTGGCTGGGGGTGTAAACCGCTCCGGCACATGACCGGAAGCCAGTCACATTCTTTCGACTGAGATAAGCATCCAACTTAGTTTCTGCGAAACACTTGGGCCCGCCTTTTCGCGAGGAAGTTTTCTATCGCCCGGCAATGGGTCTCAAATTTTTGGACAACTAAATGGCCCCCTGGCGGCATCGACGGCTGACCGACAACCATACGCATCTGCTTTACCTGTCCCACACATTGAGGCAAATAGAATTCTGCTTCGTCAAACTCGCTTTTCAATAATTTTGTCGACGCTTGCTGCGGTCCAACCAAAGTGGCTTCGGCAAGACTAGATTGAATTTCATTGAGTGAGTTTTGGCCCATCGCGCACATATTGCTAAGCCCTTTTTTCATTACGTTATTCGTGGCAGAATTTCTACAGGTCCAATCCTGCATGGCTTCCATCGCCGCGACTTGAGTTTGGAACGCGTTAATATAATCTCTGGTCTGGTCACTTTTTTCGTTAACGATAACGTTTGCTTCGAGCGCTCTTTGGTCTGTAGTCTGAAAGTAATCGCGCAGAAATGCTTCGATAGAGTGAGCAGATTCCCCATTTTTCACTGTGATAGAATTGTAATCCTTTGTTGCGTCTACGTGCCCGCCAATTAAATCTTTCGGGTTGCTAATCAAGTCGCCCTCTCGCCGATGGTTGACAACATTTTCGGCATTGATTCCGCCTCGCCATCCACTTCGTTCGGACTGAAAACGATTTTGCGCGACGCGAGCCATGGGCGGCGCATTGAATGTTTCCGTTCGCACACCGGTTCGCGCGCCAACTACTTGCGAAAGCCCGCCACCTAGAGAATGACCCGTGACCACAACGTTCGCTCCTCCATATTTCTGAATAATCTCGTCCGCCAGGCGATCTGCGGAGTCCAGTTGTTCTCGTAAAGCGCTTTCGCTTGTCCCATCACCCGTTATAATTTGACCGTAAGTTCTCGAATCTAATCCTTTACCTGGGTCGTAAAAATCATCGGTTCCCCGATAGGCAATAATTGGCTTGCTGCATGGTTTGTTACGGCAATACACGACCGCATAAAAACCATGACCGCCAGGGTGAATAGATTCAATACGAAAGCCGGTCGGAGGTCGAGAATCAGGCTCATAGACATGAGCAGATAGACTGGCGAGTTCATTCGTTGACAGTGATCCCGCCGCAAATACAGATGTCGAAATAAACGGGGCGATGCTAACACTTGCAACGAATATAATGGCGGCAACAAAATTACGCATAGCGCCTTTACCAATGTCTGGATTCTTTTTTGCCATACTCAGATACTCCTGATAAATACCAATTCTTCTCGTTGACCTTAGGCAGCATATCGCAGAATTCTATAATTATAGACTCATTCAGCTATCTTCCTGCCTGGAGGCGATTACGATGAATTTTTATCGATGCATTCTTATGGAACTCGCGCTGGTATTCGTTACGCAGACTGCGCCGCCTCTTCGAACCGTTTGGCGGCAATATCGAGTTTGTCTTTCAGGTTCTGGCGACGTGTAATCTCGTCCGGCAGGGACAGCCCGTCTGGATCATCGGCCTGATCGGCCGTTGCGGCCTGGGCCATCAAGTCAGCAATATCGGCCTCCAACTTTGCCCGTAACTGCTCAATCCGGTCGTAACGCAGGGACTTGATCTTTGAGGCATTGGCATCAATCTTCGTTCCATCAATCGAAACCATGCCGACCTTGAGGAGGCCCAGTTCTTTGGCAAGTAAAAGAATTTGCCCGAAAGCAACCTGAAACGCATCGCCATTGTCGCGCCGGAATTTGGCGATGGTATCGTGATCGGGGTGGGTGTCTGCCGTAATAAAGCGGACCGAAACATTGCGCCAGCTGGCCTGTTCAATTTTACGAGACGAGAATATTCCACAGGCATAGCAATACACCAACAGTGCCAGCATCATACGCGGATGATACTGGGCCTTGCCCGAGCCCGTGCGGCTGATATGAAACGCATGCATATCAATACGTTCAGCCGCCTCCACGATAAAATGAGCAAGATCATCATCAGCCACCCAGTCCTTCAGATCAGGCGGCAAAAGCAACCGCTGCGAACGGTCATAAGAGCGAAAATTTGTCATTACCAATCATAGCAAATCAGGGGGAAATTACACTCTTAAATCATAGTCAAATCCGACAGACTGCTAGGCATTTAAGTTTACTAGCGTGCGGGTTCACAATGACGGTTTGAATATGGAAATTCCGTCAACCATTAAACTTTTTTACGGCGGGCGTCCGCGAAAGTATACTGCCAGAACAGCTGTTCACGAGGATGTATGTGTAGAATGCCTAAATCCAAAGAAAAACAACCTGCGGGGCTTTTCGCGTCCGCATCAGCCGGCCGTACCGGGCGAGCCATCGGGTTGATTTTCGCAGTTTTGCCAATGTCGGAAAAGGGCTTTCGCCTGCGGTTTTTCGTTACCCTTGGATTGATGACAATGGCTGCCCTGCTTAATGCGATCGTGCCGAATTTTTTTGCCGCGGCAGTTGATGGGTTTTCGGGAACCAATCCATGGGCGGTTACGCCCGTCGCAATATTGGTGGCCTACGTATCGGTTTATTGGCTGGCAAAAATGTTTAACGAAGCACGGTGGGCGCTGTACGGGCCGATTGAACAACGCGCCCAGCGACATCTCGCGCTGCGGTCCAGTGAACACCTGCTCAGATTGTCGCTGGAATTCCATCAAACTCGAAACACCGGTGAAATCAGCCGAATCATGGATAACGGCCTGCGCGGCATGCGGGAATTTCTGTTTAACGCTTTTTTTCTTATCCTGCCCTTTACGGCCGAGATATTGTTCGTCGCGGCGATCATGTTCGTGGTTCTCGATCCCGTATTCTGCGGTCTGCTCCTCTTAATTCTGGCACTCTACGCGGGCACGCTAATCTTCGGGTCCGAACGTTTGCGTAACCATCAACGCCAGGCAATAACAAGAGGAGCCATTGCCCACGGTGAGGCGATTGATGCTCTGATCAATTTCGAAACCGTCAAACATTTTGGCAACGAACGTTTTGTCGCCGGTCGTTACGACGGCAGCCTTGCAGACGTCGAGCAGCTGACGGTACGCGCTCACACCTACCGCAGTCTCCTCGGCTTTGTCCTCATGTCGATCCTTGCCGCTGGTATGGCGACGATTTTGCTGACCGCCAGTTCACGGATTACGCAAGGCGATATGACGCTTGGTGACCTTGTATTGGTCAATGCCTACCTGTTGCAGTTGGTACGCCCGCTGGAGCGCCTTGGCAACCTGTACCGGACAATCAAACAGGCTCTGGTCGAATTGGAACAATTGTCAGACGTGTTAAACCAACAGCCTGATCTTCCGGACCGAGCGAACGCCATTACCTTGCCTGCCGGTCCCGGTGCGCTCACAATTAAAAACCTGGCATTTTCCTACGATGGCAAAAGGCCGGCCCTGCAGGATTTCAGTCTATCCGTAAAACCCGGGGAGAAAGTTGCGCTGGTCGGGCCGTCCGGGACTGGCAAATCAACCGTAGCGAAGCTGTTATTCCGGTTTTATGATCCCGCTGACGGCGCAATAGGTATCGATGGTCATAACCTGCGCCATATAACCCTGGAGAGTTATCGCGCCGCCGTTGCGGTCGTCCCACAGGACCCGGTTTTATTTAACCATACCATTGGCTACAACATCGCCTTTGGCCGGCCCGCCGCCCGCAGAGACGAGATTGAGGAGGTCGCGCGACTGGCAAGGATCCATGACTTTATCTCAAACCTTCCCGATGGCTATGATACGCGGGTTGGCGAGCGTGGCCTCAAGCTTTCTGGAGGAGAAAAACAACGGGTTGCGATTGCCAGGGCCCTTTTGAAAAACGCCAGACTGTTGATTTTTGACGAGGCAACCTCAGCGCTCGACAGCACAACGGAAAAACAAGTTCAGGAATGTCTGGCACATTTAGGGCACAAAAGGACCACCCTGGTCGTTGCCCACCGCCTGTCGACAATCGTCGACGCGGATCAGATCCTGGTTCTGGACGCGGGCCAGATTATTGAACGCGGTCAACATGCAGACCTGCTTGCATTAAATGGCCTCTATGCAGAGCTTTGGCGGCGTCAGATCAAAGATGCCGGTGCGTAATATATGCCATCATTCAAAATCGCGCTGCAGGCGTTGCTTTTCGCCCACCAAACAATCTGTAGGTCCGCGCACAAGGCTCAACCGGGCCGGGACTAGCGGGTTTCTGCGTCCGGCAATTTCGAGCACCAGTTTACGCCGGATCGCCCGCGCCATTTGATTTTGTTGATTGACCGCAATGACAAAGGCGCTCGGCCCGCCAATCACACAATCTCGGTAATAGGTATCGAGGTCGGTCCCGTCGCCCCAGTACTCCTTCAGCATCAACGGCAAGCCGTTAATCGTAATGCCGTGACCGACGACAAAATCGCGGGCCATAACGACCGGTTCGCCGCGGTTATTGGCACCATCACCGGAAATATCGATCACCCGCCTCGACGCGCTGAACCCGTTTCCATTAAACAGCGTTAAGCCGTACAACAGCCCGCCCGAAATCGACGTGCCGCGAATAACGGCAATCGGCCGCGTCGCAAGAATGTCGGCAAACGCGTCGGCGGATTTTGCGTTGTGTATCACAGTCCATGGCACCGTGATCACTTGAGACCGGGGTCCAGCCCATTCGAAATAGGTTACCGCGATACGGCCAAGAAAACCCGATTTGATGGCGTCTAACACGCCCGGGTGACGAAACGCCGAAACGTATCCCTGGCGCTGTAATCTGTGCTCGTCGGCATCCATTGAACCGGAGACATCGACGGCAAGGACAAGTTCAAGATCGACGATCCGTTCAGCCGATGCGGCACGACCTCCATTGCCGGCAACCGCCACAAGCAACCCGATGATGGCGACGATGACGGGTTTGAACGGCAAAGCTATCAACCTTAACATCGAGGGTCTCCGACCCGGTCAGGCCTTCAGGGCTGCCAGCACGCGTTCCGGCGTAAACGGCATATGGCGCAGCCGTTTGCCGGTTAACTTGTGAAAAGCATTGGCAATGGCAGCGCCGACAAAAGGATTGCCGATTTCACCGAGGCCGGTCGGTTTGGTCGAACGGTCGATAAACGCAACGTGAATTTCTTCCGGCGCTTCCGACATCCGTAAGACTTCATAATCGTGGAAATTCGATTGTTCTACGATACCGCTCTTGATGGTTACGCGCTCTTTGAGAATGCTGGAGATTCCATAGACAATGCCGCTCTCAATGTTACGCCGGGCCATTTCGGGCTGCACCACTGTGCCGCCGTCGATCGCCGCCCAGACCTTGTGCACGCGGATTTTCCCGGTCTTTTGGTTTAGCGAAATTTCGACCACACCCGCCCCCAGTGAACCGGAACGTTCACTCACGGAAAGACCAAGTGCGCGACCTTCGGGACGGCGCGCCGCCCAGTCAGACATCTCCGCCACTTTGTCGAAGACCCGTCCGGCCTTGCCATTCATCGCCATGTGCTGGCGGCGGAATTCCAGGGGGTCCAGTCCCTGGCGTTCCGCCATCTCGTCAACAACGCTCTCGATAGCAAAAATATTAAACGGGTGGGCCACCGCGCGCCAATGCTTAAGGCGAATACCATGGGACTGGCCGCGTTGTTCAATCAATTGGTTGGGAATGGCGTAGTATTTGTCGAGCTTGATACCAGAGGTGATCAAACGCGGGCCGTCACCAACGACGCAGTGTTTCCATCCGGCAATATTGCCCGACCTATCGAGCGCCGCCTCGACACACTGATAGGTCTGCGGTCGGAACATGCCGTAGGCAATATCTTCCTCGCGGGTCCAAATCATCTTCACCGGGCGTTTGACTTTGCGCGCGCACAACGCGGCCTCGATCGTGTAGTCGGTGATTGAGCGACGTCCAAAACCGCCGCCAAGATACATCTGGTGGTGATCGACCTGCGAGACGTCAAGGCCGACCGCAGCAGCGATCTTTTGCCGGGAACTTCCCGGTGCTTGTGTCCCTTCCCAAACCTCCAGGCGGTCGCCTGCTGTGTTAAAGCGGGCGACACCGTTTAAGGGTTCCATCTGTGCGTGATAACCGTAGTCAGACCGGAATTCCCGGCGGATTGTCTTCGTGCTGCTGGTTTTGGCGAAGACTTTGTCGACGTCACCTTTTTCTTTAACCGTCCGTGCCGTCGCAGATGTATCAGCAGCAACGCCGGCGTAGGTTTCTTCTAACGCAATTTCGGAATCATAAGCCTCCGCCGATGCGGTTTTTTCCCAGACCACCGCCAACGCGGCCTTAGCGCTAAGGACGTGTTCGAACGTATCGGCAACGACGGCAACACCATGGTCAAGTCCGACGACATCAATTACCCCGGCCATCGCCTTGACCGCCGCATCGTTCCAGCTTTTCGGAGCGGCTTGTTGAACCGGCGCGTGCTGGGTGCTGGCATAGACCATTTCGGGTAAATGTACGTCAATGGAAAAGCGCGCAGAACCATCGACTTTCTCAGGAATATCCTGCCGAGGCACGGATTTTCCGATAAGACGGAATTGGCTTTTGTGTTTCAGTTCCAACTTGTCGATGTTCGGCATCTTCGGCGGGATCTTGGCAAAAGTTGCAATTTCACCATAAGTCATACGGCGTCCGGAAGGCTTGTGAACAACCACACCGGGCTCGGTGATTAGGCTGCTCGCAGGCACACCCCACTTCTTCGCCGCCGCCTGGATCAGGACCTTGCGCACCTGGGCCCCGGCAATGCGCATTTCGGGGTAATAGGAGCGCATCGCCAACGACCCGTAAATGCCCATCGAACGGCGACCTCCGGAGCGGGCGTATCCGTATATGTGCGGTGCCGCGGGAGCCATTTCGAGGGAAACATTATCCCAATCGGCGTCCAGTTCTTCGGCCAGCGGAACGGGCACACCGGTCATCGAGCCCTGCCCCATCTCGGCCGCCGGTGTAATAATGGTAATCAGGTTGTCGGGCGTGATACGAACCCATGCACCAATGGTATTTTCACCGGCCCGGGCTTCGGCGGCACTAACCAGCGAAAGCCCCTTTGCCCCATAGGCAATTGCGAACGTCAACCCGGCGCCGCCCGCCAAAAAACTGCGGCGGGAAATCTGGATTTTTTTTGCACTAAGATACGTCATGATCTAACCCTCCTTCGCAGCGCGTTGAATTGCCGCAATAATCCGGGTGTAAGTGCCACAGCGGCATATGTTACCGTTCATGTGAGCCACGATTTGATCACGGCTCGGGTCGGGATTGTCCTGCAACAGTTCAGCCGCTTTCATGATTTGACCAGACTGGCAGTAACCGCATTGCGGCACCTGCTCGGCAATCCAGGCCTTTTGCAAGGCGTGGCTTTTGTCAGGCGACAGGCCTTCGATGGTCGTAACCTCGGTCCCGTCCGCATCCGACAGTGCGGCCTGGCAGGAGCGCACGGCTTTGCCGTTGATGTGTACCGTGCATGCCCCGCAAAGCCCGGCCCCACAGCCGTATTTTGTTCCGGTTAACTGCAAGTGTTCGCGGATTGCCCACAGAAGCGGCGTGTCGCTCTCGGCGGACACCGTTGCCGATTTGCCATTAATGTTAAAAGAAATCATATCTTGCTCTCCTCGTCCGTTGACAAGTTAGATCGAATTTCCGTCAGCCGCCCATTGCCCTTAGCGAAATACAATGACAAATTCTGAACCCATTCATTTAAAAGTGCAACTCGATAACGATTTGTTGAACAGCTGCTGCAATTCTTGATGGAACCCCGAATATCTGCCCGGGGGAAAGATCCGAAGTTTTACGCGGCGGCGAACGGGGCCCGCTTAGCGGCCTCAAAGCGGACATCTGAGATTCAACATAAATGGGCAGCCGTTACGGCAAATGGCGCACCCCTAAAACCAGATATTCGAAAAACCATTTGGGCCAGGGTCCGTCAAAGGCCCAAAAACAGGCCGGGCACATGGTATACCAAGCATCATTAATAATATTCCATAGAGATCGCATGAATGGACTTGGTTTTTAGTTCTGGCGACTGTCGATCCGTCAACATTGTTGCGAAGTCTCAGTTTGAGTTCGGATTGCCGCCTTTATTTCAACCCGCAGGGTTCGATACTGTGCGATGAAATCAACAAACGGAATTCTTGCACCAACGGACCTTCAAACATTAAAATTACCATATCCGGGAATACCTGTTTTTTTTATTTTACCGGGGTTCCCCGCGACAAGCGTATTATCATCAAAAGTGCTCAAAACAACGGCCCCGGCCGCTACAGTCGCATTTTCTCCGATCCTGATATCAGGTAACAAAACCGCACCAGCTCCAATATACGCCCCCCTGCCGATATGTACTCTCCCGGCAACAGTTACACCCGGTCCAATCGTTGCATAGTCTGAAATCGAAAAATGATGGGCAAGGCTGGCGTGGCGATTGATCGAAACGAAATTCCCAATTGTACCCGCAGAACCGATTGTGCATCCCGCATTTATATAAACCCCACTTCCGACCTGCGTCGACCGGGCGATGATTGTCGTCGGATCGATAATACTCGAAAACAACTTGAACCCCATAGACAGAGCCATGTTTACCGCGTTATTTCGGTGACCCGGCGTTACCATAGGGAAGGCGACCGGTTTGAGTATTAGATCCGTTGTGACTTGATCCACATCCATAAGTGTCTGCGCATCGGAGGCAAATGCCGGATCGCTGTTGTTTCTGATATAGGCACCGATTTTAATCCCCAGACGAAAACACGTTTCCTCAACTTCCATAACAAAAGGCGATCCGACCCCAAATAGAGATATTTCATGAACATCGGTTACCGTTGGTTGTGGAGTGAGAATTTTGGGTTGTTTATTTATTGGGCTCAATTGACGCCCCTTTCTACAGATCGTTAAGCGGCTCGAAATTTTGTATCCGAACTCCGGACCTAGGCTGTGTTACGTGATGCCTGTGTTGCACGGTCACAGGCTTTATACCACATCCCCCGTAGCGCCACCTCGAAATGACGGGCAAAGCGGGGCGCGTCATAAAGCGGCGAGTTCAAAACCTGGTTTCGAAGGTTGGCGCGGAGTTTGGCTAGTTTATCAAAATCAGAGGCATAGGAAATCGCCTTTGAGATATAGCTCGCATTATCAGGTGCAATCCAGTCGGCAAGCCCTGCATTGACGGCAATGCTCTCGCCTAAATGCGAGCCTACCCGTTCACCACAATGGGTCAGCACGGGAACTCCCATCCAGAGGCTGTCTAAACTGGTCATACCACCTGTGTAGGGGAACGGGTCGAGTGTTATATCTACCCGGTTAAATGCTGAATAGTACTCCGCTGGGGGCGATCTTTCTTCCAGAATAAGCTGATCCAATTGGACCCCAAAGGCCGTAAAACGCGCGGAGACACCTGATTTCATGGCATCACCATCGACGTTTTTCAAAAGCAGTTTGGAATTAGGGACCTTTTGTAAAATATTCGCCCACACTTCAACTACACCATCATTCATTTTAGCTAATTGGTTAAAACAACCAAAGGTGACGTAGCCATTTTTGAGCATCGGCGGGGTCGAGGGTTCAACCGGTATATCGGGAGGTGCCGCGCAGAAAAAGGCCTCTGGTAGTCGCCAGACGTCCTCCGTAAAAAAGTCCGCCTCGTGATGCGGGGCGATATAGGGGTCAGCAATGATATAATTCATCTCGCGCAACCCGCTTGTCGCAAAGAGGCCAAGCCAAGTGGATTGAACCGGAGCCGGTTTATAGGCGAACACGGGCAGGCGGTTGCGGGACGTGTGGCCGGAAAGATCAATAAGAATATCTATCTTGTCATCGTAAATACGCGATGCGAGGCGATCATCGCTGAGCCCGGATACCCTATTCCATAGAGCAAAATACGCCTTCAATTTTGCCGTCATCTCATCTTCAACGAAGGAATTATTATAGGCGACAAAGGCGATACGCGATTTGTCAATATTGCTTAAAACGGGTTCCAGAAAACGCGCTAAAACGTGATTGCGCAGATCGCCTGATACGATCCCCACACGCAGGCATTTTTCAGGCGTGTAAAGGATCGACCAGTTGCTGAAAGGTTTTGCATTGGCGCGTGCATATTGGCCGAATTTTTCAGCCTCGGACCTAATTTCCAATGACGTTATTCCCATTTTTAACTTTAAGGCATAGAGACGATTGGAATAAGCCTGGATGTAATCTGAATTTAGGGTCAGGGCTTTATCGTAACAGACTAATGCATCATCTATTTCCCCCATATCGCGAAGTGTATTCCCGAGATTATAATGTGCTTCGGTGAAATCGGGATTAATTGTTAGAGCCCTACGGAAACAAGCCGCCGCCTCATTGAGCCTGTTTAATTCTTTTAACGTATTCCCCAGGTCATTGTGAGCCTCGGCAAAATTAGGTTCTATTGCGAGGGCCTTTTGGTAACTTTCCAGAGCCTCATTCAGTCTGTTTTGTTCTTGAAGCGTCAGTCCTATATTATAATGCGCGCCGAAAAAATCGGGCCCAATGGCAAGAGCCTTTTGGTAGTTTTCTATAGCCCCGACCCAATCGTTAAGTTCTTTCAGAACATTCCCAAGATCGATATATGCCTCAACGATATCAGGCTGGATGACGAGCGCGCGGTTAATCAAATCAACGGCAATGTCGTTTTTACCAACCTGATGGGCAATCACGCCAAGCGAATGTAACGCAACAGGATGTTCGGGTTCGGCTAGTAATATCTGAGTATAAATGCTCTCAGCCTCAGGCAAACGCCCTGCGTCGTGATGCTGAACGGCTAGGTCGATAGCTTGCTTGATGGTCACTGTTTGCTGGCCGGGGGTGTCGATCTGGTCATTCATCGTAAGTTAATTCTGTACTGTCAGATTTAGATGGTGGCAATTTAACAATCCACTGATTATTCGTCGTTGCAAGGAAGATCGAAGTCAAAACCACAAAGCCAGCTCATCGACAAGACAGCCCTTTTAATCAAAAATCATCCGCAACAAAGCTATTCTGAATTCCTTAGGATCGCGCCGCGACATAATGCAGTCTATCTTCGCCTCGGCTTTATCTCCCCATCGTTAGCCACGATGAACTTCATAAGGAAGCGGCAAGCCCGGCGATAAACTCAAGGTGCAAGGGCATTGCTATGACGGCGGGCGCGCAGCTGTTCGCGCATGCCGGCAGTTGCCGCTTCGGTGCCGTCGTGAAAAGTGCCAAACCAGATGTCCAAAGGGATCAGACTGCCGCCGTAATTGCATTCGAAATATTTGTGATGCTGATAGTGGAAATGGCTGCCGGCGGCGAAATCAACGCCGGGGCAGACGTTCATCTTTTCAAACCCACAGTGCCCAGGTGCCGGCTGGAACGCCGCCAGATGAATCTGATACAAGGCGTTCACTGGGTGCAAGGCGACCAACCACTGCACTACGACGGTGGAAAAATAAATGATGTGTTCCACCGGATGCATGGAAAGACCGGACCAGGGCCCAACCTGGACATTGTTGTGATGCAGCGAATGAAAATTTTTGTATAGAAACTTTGTGTGCAACAGCCGGTGCCCGCCATAAAAATGAACCGAATGAACCATTGGACCCAGGACCAGCAAAAAAACGAACCAGGCCCAGAACGCGACAGGGTCAGCGAAATCGATAAAACCGATGTAATTGTTGGCGAACAGCCAATAGGTGATGGCTTCGTAGGTGGTGACAACCGGCACGGCGTAGACCAGTGTGTGGAACATATTGTCCCGGACCTGGTCCCTGAATTTAAAACGCCCGCTGTTGGTCGGGAACGGTTTGGTTGTGAACCTCAGCCGGTCGCCCTGGCTTTTTCGCATATAAAGAAAGTAGTGCATGCCTCCGAACAGCAGGGTAATGAAGACGAAGTTGCGCACAAATAAGACCGCCACCCACCACAGCTCGAAGGTTTTCATGGTGGCAAGCTCGGGCGTCAAAAAGGCCCAGGTGAACACCGATACGCCAACCCAGAAAATATTTTCCGGCCAAATGAACCCGGGCCAGCCGAACAACCATTTGAATGTCTGGATTGGCCGCGGCGGCCAGGCATTGATCGGTGCCGGAACGATGGCTTCCGCCGGGTGCCATTCGCCCTGGCTATTGCGCTGATTGTCGACAAGTTCGCTCATGTCCCACACCCAAAACCCTACCGCAGATCGCCGTTCACTCGACGCTCATGCAGGGGCAAACCCGAGCAACACATGAGCACACTTTTTTATCAATTAGCGGCTCCTGCTGCAAGCGCCTTGCCGAGCACGTCGCGCCTCAAACCTCGAGGAACACGGGAGCGGGCCCAACTGCGGCGTCGGTTAGGGGCTTTTATATCGAGAGTTTTCTTCCTCCTGTCGGACATTTCGGACATTCATTTACGCGGGTCCAGCCAGCGTCAACCAAATTCAATTGCAGGAAAAGTCGGAATACATCTTTACATAGATAAAATACCGGTATCCGTGGGAAAAGATAGACAAGAGTGCTATTGCATGCAATTTTTCAGAACTGATCCATAAAAATAATCGGGCGGGAGCCGCATGGGATTATTTGACTACGCGGGGCCACCCGCAGCAACGCCGCATATCGACGAAATCACTCTGTTAGGAGATATTTCGTCCGACGACTGGAACCGCATTCTAAAACTGGTCGAGACTCGCCAGTTTCGGGCAGGCGAGGACCTGATCCGGGTCGGAGATAAAGACGATTCCTTTTACATCCTGACCATTGGCGAAGTGAACGTGGTGATCGACGGAGCGGACGACGAAATCGTTCTGGCAACGATTGGCGAAGGTTCGGTGTTTGGCGAAATCGCGTTTTTTGACGGTGCCCCGCGCAGCGCCACAATTCGGGCCCAAACCCCAGGCACTGCCGTTCGTGTAACCCGGGAGAACTTTGACGCCCTGGCCGCGTGGGAACCGGTCATCGCCCGGCAACTGTTGTTTGATCTGGGTCGAATTTTATCCATGCGGTTGCGCTGGACCACCGGCCTGAGCGCCGGTTAATCCCAAAATTCATCGTGTTTTCCGTGAGAAGGAGCCCGAACCATGCCTGATATTGCGCCGAAACCCTTTCCCAGTTACCTCGATATGCCGAGCCGATTACCAAAGTGGTTCTGGCACGGCTTTCGGCTGGCGACCTTTGCTGTCCTGTTGGGTGTTGCATGGCTTATTGCGGTCTCGCCGGAAACCGGTTTTGCCCTGTTCTGGAAAGTCATGATCCCCCTTATGCCGCTGTTGTTTGCCGTTGCCCCCGGGGTTTGGCGACAGATTTGCCCGATGGCACTGCTCAATCAGATACCGCGCTCACTGGGGATTTCACAAAACCGCACCCTGCCGGTCGGTGTTAAGAACACGGCCTATTTTGTATCGGTGCTCGCATTTTTTTTCCTGGTCAGCCTGCGCCATGTGTACTTTAACAAGGACCCGGCGGCGCTCCTGACGCTCATCGGCGTGGCGCTGTCGCTGGCCTTTATCGGCGGGCTTTTGTTCAAGGGGCGAAGTGGCTGGTGTGGCACATTTTGTCCGCTGGCTCCCATTCAGAAAGCCTATGGCCATGCCCCCATCGTCACTGTGAAAAACGGCTATTGTCCGACCTGCGTCGGTTGTCAGAAAAATTGTTATGACTTTAACCCGCGCGCTGCGTTCCTCAGCGATCTGACGGACTCCGATCTGTGGTATGCCGGCCATAAAAAGTTCTTTGTCGCTGGACTGCCGGGGTTTGCCATGGGGTTTTTTACGGCGCTTGATCCGGCCGAGACCGGCCTTGCCGCCTATTATCTGCATCTGGCGGGGTGGATCGTGACGACGCTCGGCATTTATATGGCGGTTCGCATCTTTGTGCGGGTGTCCGATTACCGGGTGGCGGCGCTTTCCGCCATGTCCGCATTGGTAATTTTTTATTGGTTCACGTCCGCCGGAATTATCGACACCATATCCCATATGGCCGGGACTACCGCCCCGACGTGGTCGCGCCATATTTTTGTCGGCTTGGTTTTGCTGGTGTCACTCCGGGTCATCCGCAACGGTCTGTCGGCGGAACGCGATTTTCTGGCGATGAATGACAAAACGGCGCAGCCCAAAGTCGCGGTAAAAGTGGATGCGGTACGCGCCGGTGGCGCAGGTGCCTCAGATGACCTGGTGGCAGAGAACGCATCGGGCCGAAGTTTCGCCGTCGATCCAGGTCGGTCCCTGCTGGAGGGCATAGAATCGGCAGGTCTGACCCAGGATTTTGGCTGTCGCATGGGGATGTGTGGCGCCGACGCCATTGCCATCGTCGATGGCATGGAAAACCTGAGTCCGCCGTCGGACGAGGAACTGGCGACGCTGCGCCGGTTAGGGCTGGAGGGCCGCGCCCGCATGGCCTGTGTCTGTAAGGCAGTGGGCGGAGCCGTGACTATCGACTTAAAAAGGGACCCCAACGACCTGCCGGAACCGCCGGAACCGACCAATTTGGTGGACCTGGGGCAAACCACCGGCATCGAAAAAGTCGTGATTATTGGCAATGGGGCCGCCGGCATGTCGGTGGCCGATGAAATCCGGCGGCTCAGCGCGTCCTGCAAGATTGATGTAATCGCCAAGGAAAACCAGCCGTTTTACAATCGCATGGGCATTGGTCGTCTGTTGTATGGTCGCTCGGGACTGGATGATATTTATCTGATGGCATCGGATTGGGGCGAGAAAAAAAACGTCGCCGTGTGGCTGAATACCCAGGCATCACGCATTGACCGGGAAAACCAGAAGGTGGTCCTGGGAACCGGCGATGTGGTGGCCTATGACCGGCTGATCATGGCACAAGGGTCCCGGGCGGCTCTGCCGCCGGCCGCGGGTATGGATGTGCCCGGCGTCCATGTGTTGCGCAGCGCTGCTGATGCCCAGGCCATTCGCGCCTGGCGTCAGGAAAAACACTGTAAACATGCGGTCGTTCTGGGTGGCGGCGTGTTGGGGATCGAGGCCGCCGATGCCCTGCGCCGGCTCAACCTGAAAACCACCATCATCCAGCGATCTGACCGCCTCATGAACCGGGAGCTGGACGCAAAGGGCAGTTTTATTCTGCGCAATTTCCTGCAAGGACTGGGCATTAATGTGGTGACCAGCGCATCCGTCGCGACCACGGTTCGCGCTGAGGGCTCGGACCGTATCACAGGCGTCGAACTGACCAGTGGCGAAACGCTGCCCGCCGATCTTTATGTGGTTTGCGCCGGCGTCAAGGCCAACACGGAACTGGCCGTCGACGCGGGTTTGAAGGTCAACCGGGGCATCCTTGTGGACAGCGCCATGCGTACCTCAGATGAACATATTTTTGCGATCGGCGATGTCGCCGAAGTGCCGGGGATGGTCAGCGGTTTGTGGTCAGTTGCCACCGCACAGGCATCCGTGGCCGCCGCCGCGGTCTTTGGTCAGGCGACCGAATACACGCCACCGAGCACCCTGGTCAGCCTGAAGATGGAAGGTATCGACGTCAAGGGATACGGCTCCCTTGAGACGGAAAACGGTGCCGAAGAGTTTGCCGATGGGGATGAGGCAGAAGCCATCCGCCGCCGGCTGTTTGTAACCAATAATCGGATCACCGGCGCAGTGTTCGTCGGGCCGCCGGGGACCGGCAAGGATGTGGCGCAAGCGATTCAGAAAAAAGCCGATGTCTCGCTCATTCTGGACCGCCTGAGAAAAGGCGACTGGGCGGCGTTGGCCGAGGTTTAGGGGAGCGGATCAAGCCTTTCCGTCGATCTTAAATGGAGGATGAAAATCGGTTTTAAAACAACCGCTGAGTTTTTCGGAAAGAAACTGCTATTCTGCCTTTGTATCGGTACCTATGGGTCGATTGACGACCTTGAACCGAACGTGCAATTTGTCCTGCGTTGATCAATGCAAATAGCCACGACGGGAAATTAACTGAAGTATGAACAGATCAGAAAAGCGCCGCCAAAAGAAATTAAAAGGAAAACCCGGCAAACTAAAAAAGCCTGATAAAGGTGCCTTGCCCACGCCGTCTGCGCCTCTCTCATCAAACCTTCAACACGCCATCAATCTTGGCCTGCAGTATCACAATGCCGGTGACCTTCGCAAGGCGGAACAGGTCTACCAGCAAATTCTGCAGACCGAGCCCAACCAACCGATTATCTTATACCTTTCAGGTGTGATTGCCCAGCAACTGGGCAATCATCAAACGGCTTTTGATTTAATAAAAAAATCTCTATTGTATAAACCCGATTACGCGGAAGCTCACAACGCCCTTGGGGTGGTGCTTAAGGGTTTAGGCAAAATTCAAGACGCGGAATTAAGGTATCGCAATGCCTTAACCTTCAAGCCGAATTATGCGGAAGCCCACAATAATCTAGGTAACGCCCTCACGGACCAAGGCCATCCTAATGATGCCGTAGCCTGTTATCGCAAGGCGATAACAATCAATCCCAATTATCAGGA
Organism: Rhodospirillales bacterium; assembly: GCA_021775095.1. Lineage (GTDB taxonomy): Bacteria > Pseudomonadota > Alphaproteobacteria > Rhodospirillales > Casp-alpha2 > JABMNT01. The sequence goes on from JAJFII010000011.1 coordinate 18,377, forward strand.
GGCGATTTATAACTTAGGGATCGCCCTCGACGCATTAGGTTTGTTCAGAGAATCCGTGGCCACCTATCGAAAGGTTATCGAAATCAATCCTGGTCATGCGAAGGCTCATAATAACCTTGGCATTGCCCTTTACGAAATTAGCGAATTCAGTGATGCCATCGTCAGTTATCAAACGGCCATAAAATTAAAACCTGACTACGCGGAAGCGCACGACAATCTTGGTAATGTTTATTGTGCAGTGGTAAAATTCAACAAAGCCATCGCCAGTTATCGCAGGGCCATTGAAATCAATCCCGGTCGCGCGGATACGCATAATAACTTAGGCGTTGTTCTCAATTATCTGGGAAATTTCGGCAAAGCCGCCGCTCAATTTCGCAAAGCTTTGGAAATCAATCCTGATTACCACCAAGCACGATTAAACCTAAGTCATTATCAATTGTTAACAGGCGATTTTGCGACCGGCTGGGAGAACTATCGGTCGCGATGGGAAGTTAAAAACTCCGGATGTGTGTCCCGCGAATTCAGGTTTCCCATGTGGAACGGCTCAAACTTAGCAGGTAAACATTTATTGGTCTGGATGGAACAGGGCATTGGCGACGAAATCATGTTCGCCACCCTGTTTGCTGAACTCGAAGTCATGTGTTCGGCGCTAACCGTGGAGTGTGAAAAACGTCTTTTACCCCTCTTTAGAAGATCCTTTAAAACTATTAACTTTATCACCCGGCAAAACCCGATCCATAGGGATTTACAAAACGCCGAATTCGACTTTCAAATATCCGCCGGCGACCTGGCCCGGCACTTAAGGAAAGACATAACGTCCTTTCCGCCCGGCAATAAATATCTTCGTGCAGATAATTCCCTAACGACATTAAATAGAGCCGATTTCACAAAACGATGGCCGGGAAAATTATTAGTCGGCATATCGTGGAAGGGAGGGACCAAAGTCACGGGGGCAATGAGAAGCTTATCTTTGGAACGGTTGGCACCTATTTTGTCGACCTTCGACTGCCAATTTATTAACCTGCAATATGGCGAAGTGAACCAAGAAATCGATCGGTTTAGGCAGAAATCAAAGAATGATATTCACGACGAACCCGCCATTGACCCGTTAAACGACATGGACACCTATGCCGCACACGTCGCCGCACTGGACCTGGTTCTGTCGATAGACAACAGCACCGTTCATCTCGCCGGGGGGCTCGGCGTGCCAACCTGGGTGATGCTGCCGGTGGTGCCCGACTGGCGTTGGCTGCAAAACCGAAACGATAACCCCTGGTACGCGTCGATCCGATTGTTTCGACAAAATAAAACCGGTGATTGGGACGACGTCATAGAAGAGGTAAGGGCGGCATTGGCAGTAAAAACATTAAATAAGTGATGCCAGCTTTGTTAAAGAGGTAGGGTTGATCCTAGAGCGTGTCTTCCCTAATTGGAACCACTGAGACACCGCGTCCGGGTCTCCGACAAGGAAGGGTACGTGCGGCGATGTGGCACATTGCAAACAGGGCCTGACGCGGTTCGGTGGGCCGGACCCGGTGCCTTTGGCCGAATAGCGGCCCGTCGCGCTGCGTCGAAAACGCCTGACGATGGGCCAGCTGCCCGGCAGGGCCATGGCATGGCCCGAGAGGGACATCGCCTGCGCGTCTTCTCCTGTCGGGAGGAGCCGCTATCCGATCTCAGTGAATCCAATTAAGGAAGATACGCTCTAACACCGACCGACACCCTGGATAATGATTGTGAATTAGTCACCCAACCCTGGACCGCAGACCTACCGATAGACCGGTTCGGTTCGCCCAAGAAAGGCGGCAAGAATATCGTAGACCATGCGATAGTTCTTCTGCTGAAAGCTGGCGTGGGAAATACCTTGCATAACCGTAAACTGTTTGTCCGGATGGGGCAGTTTTTCAAAAAACTTTAACAGATCCGCCACCCCCGCGATGCCATCATACTGGCCCCGCAGGATGACCGTCGGCACATTGATCTTTTCCGGGTCAACGATGGGCAGACGCGAACACATATCAATATAAGTGCCGTTCGGGATCGAATCATCCAAGCCACAGATTGCCGCCGCAAAGGCGTCGACGACCTTTGGTTCGACGCAGTCCGGATGGTCCCGGCTAAAAATCGACTGAACAAAAGCATGATCGATGGGCCGCCTGTTGGATGCTAAGAACTGTGGCAGTTTTTTCCGGCGCTCGGCAAGGGTCGGGCTGCCTTCGCCGGTCCAGACAAAGGCGTCAAGGGCGAGCCGGGCGAGCCGCTCCGGGTGGCGTTCCGCAAACGCCGCCGCCCGCAGGGCACCCGATGAAATGCCATACATATGGAGCCCTTGGGCACCCGTGGTTTGTTGGATATAGCCGGTCGCCGCCGCCAGATCATCGGCACCATTGGCGATATCGCAGGTGATGTCGCGGTGTTTCGACGAGCGGCCATAACCTTCCATGTCAACGCACCAGGTATCATAACCCAGACAGGCGAAATAATTCATTGCCGAGCTGAACGGGCGCCCTTCCACATGCAAATCAAAGGTCGGCTGAGAAGCCATGGACGACCCATGGACAAATAACAAAGTGCCTTTCTTTTCCGCCACATCGGGCACGAATTTGTTCCACAGGAACAGCTCCACATCGGCTTTTTTCGTCCAGTGTTCTTCACCAACAACTGAACTTTCCGGCTGGATCTTTTGCATCGTGCGTTCCTTTTATAAACTTCCCAAACTACAGGATTAACTTACCTGCGGCAAAATGTCCAAATTGCCGTGGCGATAAATTCACGGAGCACTAATTTGTAAGGGGGCGGCGCTCTTTATCCGGCCTATGGCACCCTGGAGACCGTTTTAACATCAATATATTTTGCACCTGCGGCGCTATTTCTTGTTGCCACTGACATTTCTGTTTTATGATCGGCGCAACGACCGATGGAGGGATACGATGACAACAGAACTAGAAATGCTTACCTGGGTTTCAGCCTTAACTATATTTATGTGGCTCCCCTATATTCTTGCCCACGTTGCCAACGTCGGGGTGATGGATGCCTTGACCTATAAGGGCGATAGCACGCCGCTACCGGACTGGGCTGCGCGGGCAAAAAAAGCCCATTACAATGCCATCGAAAATCTCGTGCCTTTTGCGGCGCTCATTATCGTCGCTCATTTATCAACGGTTTCCAATGAGGCAACGGCAACCGCTGCGATCGCCTATTTCTGGTTTCGTCTGGCCCACTTCGGCCTTTACATCTCCGCCATACCCTTTGGCAGGACAATAAGTTTTACCGGCGGCTGGCTGGCACAACTTTGTATCCTTTATCAGATTTTATCCGCCTGAATGGACGCCTGCGGCCAGCGGAATGGCGCACGAACATTTTGCATCTCTGCGCCAGCTCGCCGCAAACCGGCGGCTTAAAACATCGGTTTAAAACTTGGTCTAAAACATCGGCTCGAAACGGCTGTTCACCAGGATCTCGGCAACAACGGCACTGTTTGGCAGGACCAGGGCATAGGCAATGGTCTCGGCGATGGTTTCCGGATCGAGCTTGAACTGGTCGGGCGGTGTGTCGGTATTTTCGGTCATCCGCGTATCGACCAGGCCCGGACAGATGGCGGTGGCCCGCACGCCGTCATCCCAGCCCGTCTGGCGTATGGCATGGGTTAACGACATGGCCGCATGTTTGGACGCCGAATACCCCAGGATTTCGTGATTGCGCACCCGTTTGCCGGCCAGTGATGCGACGTTAATCACCCGTCCTTCGCCTGAAACCCGTAAATGCGGCAGGGCAGCGCGCACCAACCACAGGGGGCCCTTAAAATTGACCGCAAACATTCGATCGAATTGGTCTTCGGTTCCACTTTCAAGCGAGCCTCCCAGTTCGATGCCGGCATTAAGAACAAGCCCGTCAATCCGGCCAAATCGCGCCATGGTCGCGTCGACCCAGGCGACCGAAGTTTCCGGGTTTTCCGCCTGCCAAGGGTGGGACATATGATTTTTGCTGTTATCCAGTTGAGGAATTTGTTCTGGCTGGCGGGCACCCAGGCTCAATTGATAACCGCGCCCGGCCAGGCATTTGGCGGTGGCCAGACCAATTCCACGATTGGCGCCGGATATGAGCAAAACACGACCTTCGGGTGACAACATTGCCGTTTCCTTTTTTAATGTTTCGTTCGGCCTTTCCGTCGGGCCGGGTTCCTGCCGCAGCTTCGGCCCGACCATCGCCCAATGGCTCTGGATTGCCAATAATTACTGCAAATATGTGCAGGCCACCGATCTGGTTTAATTTCGGTTTAACCCGCTATACCATGAGGGCCGCACCAAACCTTATTGATAATTGCCCAAAACATAATTTTTAGGATAGGTCCTTTTGATCCAGTCCATGACTTTTGGGTGTTTTTCGACGTTTACACATACCCGTCTTACCTTCGGAAACGGTGCCAACAACGTCTTCGGCAGGTAATCAATGATCCCCGAAGTTAACCATCCCATTAACCGCCAGATGGCAATATCGGCAATCGATATCTGTTCGCCGACAAACCAGCCGTTTTTACTGGCCTGCAACAATTCCTCGAGAAAACTTATTTTTCGCGACAAAGGACCCTGCGCCAACGCTTCGCGCATGGATTTTTTTTGTCCTTCATCCTGTTCATTTGAAGAGGGGCCGAGTAACACCGTTATATCGGTTGCCATATCGACAACCTGATCGATTAATGCAGCGTCAATGGCATTATCCGTCGGATACAAACCGCTTAATTTACCGCAAAATCGCGATATGCCGCCGGTCTGGTTAATGCTTTGACCGTCAACGTTCAGGCAGGGGATTTGCCGAAAGGGAATAAGGGTCCCATCATCAAGTTTCCCGGTGTCTTTTGACCGGAGAAATTCGTCACGGGGGATGCGGGTATCTTCAAAGTCGATAGCTCCCATATGCAGAGCAATTCTGCCAATTTCGGCCCTCCAGAACGGCGCGTCTACGTAAATGAACCTGATTTTCAATTGTCACCTCCTTCAGTGTGTTGGAACCGTTAAGCCGTGGCAATCTGCCAACCGCTTGGTGACACATTGACAATTCCGGCCCAGTTGTAAGTCAAACGTCAGGCTATGGAAATTCTTTAACCGGGCGCATCCATGGCAAAGGACATTGTAAAAAACCTTTGCCCCCGTGCGAGATAAAAGCAACAACATTCGACCAAATTTTCGCGTTTTTCTGCATGTCAGAACCGGCTTCTGGGGGCGAAATAATGTAGCTTCGGCGTTTTTCACAACACAGGGCTGACAATCTACCAAATTATCATCTAACATAATGACAAATAAGGCAGGAGATATTAATGGCGGCAACATTGTTTAGTGGCAAGAAAGCGGTTGTCAGTGGTGGATCGAAGGGCATTGGTTATGCCATTGCAAAACGCTTCGCCGACGACGGCGCCGATGTTTTTTTATTGGCATCCAATACCCAGCGGCTCGACCATGCGGCCCGTTCGATCATCACTGATACCGGCCAAAAAGCCGGATACTGCGCCGAAGACTTACGGACACTTGAGGGATGTGAACGGGCCCATGAGGCCGCCGTCAAATCCTTAGGGTCCATTGATTTTCTTGTTAACGCGGCCGGCGCAACCAAGGGCGGGAAATTTCCGCAACAACCAGACCTGGAAATGCTCGACGGTTTTGCCTTAAAATTTCATGGGGCGGTTCGTTTGTGTCGCCTGTTCTGGCCGGCTCTTACAAAAACCAATGGGGTGGTTATCAATATTGCAGGCGGTTTTGCCCGCACACCTGACCCGGACTTTATGGTCGGTGGTGCGGTCAATGCGGCATTGTCAAATTTCACCAAGGCCCTTGCCGGACAGGGTCTGCGTGATGACGTCAACGTCAACTGGTTGCATCCGGGGCTGACGATCACAGATCGTCTCGATGAAATTTTTGAACGCCGGGCGAAAATGGAAGGGAAAAGCCGCGACGAGGTCGAACAACAAATGATTGCCGATGAAGGGTTAAGACAGCTCGGGACACCGCAAGGGGTGGCGGCGCTGGTCGCCTTTTTATGTAGCCCCGAAGCCCGTCATATCCACGGCACGGGAATCTCAATTGATGGTGGTGGCGCAAAAGGGTACAGTTAGAGTCAGGACCCATTAATTTCATGCAATTCTGTTTGTCCGTAAGCTTACGAATACAAGAAAACAAGCGCAAGGACATGCTGGGCCTATTCGAGCCTTGTTTTCGCACAAGGCGTGAGCTTACGGACAAACCCCTTGGGGCGGGGCGCTTTATCTCTCTGGCTTCGTTGAAAAAACTTGAAAACCGTGGGGTTTCCTGCGTCTTTCCGCCTAACCGATAAGATAAATCGCCTCCGCAGAATGGATGAAAT
>JAJFII010000101.1 GCA_021775095.1 Rhodospirillales bacterium
CTAGCTGGTCTTAGTTCTCTCAGCCGGGAACCTAATCGAGACTGTCGTTCCTGTCCCAACCTCACTTTCTATAGACAGGCTACCGCCGTGCATCTCGGCGAGGCGTTTACTCAAGTGTACCCCAAGTCCCGTACCTTCCGCCGCGTGCGCATGATTTGTGTGAACCTGCTGGAAGGGAGCCAAAACCCTCGGCATGTCCTCCTCTGCAATGCCAATGCCGGTATCAGAAACTTGCAAGACTGTGGCTCCTTCCTGGATGAAAGCCTTTGCCTCGACGTGGCCCTCTGGTGGCGTGAATTTAATTGCGTTGGTTAGAAGATTAATGACAATCTGCTTGATCCGGACCACATCGCCGAGGAAGTAAGGAAAGGCTCGGTCGATCTGCGTGGTAAGGATGACATCAGCATTGTCAGCCCGATATTGGACGATCCGGACACAGTCTTCGATCAACTCCGTAATGTTAAGTCGTTCCTCAAAAATCTCTAGTTCGTTGGCTTCGATCCTGGAGACGTCAAGAATATCACTAATCACACTAAGGAGGTGGTTCCCCGTGTCATGGATGTCGGCTGCATACTCCTTGTACTTCTTATGACCAAGAGGACCGAAAATCTCTTGGTTCATCAATGCGGAGAACCCGAGGACAGAGTTCAATGGCGTGCGTAGTTCATGGCTCATGTTAGCCAGGAAATCGGTCTTGGCGCGATTTGCAGTTTCCGCCAACAACAACGCGGAATTTGCGTCCTCCTCCGCCCTCACACGCTCAGTAAGGTCGACGCTGACGGACCCGACCCGTGTGATCTCACCTTTCTGATCGAAAATAGGAAATTTGGTGATGACGACCGTATGTATTTGACCATCGACAAAGGGCCGTTCGATTTGTCGGTGAAGCGTTTTGCCTGTTTCGAAGACCTCGTCTTCCTGTGCATTCATGGCCTGGGCGTCATCGCTATGCTGAAAGTCTTCGACCTGCTCGGACCGATTGCCGACCATTTTTTGTGCATCAGAACCATACCAGGCCACATAAGTGCGGTTCGACCGCTCAACGACGTGGTTTCGGTCTTTGATCAACAGGCCGACGGGAACGTTCTCGAAGATCGAATTTAGAAGGCTCTCGTTTTCTCTGTGTTGATGTGTATGGCCCTCGATCTCTCGCAACTGACGAACCAGCTGAACAACAGTGATCATGAGGCCGATAAATACCAGCATTGCCGAAGCTGCATTGATGTACCAACTGTAGCTGAGATGAAGCGCGTGCATGGCGTCCATAGCGTTCGACATGCCAACCCACCGAGGCATGATAATCATAGCGTAAAGGTCGACTATATACAGTGATGCGCCGACCCACAGACCGACCAGGACGAAAATGATCCCGCTAAATGCGCCACCCAGTTTTAGATGCCGCCATTGAACGGCAACAATCATCGTCCCGCCGAAGGCAAGGGCGATCAGAATAGCATCCGTGGCGATCATCGTTGGCCAAGATGGGAATAGGCTATTGGTCATTTAACGCATCCGGCAAATTCGCATATTCCAACGTGGCCTATGGAATATGCAATTGCAAGTCTGTGGGGGGCAGAGCCAATGAGCAGGTCGTTTGTGCAATAAAGCTATGGCTGCTGTTTGGCACTTTTCAGAAGTGATTAACGGCTTAAATTTACTTCCAGTTTGCGTCGGAATGCGCATCCGCAGAATAGATGAAATTAATGGGTCCTGACCCTAAATGAGCGGTATAAGCTTTTGCGCCGCCGTTGCTAGAATGGAAAGGGCATCTTTGGCACCGTTTTCCTGGCCCTTTTCGAAATCCATACCGTCTTGCGCCATCTGATTTGTAATATGCGCGAAACAGATAACCGGGTTTTCGGTAGCGGTTGCAAACGCATACAAAGCCGCAGCTTCCATTTCGACAGCTAACAGGCCGCGGTTCCGGGCTTCCGCAATGGCTTCGGCGGTTTCCCGATAGGGCGCATCGGTTGTCCACACGGGGCCCTGATGAACCGCGCATTCGCTTTTCCATTTGGCCGAAGTCAGGGCCGCCAAAAAAGTTGGGTTGGCCACCGAATAATCAGCAGGCGGCAGGTAATGATAGCTGGTTCCCTCGTCCCGTAGGGCCTTGTCGATGAGGACGATACTAGGCGTTTCAAGGGACGGCGATATTTTGCCGGACGAGGTCATGCTCAAAAGCAACTTGCAGCCCGATACAAACAGCTGTTCAGCCAGCAACACGGCGAAGGACGCGCCAACGGCTTGCGCGATGATGCCTACTGTTAGACCCTGCAAAGTGAATTGATATAGTTTTGTGTGGTAACAGGCCCAATTTGATGACAGTTCAACCCGCTCCTGGTCCATTAACCATTTCAGAATATCACCGTCCGGATCGAGCAGCACGACTTCTGGTACGGGCCCCGTATCCTTGTTCATTTGCCGACGCCCTTCGCGAATCAGGTTTTCCGGTTTAAATACCGAAGAACGGTCGTAATACTTGGTTTTTAGGATTGGCGGTTTCTTGATCATGGCAGGTCCAGTACCCCTGAAAAACGAAGGCAGAGTATCCCCTAGGTCGGAGGTAGTCATAACTCAATCCGGGTTCACTTTCCAACGCGATGCGACAATTACGCCTACAAAAAGAGTGGCGTCATTAAACCAACCCGGCCAGCACGCCGCGCCCTGCCGTTGTCAGTGTCAACGAGCTGTCTGAAAATCCAGTTCTAAAACCATTCATCGTCAGCCAATGTCCGGCCCGAAACGGCGGCGATATTCGGTGGATTTTTACCTGCCGGCTCGCGTCCGGTGGGATCGCGTGGTATAAGGGGAGAGCAATCAGGGAGGTGTTTGTGGCGAGACGCAGTGTCATCGGAAAATCCAAACCCTACGAGAGGAAAAACCGCCGGGTTGCGGTTCCAGCGATCAATCTGTCAATTCGTGGTGCCCAGTACCAAACGCTCGATTGGGGCCTTGGCGGATTTCGCATCGATCAATTTGAAGCGCCCATGAAAAAGGACGAGGAATTTAGGGTTGAGGGAATTGGCCCTGCCGACAGCGAGCAGTTGCTGGCCGTCCAGATCCCGTGCCGGGCCGTGCGCCGCAATAAATATGAACTTGCCTGCGCTATTATTGCGCTGGGCAGTGATGCCTACGATATTATTGAAGCTTTGATGTTGCGGCGTCGCAAAGTTCTGGAGAAATTACAAAATCAAGCCAATGGCGAATAACCCCATCCCATCTACGGCTCGGCATTCGTGGTAATAATCACCTTACGGAAACCACGCTTTAAATGGCGCTGTCCAAAGCGCGACGCACATGTTTCGCCAGGTCCAATTTCCGGTACGGTTTCCTCAACATATTGCCAGCCAGTTCAGCGAACAGCTGATTTTTACCGATCCTGTTTGCTTCCTGTTTCGCGTCATAGCCTGTTGTCAGAATTATTTTAATTAACGGGTTCAGTTCCAGCGACTTTGACGCGAGATCATACCCGTCTATTTTTCCGGACATGACAACATCACTAAACAGCAAATCAATTTCAGGCGTTTCTTCAAGCAGGGTTAGTGCCTGTTCACCGGAATGAGCCGTAAAGGTCGTATATCCCAAGGAGGTAAGAACGATGTTGGCAAATTCGCACACTTGATCCTCATCATCGACGATCAGGATGGCTTCATTGCCCGTGGGAACTCCTTCCTGCCCCTGCTCAATGCCGTCGATTAAATCCACCTCACCTTCGGCGCGAGGAAGAAATAAACTGACTGCAGTTCCCTTCTTCGGTACGGACTGAATACCAACGTGTCCGCCCGTTCGTTCGGTAAAACTATACACCATACTCATTCCAAGACCAGTGCCCTTACCTCGTCCCTTTGTCGTAAAGAAAGGATCAAAAACCTTTGCTTTAACTTCCGGCGTCATGCCAATACCTGTGTCGCTAACGGTAACTTTCACATAATCGCCGGGCACCATTGACGAAAACACGCCTTCATCTTCGTCGCGAACTGTAACGTTTGACGTTGAAACGACAAGTCGTCCGCCTTTTGGCATGGCATCTCGCGCATTTAGGGTAATATTGAGCAGAGCATCTTCAAAATCCCCAGGGTCTGCTCTGGTCAACCACAGACCGTCCTGCAGTTCAAAATGAACCTCATAGGGTGCTGTAAAAGACTTTTCTATTAACTCTCGAACTTCATTTACACTTGTGTTCGGCGACACAATTTTTTGCTCCAGGGGCTCGTTTCGCGAAAAATTCAGTAACTTTCGCGTCAGTTCCGCACCGCGCAAAGCCCCGGAGTGAGCAATTTTAGCCCGCCCGATTAGCTCGTCATTGTCCGCCGCCAAATCCAGCACCAATTCAAGGTTTCCCAATATGACACTGAGAATATTGTTGAAGTCGTGGGCAATTCCGCCGGTAAGCTGGCCAATAGATTCCATTTTATGTGATTGATATAAATGTTCCTCCAGGTTCTTACGTTCGGTTATATCAAGTTGTATTCCGGTAACCACCAATGCGTTTCCATTTGCATCGACAATGGATTTGCCGATATTTTGTAACCAGCGGATGGCCCCACTTGGTAAATAAATTCGAAACTCAAAATCAAATTCGGATTGATTATCAACGGCCGACAAAAACCGCGAAACCGCTAGATCTTTGTCATCGGGATGGATGAGGCCTTTCCAGGCATCGAAACTCGGCTGGACGCTGTGCGGTTCGTAACCGAGTAGCCTAAAATTCTCGTCTGACCAAAAAATATCGCCGGATCTGAGGTCTCGCACCCAATAACCTGATTTTGATGCCTCTAAAGCCAAAGACAGTTTTTCCTCACTATTAAGCAACCAAATTTCTTCCTGTTTCCTCTCAGAGATATTCAGTCCGATCGTCATGATCCTGTTATCGATGGTACGAAATTCGTGGGATTCGATCCAGACGCCTGCCGACACCTGAAAGTCATATACGATAGGTTCATTTTTTTTGGGCCGTAATTTAAGTCGATCCTGTAACCATTCTTCTTCCCGGCCAACGGCTTCAGGTCTCTCGCCACGGTCCACCAACGAACGCAGGACATCTTCAAATCGAACACCCGGCCTGAGTATGTCGTCAACGCCAGACAGCCATGAACGATAAGTCCGATTGCTGCGGATAAAGCAGTCATCTGCGTCCCATAATGAAAAGCCGATTTCGATGGCGTCTATTGCATCAACAAGCGATAAAGCCTGTTGCTCTGCTGCGATCTGCTTTGATATGTCAGAAGCTGAACCTCTGTAGCCGACAAAGGTGTTTGTCTCGTCAAAAATAGGAATGCCACTGGTGCGGATCCAGGTCTCCGAATCGCCTCCATTTTCTCTTAGGAAAACAAAATCTCTAAAAGGCAAATGATTTTCTAAATCTTGCAGGTGATCTCTTATCTGCTGGGTATTTGTGTGACCACCGAATAATTCCTGGCGTGATTTTCCGTAAATGTCTGTGGGCTCAATCCCAAGATTTCTGATATTGTCAGACATATACGAAAAGCGGAGGTCAGCACCCATTTCCCACAACCAGTCTGATGATGACACGGCAAAGTCACGGAACCTGTGTTCGCTTTGACTCAGCGCGGATTCGGTTTTGCGTTGCAATTCAAAATGCCGGTTAATTGATTCTGATAGTTCCCCGATCTCGTCGCGACGATGCATGGGGTCAATCGGTAGTCGATGCTGATCAGAATTGTAGGCATTTACGTACTTCGTTAGCTTTTCAATTGGCCGGGTTATGAGTGTATAAAAGGCAACGGCTAAAATTATGGCGAGGAGGGCGTTTCGAAACAGCTCCAACACCAAGGTACGAAACCAGTCGTCAACGAAACCGCCGAAAATCAAATCCGGATGCACCGCGATTTTCAGGCGGCCAATAGGGTTTGTTTGGCTTTTGGCAAGCAGATCCACCGCATATTCCCAAACGGTGTCGTCAAATACCAGATCAGAAAACCAATTATGTTCGATTGTGTGTGCTTTGCGATCACCGCTGACCAGCAAATTTCCAGTTTCGTCATAAATCTCTGCAAGGACAACAAAATCGTACTCCAACAGACCCAATACGATTTTTTTCCCCAATTCCCTGTCCAGGGAAAATGCGGCAAATGACGCGGCATCCTTGGCTGATCTGACGGATTGTTCCGAAGCGATTTGGCTTTCTGATAATTTGTTTTTGAAACTGATATAACCTTGAACAAGGCTCATCGCGAAACCCAGGGCGAGTGCAATCACAACGGCCAAAATTGCTTGCTTGAATGACAATCGATCAAAATAGGATAAAGGCGCGGGCGGGCTCACCAAATTATTCGTGTTCTCGGACATTCATTGACCATATTTTGAAAAGATATCAGCGACAACACTATCACCCTTCGTGACAATATAATCATCTAGAATTTTGGCATAATGGCGGGATGTTTTTTTCTGCGGTGAAAACGCGATATATATATCCTCACTCATGTAAATTCCGGCTGATTTTATGGTGTGGCGCGTTTCCGTGCTTCTCATCATATATTGAAATACAACCCGGTCTTCAATGAGCGTATCAATTCGCCCCTTAATCAACAACTTCATGAGCCGATTTAAGGGTTTTGCTCCGCTGACGATTAATAACCTGTGCCCGTCTCGGGAATATTTCCGAATATATTTTTGCTCAAAATCACCATAAGAGTAACCGCGAATCACGCCGACCGTTCTGTTCGCTAAAGATTTAATATTCTTGAATTTCCAGGGGTCATTTTTTTTCACATAAAAGGTATGTTGTACCGTCGCAATTGGTGTCTCTGAAAAAATAAAACCTGGTGTTTCCTTTAACCCGGTTCCGACAATTCCGTGATATCTTCCGATTTCCACTGTTCGGATAGCGCGTTGCCAGGGCATGTTTATATATTGCAGTTTGTGATCGGTATTTTTAAAGGCCCGCTGGGCGATTTCAATAAGAATACCCGGAGCATTGCTGCCGGGGACGCAGTTATAGGGGCACCATGGGTCAGCGACCAACGAGATTTCATCGCTTATGGCCATCTGTGGGATCAACGTACTGAGTGCTCCCAGCGCAATATAAAGATAACGACCATACCTAAACATCAAATGGGATTCCAGTTTTCCGTTGCATCAATTGAAAAATTTCCCGACACGATGGGGACCAAACCGAAGCGCCGAATACATGGCACCATCCCGATTAAGTTGGGGTCAGGACCCTAGACGAACTTAGTGAGCGTAGATTTAAGCTCTGATATTGAAAACGGTTTGCTTAATGTGCCGCAAACATCAGCCCCACGTGCCTGACAAAGGTTTTTAACAACCGTCAGATATCGGCCATCAAAACCACTCATGAGGATAATGGACACGGTTAATCGCTGCTCGACAAGCCATTCAACAACTTCATTTCCATCCATATCTGGCATAATGATATCCAGGAGAACGACAGTTGGTTGGTACTCGCAAACGATCTTCTGGAATTGCATTGCATTTGTTGCAATGTGAACTTCAAAGCCAATTCGCAGTGCAGCAAACTGGATCATTTCAACGATATTTGCATCATCATCAAGTACGGCTAACACAGGTGGAGCCGAATAGGGTCTCTGTTCACTAAGCTTGGCGCGTGTATCTGCGGTCATGGTCAGAGCTGTTTGTCCTGAGCCCGCTGTTTTTTGCCTTTTGCCTTTTGCCCGTGTCTGCAGCGCATTTGGATATTTATGACATTGTTCATCGGGTCGTTCCTAAGTCAGGTGTGATAAGTGAATAAGCGGGATTGATGGAGGCTTGGTGACGCCATTCATTTCCCGTATTCACAGCAGATCTTAAGCGGCCCTAATTGCACCGCGATATGTGCGAACATCAGCACGAAGCGCTGCTGCCTGACGTGACATTTGGTCAGATGCTTCGGATATGAGGCCAGTGGCTTTTTCTGTCTCACCCGCAGCGCGGTTGATCGCAATGATATTCGTCTTGGCGTCTGGTGTCCCGGCAGATGTTTGCGCCGCATTGCCTGAGATTTCAGAAGTTTCGGCAGGCGCTTGCGATAGGGTCAAATGCTGTTTAAATCGCCTCAGGTTCTTGCAAATTGTTATCTTCATCCTCTTTTCCACCAAAACGCGTGGCAATCAATCCCTTTTTAGCCGAATTTGATGTTCCGCTTGAAAATTTTTGAGATGAGAAATTTCAAGCAATCTGACAGACAGCAGAAACGTCACTGGCCACTTAATCGCTGCACAAAAATGGCTCCTCATAACTGTTAGAACGCCTGTTAGAACGATTTAAAGGAGTATTGTTTCAGAATAATTTCCGCCATACCCCAATAGGGTTACGGTTGGTTACAAACCCCATCGAATTGGTTTCATTCTATTATTTTATTACAATCGGTTTCAATTCTGCTATGATTTGTTGCACTTGGTTACAGAAATGGGGAAATTGTTTCGGGTTTGAGTTTGCATCCGATAACAAAAGATAACCATAGGTATTTAAGTTTTTAGAGGTGTCGGTGGATTCTATTTTAGTTGTCGATGATGACGATGCAGTACTTGATACGCTCGGTTATTTACTTAAAAAAAATGCCTATCACGTGTTCACAGCTGTAAATGGAAACGCGCTTTTTAGTGAATTAAAAAGCGGTGCCATAGACCTTGTGATTTTGGATGTCATGCTTGGCGAAGAGAACGGCTTTGAGCTTGCTATGCAAATTCGCAAAGCATCAAATGTTCCTATTATCTTCCTTACGGGCAAGGAATCTGAAACTGATAAAGTCGTTGGATTGGAGGTCGGGGCCGACGATTTTATATCAAAACCCTACAGTTCGGCGGAATTACTGGCGCGCGTCAAATCCGTATTGCGGCGTACCAAAGCCTATTCACAGTCAACCGCTAACGCCAATAATGAAATTTTTTCATTTCTCGACTGGAAATGTGATCTGACCGGGCGAAAATTAGTTTCCCCTGACAAACAGGAAGTGAAATTGACATCTGGCGAATTCTCACTGCTGGAAGTTTTTGTAAAAAACCCAGGTCGCACGCTTAGTCGAAAACACATGCTGGACCTAATGCAACGCGAGGACACTTTTGATCGAAGTATTGATATTCAGGTAATGCGCTTGCGCCGAAAGTTAACCACCACCACAGACCAGGATTCGATTATTCAAGCGGTCCGGGGAATCGGTTACATATTTGCCGCAAAAGTTGCGCGGAACTGACCTGGAAAAAGGAAGATTGAAATGAAACATAGGTTTTCATTTGTTCGCACTTTGATAAGTCACAAGTGCCAGTCACGTAGCGCCCCAGCGTCTGAAATTGGCAAACAGGCACGGAACGCGGGTGCCCGTATCCTTTGCGTTGCTACCGTACTGGTTAGCTATAATTTTAGCCAAACACCTGCACAAGCCGAAACTGTAAAAATCACGACAGGCGAATGGGAGCCCTTAATATCGAAAGATTACAAACAGGGAGGCGTAATTCTCCATATTGTTCGCGAAGCCTTTGCCCGTAAAAAACTCGATGTCGAATTTAACTTTCTTCCCTGGGCAAGAGCCGTTAAATATGTCGAGGAAGGCACCTGGGATGCGATGGCGATAACGGGTTCGAGGCATTCCACCACTGGTGTCCTGCACCTATATAGTGACCCTGTATATATCGGCTCCGACGTCTTATTTCACCGACGAGACTCGCCCCTTCATTGGCAGACTTTCGACGATTTGATCGGGAAAAAGTTTGGAGCCGTTTTATCGTACGACTATAGCGACGACTATCGAGCCGCAGTCAAACAGGGGAAAATCACTCAAGTCATTGCGGCTCGCGACCAACTGTTGTTTCCTATGCTCGCCGCCGGTCGATTTGATATATTTATGATGGACCAAAAAGTCGGCGTGTTTACCTATAATACTTTGTACCGAAAAAAATATGGCGATGCGATCACCTACAATCCACGCCCCTTGAGTTCTCTGGAGTATTCCGTCCGGTTCTCTGGCAATGGTGCGAAAAGTCGCCGACTGGTTAACATCTTTAACCAGAGCTTAAAACAAATGACGGAGGCTGGAACGGTTGATCAATACTACCGTGACTTCGAAGAGGGCTTTTATCTCAATCCTTAGGGTCAGGACCCATTAATTTCATGCAATTCTGTTTGTCCGTAAGCTTACGAATACAAGAAAACACGCGCAAGGACATGCTGGGCCTATTCGAGCCTTGTTTTCGCACAAGGCGTGAGCTTACGGACAAACCCCTTGGGGCGGGGCGCTTTA
>JAJFII010000102.1 GCA_021775095.1 Rhodospirillales bacterium
TCCGGGTGGCGTCCCTGCAGGGCATAAACCTGCTGAAAAACACCTGGCACGGGGTCCTGGCACCGATCAAAGACGATGCGGTCTTCGCCGTCGTTGATCGCATTGGTGAGGGCAATAATCTGCAGGAATATGACCTGCCAAGGCCCTATCTGATAACCGATTAAGCGCAGCGTTGCCGGTGTAAACTGACAGAAAACCGGGGTTTACCTTTACTCGGCGGTGGTTATGTCGGTTCGTCCGGTAACCATCAACATGGGGTCCAGGTGGGTTCCAAACAGGCTCACGCCCCAGTGCAAATGCGGTCCTGTGGTCCGCCCGGTCATCCCGACCTCACCGACTTTATCACCCCGATTTAAAATTTGCCCATCCTTAACGGCAATTTTATTCATGTGAATGTAAACCGACGACAGGCCATGACCGTGGTCGATCATTACGGTCTTGCCTGAATAAAACATGTCCTGATGAACCAAAACCACCCGTCCAGCCGCCGTCGCGACGACCGGTGCACCGGTGGGTGCGGCGATATCAACGCCATTGTGGGGGTTTTTGGGTTTTCCATTAAGGAATCGCTGGGAGCCAAAAACCCCGGAAATGCGACCGAGAGCCGGCCATTGGAAGCCCGACAGGAAACCCACCGTCGCACTGTCCAGTTTGCGCACCCGGCCAATTCCCGCGTTGTCGTTTCGAATACGTTTCAGGTCCTCTGGTTTTGGTGTGACTTTGCGTGCGGGCAGGCCATCAATACGGGTGATTTTGTAGGTGCGTTTTTTAAGTTGTATATCCTGGGTAAAAGTGAACCCGCTGGCAGCCTGAATTTCGACGGTTTGCTGCGGTTGGGCGTCGCGCCCAAACCCCATCAAAAAAATTCCATCCGTGGAAACCCGGACGGGCCTACCATTTAGGCTTACCTTGTCGCCTGGGGCAACCTGTCCGGTGACCAGACCTCCGGGCAACAGGGGTCCGGAAAGAACGGCTTTTTGTGCCGCATCGACACCTGTGCTTAAGGTGCCGCAGGTCAGGAGACCGACAACAACACACCAAGAGGTCAGATGTTTGCCGTTCACAGGAGTGAACCCTGGCGATCATCAGGGTGCGCCGCTTTGGGTTTTTTTGGTTTGTTTTTGGCAGCCTTGGCACCGCTTACGACAACCGCGATCTGGCCGTCTTTAAAACGCACCGCAGCGGCATCGCCGACCGACAAACCGGTGGCCGATGTGACCGGTTTATTGTCGCCGTCGGCGACCAGGGCAAAACCGCGATCAAGAACCCGCTGGTAGGAATAACTCTCGAGCAATTGGGAAAGCCGGGCCAGATCAGAGCCGCCTTGGCGCAGGATGATTGCCGATGCCTGTTTGAGGGCCCTGACCTCACTGGCAAGATTCTGGCTGGCCTGTTGGATCAAGCTGTCCGGTTTGATCAACCGGTGCGCCAGGGCCGTGAACTCACGACGACGTTCGGCCATTCCCGATTTCAGGGAGTTATCGAACCGTTCTGACCAGTCATCCAGTCGCTGGCTGGCATCACCAAACAATTGTTCCAAATTGGGCAGACCCCGCGACGTGGATTCGAGGTTTCGCCGCTCATCCTGAACCAGTCGATTGACGGCATTCACCAGGCGGGCTCCATCGTCCATCACCTGGGCCAACAACTCGCCACGCACCGGTACGGCCATTTCGGCTGCAGCTGTCGGGGTTGGTGCCCGCCGGTCAGCGGCAAAATCAACCAGTGTTGTGTCGGTTTCGTGGCCAACGGCAGAAATTACCGGTATCTCGCTTTCGGCAACGGCCCGAACCACACTTTCTTCGTTAAAAGCCCACAAATCTTCCAGGCTTCCGCCGCCACGGGCGACAATCAACAGATCCGGGCGGGGGATATGGCCACCGGCCGCAATGGCATTAAACCCTCTGACGGCGGCCGAAATTTGATCCGCCGCCTTATCACCCTGGACCAAAACCGGCCACAGCAGGACATGGCGCGGGAAACGGTCGGCAAGTCGATGAAGAATATCGCGGATGACGGCACCGGTCGGTGACGTGACAATGCCGATGACCTCGGGAAGGTACGGCAACCGCCGCTTTTGGCCCTCATCAAACAAACCTTCGCCGGCCAGCTTGCGCCGCCGGTCCTCCAGGAGTTTGAGCAGCGCACCTTGACCGGCCAGTTCCATCCGTTCGACGACCATCTGATAATTCGACCGGGCACCGTAGGTGGTCAGTCGCCCGGTTGCGATGACTTCCATGCCGTCTTCCGGCAGCAGCCCCAGTCGGGCCGTTGATCCACGCCAGCAAACGCCATTGAGAACGGCATTTTCGTCCTTCAGGGAAAAATACATATGCCCCGACGCCGGGCGTTTGAAACCCGAAATTTCGCCCTGCACCCGGACATGGCCAAAGGCACCCTCGACGGTCATTTTAAGGGCACCGGAGATCTCGCCAACGGAAAAAATTGGGGCATTTGTGGATGCGTTTTGGCTGGACGAAGTGTCGGTCATAATACCATTATGTATGGAACAGAATAGCCCCTGCAGCAAGGGCGGTCAGGATTGGGCAAAACCGAAGCGATGCGTACATTCGCAAGCTTGGTTTTGTGGCAATTTCAGTGCGTAATAGGGTTTCTGGCAATTCAGAATTCGCCGGAAATGCTTATGTGGTCAGGAGTAGGTGATGAAAGTTTTGGTGGTTGGGTCCGGCGGTCGGGAACACGCACTTTGCTGGGCCATTGCAAAATCGCCAAAATGCAAGGAACTCATATGTGCGCCGGGAAATGCCGGGATTTCTGACCTGGCGCGCTGTGTCGATGTTAGCGCCGACGATGTTGCGGCGCTGGTCGCGTTGGCTCAGTCGGAAAAAGTCGGGTTGGTGGTGATCGGTCCGGAAGCGCCGTTGGTTGCGGGTCTTGTTGACCGCCTTGAGGCCGTAGGTATTAAGGCTTTTGGGCCAAGCGCTGCGGCTGCAGCCATAGAAGGTTCGAAGGGCATGATGAAGGATTTGTGCGCCCATTATAACATTCCTACAGCTGACTATGAGCGATTTGATGAACCGGACGGTGCAAAAGAGTATATTCGTGCCCATGGAGCGCCCATTGTTGTCAAAGCCGACGGTCTGGCGGCTGGAAAGGGCGTGATCCTGTGCCGCAATGAAAACGAAGCCTATGCGGCGATCGATCATATGATGATTGAAGAAGCCTTTGGCAGTGCCGGTGCGGAAGTTGTAGTCGAAGAGTTTATGACCGGGGAGGAAGCCAGCTTTTTTGCAATTGTTGACGGCGAACATGCGTTGCCCCTGGTGGCGGCGCAGGATCACAAGGCGGCCTACGATGGTGACGAAGGGCCAAATACCGGGGGTATGGGCGCCTATTCACCGGCACCGGTGGTTGATGCAGCCATGGCCAAACGGATCATGAATGAAATTATTCTGCCGACCATCAAAGGTATGGCGCGCGATGGAACCCCCTATAGGGGGGTGTTGTTTGCCGGATTGATGATTACCGATACGGGCCCGCGGCTGATTGAATACAATTGCCGTTTTGGCGATCCGGAATGCCAACCGATCCTGAGCCGTCTTAATTCGGACCTGTTGGAGCTGCTGATGGCAGCTGTTGACGGCAAGCTCGATAAAGTTAAACTCAAATGGAGCCGCAGTTCCGCCCTGACGGTGGTCATGGCAGCCAAAGGATATCCCGGGTCTTACCAAAAAAATACGGAGATCAAGGGCATTGATAACGCAGAACAAATTGCCGGCGTTAAGGTATTCCATGCGGGAACAGTAAAAAAGGACGGGCGCATTCGGGCTGTCGGTGGTCGTGTTCTGGGGGTAACGGCAACTGGGAAATCCATAGCGGTTGCGCAAAAACGGGCCTACGCGGCCATCGAACGGATTGACTGGCCCGAGGGGTTTATCCGCACCGATATTGGATGGCGGGCCATGGACCGGAAAAAAACAAAAAAAACGTAACGGGATCCGGCCTTTTCCTGGAGCACAAGTGTGGCCATATTCAGGCCTATGAATTTTAGCAATTAAGAGGATGTTATGGACGATCAGACACGTACCGAATTGGAAGCCGCAGCCTTTCGAGGGCTGGTTAAACACCTGCAGAAGCGCCGTGATGTGCAAAATATTGACATTATGAATCTGGCTGGTTTTTGTCGCAATTGCCTGTCCAAATGGTATATGGCGGCGGCTCAGGAAAAAGGTGCCGAAATGGACTACGACGCCGCCCGCGAGGTGGTTTATGGAATGCCCTATGACGAGTGGAAATCCAACCATCAGCAACCGGCATCGGACGCGCAAAAACAAAAATTTGAAGAGACCAAACCGATGCACGCCAAAATCAGCGGCCATAATTAGGTTCTGTGGATTTGCCTGCTTCTCCGCCCAAATCGTTGTGGCCGTCATCGGGATATGATCAGCTTGACAAAGACAGCCGCGGCCATTTGCTTGTTACCGACGCCTATCTTCGCGGTTATCTGGAACGCCCGGAGATTGCGCCGATCAATGACTCCTGTGATCGGGAACGCCAGTTACATGCGGCACTTTGGGACAATCCACGCGTGGCGGTGTCGACGGATGACATAAATGCCCTGGCAGATCCGGACGCCCGGGACAATTATGGTGTTGTTCTGGCCTTTCGCGATGCCATGGTGACGGCGGGCACCTTGGAGGCTTGTTATCTGGCCTGTTTCACGTCAGGCGCAATCACCCTCCCGCCCCTGTTCCTCGATCAAATGGCGCAGGTCATCGTGCGTAACATCCTTGACGGTAATTCCGATCCCTTGCAGGCGCGGGCGGCGGAACTGTTGTTTCGCGAACAAATGGCGACCCTGCACGAAGGAAATATTCTTCTCGGTGACAGCGCTACGGTAACCATGCTCGGTACCACAGGTGGTCTGGGACGGATCGGCCAACTGTTGTCGGAGGGGGGGATCGCGCCGCCCACGGTTGAGATGGACGTCTTGCTGCCAGAAACGGCTGAGCTCTATTGGCCGCGCAACGAACAGTTTGATACGGTCCTTGATATTTCCTTCTCCCGACCCGGTCTGGATGCCCTGTGCCGGGTCCTGGAAGCCTGGGTGAAACATTTCACCGAGGCCGCTGTTTCCATTCAGCCGGTTCAAAAAATAACCGATGAAAAATGGGTTTGGCATAGCGGTTTGGATGCCCAGTCATCGGCCCTGTTAAATGACCTTTATCAAGATCAGGATGTTTCAGAAGATCGTATGCGGTGCCTGCTTTCCCTGTTCCGGCTGGAGTTTGCCGATCCGTCGTTGATGCGACCGGATATTCAGGGGCGGCCGGTTTATTTGGGCCTGGCGTCCGATATTTCCAGGCGTGTTCGCTTGAAACCTCAAAATTTACTGGTTAATCTCCCCTATAACCAATCCATGTGAATACCTCATTATTTTCCGAAGGAAGCGATACCGGGATGAGTGAAATTAAGTTTCTTCCCATAGCGCTTGATGAACTCGATGGTGATGTGGCTGCCGTCCTGTCCTACTGGCGGGAGCTGACGGGGGCGCGGGAAATGCCGTCCTGGTCGGAATTCGATTTGCTGAAGATCCCGCTAACCATCGTCAAAACCACCCATGTGGTTGATATCGAACCCAATGCAACGGATTTTAAACTGAGATTTTGGGGAACCGGGTCAGCAGATATTCATGACCAGGAGTTAACGGGAAAATATTTATCCGAACTGCAACCCCGTGAGCTGGGGGCCCTGGCCGTTGAACATGTGAAAAAACTGCTCCAGGTCCGCCAACCCATTGCGGTCACAACGACCCTAAAATCCAGGGAAAAGCCGGAAAAATTCCAGGTCATATTGCGTTTGCCCTTGTCGAATACCGGGACAACCGTTGACCATGCGGTGACGATTACGGAGTTCCCCCTGGGGCGGTTTGCGAGCCGTGATACCCTGGAAAAGTATGACGGTGCCTCCGGCCTTTAATTGGCCTGCCCTGTTCGAAATTTGTCTGGAAATGCACTAAGAAATTGTAATTTGAAGCCTTGCTATAGATGTAAATCAATTTCATCGACTGCCGATTGGTTTATGGGTAAAGCGGACGTCGACCTGGGCCAGGAAAAATTGAAGAGATGGATAATTCAACAGACGCCTATCTTCCGCAAAATATCGCCGAGCGGGTCAATTCTGTTGGCGTGATAAAAGCCAATCTCCCCGCCTTAACAATTCTCGCCCTGGCAATCCTCGCCGGTGCGTTCATTGCCTTCGGCGCGATGTTTTATACACTGGTCATGACCGGACCGGGTCTGGGATTTGGTCCGTCGCGTCTGCTCGGCGGAATTGCCTTTTCCCTGGGGCTCATTCTGGTTGTCATTGCCGGCGCTGAATTGTTCACGGGGAACAATCTGATTGTCATGGCCTGGGCAGGCAAAAATATCACCGGTGGCCAGTTGATGCGAAATTGGAGCCTTGTTTTTGCCGGCAACCTGATGGGTGCCGTCGCCACGGCTTATATGGTGCATCTTTCGGGGACACTGGAGTTCGACCAGGGACGTGTCCTGCAAACGGCGACAACGATTGCCCAGGCCAAGGTCGCAATTGCCCCCTTGCAGGCCTTTGTCCGCGGTATTCTTTGCAACGCATTGGTCTGTTTGGCCATTTGGTTGAGTTTTGCCGCGCATCACGTCTCTGGGAAAATACTTGCCATTGTTTTTCCTGTCAGCGCCTTTGTCGCCCTGGGGTTCGAGCACTCTATTGCCAATATGTATTTTCTGCCGGTCGCCTGGTTTGCCGGTGCGCCAGGTATCGATTTGCCAGCTATGATCGGTAATTTACTGCCGGTTACCCTCGGAAATGTGGTTGGCGGCAGTGTTTTTGTCGCCCTGGTGTATTGGCTTATATACCTGCGACGACCGGCGCGTGATTAACCGGCCTGGTTAATTCGGCGGCGCTTCACCGGCGTTCTTTAAAAAACGCCTTAAGCAGTTCGGCGGCTTCGCGTTCGCGGACCCCGCCGATGACTTCCGGTTGATGGTGGCAGGTCGGCTGGCGGAAAATTTGCGGTCCGTGGTCGACGCCACCGCCTTTGACATCAAAGGCGGCAAAATACAGACGCCGGATCCGGGCGAAGGCGATGGCCTGAGCACACATGGGGCAGGGCTCCAGGGTTACATATAAATCACAATTCACCAACCGTGGCGAACCGAGCCGTTGACCCGCCAACCGCAAGGCGACGATTTCCGCATGTGCCGTCGGATCGTTCTGTCCGTGGATCTGGTTGCCGGCGGCGGCCAGCACTTGCCCGGTTTTGCCGTCAACAATAACAGCGCCGATGGGAACTTCGCCCCGCGCCCGTGCGGCAATGGCTTGCTCGAAGGCGGTTTGCATGGGGTTGAAGCGGTTTTCAGACATCGACCGAAGGTGCCCTGCCGGTGGCCGCTGGTCAAGGGCAGGCTTGCAGCGGCCCCGGGCGAAGACTAGTGTGCGCGAAATTCCTACCGATAGGAGCTCCCATGGGTGAAAATTCTGAACAAACTAAGGGTGACCGCATTGCCAAGGTACTGGCCCGCGCCGGCCTGTGTTCGCGCCGTGAGGCGGAACGCTGGATCCTTGCCGGTCGGGTTCAGGTCAATGGCGAAAAGTTAAAAAGCCCGGCTTTTAACGTGCCCGACGGTGCCAGCGTGGTTGTCGATGGCAAACCCCTGCCGACCCGTCAGGAACCCCGCCTGTGGCGGTACCATAAACCACCGGGTTTGCTGACCACCAATTCGGATCCGGAAGGCCGGCCGACAATCTTTGAGCGGCTGCCCCGGGAAATTCCCCGGGTGATTTCCGTTGGCCGTCTGGATATCAATTCGGAAGGTCTGTTGTTGTTGACCAATGACGGCGACCTGGCGCGCAAAATGGAATTGCCTGATACCGGATGGAAACGCCAATATCGGGTTCGGGTCCATGGCACGGTTCGCCAGCATGAATTGGACTCCTTACAAAAAGGGGTGACCGTCGATGGCATCCATTATGCGCCAATCGAAGCCCAGTTGGAAAAACAGGACGCCGCCAATGCCTGGGTATCGATCAACCTTATGGAAGGTAAAAACCGGGAAATTCGCCGGGTCATGGACCATCTGGGACTGCGGGTTAACCGGTTAATCCGGGTTGCTTACGGACCCTTTCACATCGGTAAATTGGTACGCGGACAGGTCATGGAGCTGCCAACCAAAGCGCTCAGGGAAAATCTCGGTGTGCGGTTTTCAAGGGGCAATGGTCGTTATCAGGAAACCCCATGAGAATTGTCGGTGGCAAACACAAGGGCCGCAATCTGACGGCCCCGACAGGCCGCAATACGCGTCCCACATCGGATCGGGTTCGGGAATCGATTTTTAATATTCTGGCCCATGGTTTTGATGATTTTAAGATGGAAGAGGTCACCGTTGTTGATCTGTTTGCCGGAACCGGAGCTCTCGGGCTGGAGGCACTTTCCCGCGGTGCCAAACAGGCAACTTTCATCGATGCCAGCAAATTGGCCCTCGATCTGGTCAAGAAAAACGCCGCGAGCATGAGCGAGTGGCGCAACTGTCTGACCCTGCGCTATGACGCCAATCAGCTGGCGATGCCGCCGCGATCTGCCAGGGCGCCCTGCGGGCTGGCTTTTTTGGATGCCCCCTACCAGCAAGAACTGACGCTGCCGGCACTGCTCGGATTGGTCAACAAGGGCTGGGTCAGATCCGGCGCCATCGTTATTGTTGAATTGGCCGCTAAAGAAGAGCTTGATGTGCCGCGCCATTATCAACAACTGGACGCGCGAACCTACGGCGCCGCCCGGGTGCTGTTTTTGCAGGTTCACTGACGTCGAGCGGCAGCCAAATCAGAAATTCCGGCAACCCGTAACCGCAGATCAAAGTCCGCTCCCAGTTCCGGCCGCAAAGCCAGGTCCCATTCCCACTCCTTTTCCGCCCCGGGCAATTCAAGGCCCAACAGGGGGTCGTCGTCTTGCAAAAGGGTATCGCCGTCAGTGACCACATGCCGGGTTTCGGAAATCAAAGTCACCGGACAGGCCAGGGTGTTTAGCAAAGCTAGGTGGTGGCCCATGATCAACTGGGCATAACGATCACGCTCCCGGGTGGACAGGTCCGGCGCGTTTTTTTCCAGATAATGCAGGGGTGCCAGGGGCAATTGCGCCAACAGATTGGCGGAAACCACATAGTCGGCCCCGGCCAACAGGCCCAGCAGCCCCGTCTCAGTTACCGGTTCAGGCAGGTCCCGGCCCGGCTGCCAGGCCTGCAGGCGGGCGACGGTACCACTGATATCGGTTTCAATAAATTGAATGTTGCCGAGCAGTCTGGTCGCCGTGCGGCTGTTTCTGAGGTGGCAGATATCAACCAGAAACACCGTGTCGAACAAACCCGACAGGGTTTCAATGGGGATATCCAGCAGTTGACCGGATCCCAGGACAACCACGGCACTACGGTTTTTGAGGGTTTCCGCCTGGGCCGCAATCAATGTTTTGCAAGCCTTCAGATGTGGTTGCCAGGCACGCCGGCAGCGCCTGTGGCGATGTTTAATGGCGATCAATTCCGCCAGGTATCCCATTTGGCGAAAGGGTTTTTTGCAGGGTGTCGTCAACTGGGTCAACCATTCGGCAAACATGGATTAGCTCAACGCCGACCGAACAGTTTTTCAATATCCGCCAATTTTAATTCCACGTAGGTCGGCCGCCCGTGGGCGCATTGGCCACTGTGCGGCGTGGTTTCCATTTCCCGGAGCAGGGCATTCATTTCCGGGCCATTGAGGGCCCGTCCGGCGCGCACACTGCCATGACAGGCCATGGATGCGCAAACGTCACCAATGCGGTCTTTCAGGGCAATCGCTTCATCGGTTTCCGCCAGCCCGTCGGCCAGATCCTGGAGCAGTCCCCGGAGATTGATTTCACCTAACAGGGCCGGGGTTTCGCGCACCACAATCGCGCCCGGGCCAAATCCGTCGATGATCAGGCCAAGCTCCGCCAGTTCTCCGGCCCTGGCAACCAGCCGGTCACAGGCCACTTCATCCATTTCAATCACTTCAGGAATGAGTAATCCCTGGCGCGCCACGCCCTCGGCGGCCATGGCCGTTTTGATCCGTTCTTCGACCAGCCGTTCATGGGCCGCATGCTGGTCGACGATTACAATACCATCGTTGGTTTGTGCGACCACGTAAGTCGCATGCAACTGGGCGCGGGCAACACCCAGAGGAAAGTCAGCTCCCACCGGATCTTGGATATCGGCGGCGCGGGCCGTGGGCGTCTGGTCGAGATCCGCCAGGGGGGCGTGAAAATTCACGGAATTTTCGGCCATGCCCGGCGACAGGGCACCGCCGAAGTGAGCCGCCGGATAGATCGGATTGTTGGCGCCGCGTCCGCTGTGCGGGGGCAACTGACCGGGCCGCAAGGCACCGAGCGCGGCGTCCGAAACGGTGGTTGATGCCCGATGCCCGGCTTCACCCAGGGCATGTTTAATGGCGCTGACAATCAATCCGCGGATTAAACCGGCGTCGCGAAATCGCACTTCGGTTTTTGCCGGGTGTACGTTGACATCGACCATCGCCGCCGGGGCTTCGACAAACAGGGCAACCAGGGGATATCTGTCGGACGCCAGAAAATCCCGATAGGCGCCGCGCAGGGCACCGTATAACATGCGGTCGCTGACCGGACGGTCGTTGACAAACAAATACTGCAGGGCGGCGTTGCCGCGGTTGAGGGTCGGTAACCCGACGTAACCGGACAGCGATAACCCTTCCCGACTGGCATCGATCAGCAACGCATTCCCGGCAAAATCACGGCCCATGATCGCCGCCAGTCGGTTGAGCCGGGCGTCAAACAGATCGCCCGTTACCGGGGCAAAATCGATCAGTTTTCGGGTCCCGTCCGACAGGCTGAAGCCAACAGCCGGATGGGCCATACTGAGGCGTTTGATGGTCTCGGAAATGTGGCCTTGTTCGGTGCGCGGGGTTTTCAAGAATTTTAACCGGGCCGGTGTTGCATAAAACAAATCGCGCACATCGACCCGGGTGCCTTTACCATGGGCCGCCGGCGTTGGCGCAGATTTTGCGCCGCCATCAACCCGCACCGACCAGGCCGCATCAGACCCTTCTGCCCGGCTGGTGATTTCCAGGCGGCTGACGGCAGCGATGGACGGCAGCGCTTCGCCCCGAAATCCCAGAAATTTCACGTCAAAAATATCATCGTCGGGTAACTTGGATGTGGCGTGGCGTTCGACCGCCAACGTCAATTCGTCGGCGTCCATGCCGCAGCCATCATCACTTACCGAAATCAGGCTCTGGCCGCCGTCCTGGATGACCACGTCAACCCGTGTTGCGCCCGCGTCGATGGCGTTTTCGATCAGTTCCTTGGCCGCCGATGAGGGCCTCTCGACGACTTCGCCGGCGGCGATGCGGTTGATCAGGGTTTCCGGCAAAAGGCGGATGGTCATGGATTATTCTCGCCAGGTGTTGAGGGTGTTTAATAAACCTTCCGTCGAACCATCAACCCCGTCCGGATCGGTCGTCTGGCTGAGCGCCTGCAGCAGGCTGCCAGCCATTTCCTTGCCAAGTTCGACCCCCCACTGGTCAAAGGAATTAATGCCCCAAATGGCACCCTGGACAAAAACCTTATGTTCATAGAGTGCGATCAATTGGCCCAATGTGTGCGCGTCCAGTTTATCAAGGACCAGTGTATTACTCGGTCGATTACCGGAAAACACCCGGTGCGGGTTCCCCTTCGCCTGTTCGAGGGTGCGGCCCTGCATCAGGGCCTGTGACTGGGCCAGACAGTTGGCCAGCAGTTGATCATGATGTTCCTTCAAGCCGTGTCCCGGATTGGCGACGGCGATGAAATCCGCCGGAACCTTTTGCGGCCCCTGATGCAATAACTGATAAAAGGCATGCTGACCGTTGGTCCCGGGTTCGCCGAACACCACCGGGCCGGTCGCCACGTCAAGGGGCGTCCCATCCTGACGCACGGACTTGCCGTTACTTTCCATGTCCAATTGCTGGAGGAACGCCGGCAGCCGTTTCAACCGTTGGTCATAGGGCAGTACGGCGAGACAGGTGTGGCCGAGAAAATTAATATTCCAGATCCCCGTAAGGGCCAGCAGTATGGGCAGGTTCTTAGCCATAGGGGCCGATTTAAAATGGTTATCCATATCGCGCGCACCCGTGAGCAGGGCGTCGAACTGTGGCCAGCCGGCGGCCAGGGCAATAGGCAATCCAATGGCCGACCACAGGGAATAACGCCCGCCGACCCAGTCCCAAAAGGGAAACATGCGATCCTGATCAATGCCAAAGGCCGTCACCGCCGGACCGTTGGACGAAAGTGCGACAAAATGCTGAGCAACCGCGTCGGCACCGAGAATATCTGTGATCCAGGACCTGACCGTTGCCGCGTTGGTCATGGTTTCCTGGGTCGTGAAGGTTTTCGACGCGACCAGGACCAAAGTGGTTTCGGGATTAAGACCGACCAGCACCTGCAATACGTCGTGGCCATCGACGTTGGAGACAAAATGCACATTCAGGGCATCGGTGGCCGGGTTTTTAAGGGCAAGTACCGCCATTTCCGGGCCCAGGTGTGAACCGCCGATACCGACGGCGACAACGTCACGGAAGGGTTTGCCGGTGGTGCCGCAGACCTCGCCCGCATGGACCGCTTCGGTAAAAGTTTGCATACGACTTAAAACCCCAGCCACGTCGCCGGAGACCGGCGCGCCATTGGCGCGAAAATCGGCGGTTGGCCCCCCGCGCAGGGCCGTATGCAGGACGGCGCGGTCTTCGGTCCGATTGATTACGGCACCGGCAAACATGGCGTCGCGTTGACCTTCGACGTCGCGCTCACGGGCCAGGTCACCCAACAACCCCAAGGTCTGTTCGGTAATCTGGTTTTTTGAATAATCCAGTAGCATGCCGGGAACGGCGGTGGAAAAACGCGTAAAACGCTCCGAATCGGCGGTAAAAAAATCTCCCATGGTTACGCCCTGGTGGGCATTGACATGGGCTAACAGGGCATTCCAGGCGGGGCTTTGGGGCATAATATTCAATCTTCATTTTTTTAGGGTCATAAAACAACCGAGTTTAGCAGGTCCTGACCCTAAGTGCATTTCCAAAGTCGGGGCTCGTTCGGCGGTTCCCCGGGTTTGTTCTAGTTTTAATCCCATCACTGTTTTGCCATTGCCCCTAATAGAACCTGTGCGCTGCGATGCGGCGGCTTATTTTAGTCCCACAAAAAACCTGACACCTGGGCCCCAAGCAGCACGTCCCGAAAAATGTTGATCGGCGAACAACCGGCTGCCTGGGCCGCGCCATAACACACATGCAGAGGCAATAGGTGTTCTTCGCGGGGATGGCAATGGCGGGCCGAGGGTGCGGTTGCCCACCCACGGAGCGCTGATTCCGTGGCCCCTGTATGGCTCAAAACAGTCTCATTGAGCCAGCGATCAAAGGTCATACTTTCCGCAGAAGGCGCCGGGTTTCGCGCCATCAGCACCTGCATGTTATGGAACGACAGGCCTGAGCCCAGGATGGCAATATTATCACCGGCCAGCGCCCCGAGGGTTTTGCCCATATCCATGTGAAACTGCGGATCTAACCCGCTGACCAATGACAGTTGAACGATCGGAATCTGGGCCTCGGGTGCGATCAATTTAAGCGGCACAAAGGTGCCATGGTCAAAACCACGATCCGGGTCGGATTTGGCCGTGATCCCGGCACCGGCGAGGGCCGCGACAAGGCGCCCGGCCAGATCCGGATCGCCAGGTGCCGGATAGGTGATTGTGTAGGCGGCATCGGGGAACCCAGAATAATCGTACAGCAGGGCCGGGTTAACCGCACCGGTAACCGTTGGCTGGTCCGCTTCCCAGTGGGCGCTGACGACAACCACAGCCCTGGCCCCGGCAAGGCGGGGCGTGAGGCCCCGTAAAAAGACATTCAGATTGGCATGGCCGGGGTCGCCGAGCAGCGGCAGGGGCCCGCCACCGTGCGGGATGTAAAGGATTGGCGCTGGCATGTGAGACTCCACTTTTTGTTCTGCGTGACCCGGATTCTGGCGCTAATTGGTGCCGACAATGCCTTCCGGCCGGCCAACGACAACGGTGATCAGATTGTCGGCGAGCAAAATCCTTTTGGCCACCCGTTTGATGTCGGTCAGGGTAACGGCTTCGATATAGCCGTTGCGTTTTTGCATATAATCAATGCCCAGATTGGCCACTTGCATGCCGACCAGCATGGAGGCGATGCGACCGCTTGATGAAAACCGCAGGGGATAGGAGCCGGTGAGGTAGGTTTTAGCGTCATTCAGTTCGTTTTGACTGACCCCGTCGGTCGCCATTTTTTTCCATTCGGCTTTTAACACCGACAGGGTTTCGTGCGCCCGTTTGTTGGCAGTTCCGGCACTGCCAATGATTAGCGCGCTGTGATCAAAGGGGTAAAGCCCGGTACCGACAGAATAGACCAGGCCGCGTTTTTCACGAATTTCGGCGTAAAGGCGGGACGTGAAACTGCCACCGCCAAACATGTGGTTCATGACATAAGCCGCGTAAAAATCCGGATCATCGCGCATCAGGCCCCGTTCGGCGACCAGTATAGAACTTTGCGGAATGTCGCGGTCGATGACAATGGTTTGACCGCGCGAAATGGGCACCACATCGTCGACCGCCCAAGACGCCGCCCGGGCCGGTAGATCGCCAAAAATCTGGTCCAGCCGCTGGCCCAGTTGCTCCGCCGAAATATCCCCCACGGCACTGATAATCAGGTTGTCCTTGGCCAGTCGATTTTTAACAAAATTCCGCATGTCATCGATGCTGAGTTTTGCCACGGTTTCCGGGGTGCCGTCCGTCGACCGCCCGTATACGTGGGTTGGGTAGAGGGTCTTGAACAGGGTGCGGTTGGCGATGGCGTGGGGATCCTCCTGGTTGCGTTTCAGGCTGACCAGGATTTGCGCGCGTATGCGCTCGACCGGTTCGCTATCGAACCGGGGTTTTGTCAGGGCCAGGGTGAGCAGTTCAATGGCCTTGTCCTGGTTGCGAACCAGGGTCGTCAAACGGCCACTGAACTCGTCCCGGCCACTGTCAAATTTGAGGCCAATGGACTGGTCTTCCAGGGCTTGCTGGACGGTCTGGCTGTCAAACGGGCCCGCCCCTTCGTCGAGCAATGAGGAAACCAGATTGGAAAGCCCTTCCTTGCCTTCAGGGTCGAGGGCGGCACCGCCGCGAAAGGCAAATTTGATGGTCAGGATCGGGTTTGTCGTGTCAGGGACAAACCAGGCTTTCAGGCCACCCGGAGAGGTTACCTGTTGGGCGGTAATGGCCTGAGCGGCGGGGGCCAGCGCACTGATCAAGACTAAACAGGCGGCCAAGATAAAAAGCCCAAGAGGTGCGTTGTGTTTTACAGTCATGGTCGGCTCCTCAGGACTTGTCGTCGGGCAATAAAAGCCCGGTGACGGATTGTTGGATGTTAAAAATCGAGTTTGCTGCGTCGTTGACCGCGTCCAGGGAGATCGCGGAGATCCGGTCGGGCCAGTTTTCAACGTCGTCGATGGTCTGGCCGGTGGCCAGGGCGGATCCGATTACCCGCGCCCCACCTGATAGGGAATCCCGGGCATAAATGGCTTCCGCCAGCATCCGTGTTTTGGCCCGCTCCAGTTCGTCTTTGCTGACGCCCTGTTGTTTTACGGTTTCGATCTGTTTGACCACGGCGGCTTCCAGGGTATCGATATCAACCCCGGGCCGGGGACTGGCAAAAATAATAAAACGCCCGGGCCCCCGGTTGTCGCCGGAATAATGCACACCGGCCGATACCGCCAACTTCTGCTCAATCACCAGGGATCGGTAGAACCGACTCGATGCGCCACTGCCAATGATATTGGACAACAGTTCCAGGGGATCAGCCTGTTCGCTGTCGCCCCATTGCACACCGGGGGCCAGATAGACCCGTTGCCACGATGGCTGCTGCACCCGTTTGTCACGCAGGGTTACCCGGCGCTCGGCCTGTTGCGGTGGTTCCTTGGCGCGTTGGCGAAGGGTTTCCGGTTGCCGGGGAATGACCCCATAATATTTTTCCGCCAAAGGTTTTAACTTTTCGGCGGTGATATCGCCGGCTACCACCAAAATGGCATTGTTGGGGGCGTACCAACGTTTGTAAAAGGCCAGGATGCGGTCGATGTCGAGGCCCTCAATGTCGTGTTTCCATCCGATCACCGGGTTGCGATAGGGATGGCTCATGAACAAGGTGGCATTTAAATGTTCACTGAGGATGCTGCCGGGTTCATTTTCGATGCGCGACCGACGTTCTTCGAGGACGACCTGGCGTTCCGGTTCAACCTGATCGGCGGTAATCACCAGATTGGTCATGCGGTCGGCTTCCATTTCCATGACCATTTCAAGGCGGTCGACGGCAATGGTTTGATGGTAGGCCGTATAGTCGGTCGACGTGAAGGCGTTTTCCCGACCGCCATTTCGTGCGACAATCTCTGAAAACTCACCGTTCCGGCGTTTTTTTGTACCTTTGAACATCAGATGTTCGAGAAAATGCGCGATTCCGGACTCGTTGGCCGCCTCGTCGGCGGATCCAACCCGATACCAGACCATGTGGGTGACAACCGGAACCCGGTGGTTGGGTACGACGACCACCTGCATGCCGTTTTTAAGCGTGAAGGTTTCTGGATTAAAAACACGGGCCTGGCTCGGCGTGCCGACCAGGGTCAGGACAAATCCGATCATCATAAGCAGGCTGCGCGGAGGGGAAATAAAATTACAAGATTGCATGTGTATGAGCTCTCAAAATCAAAAGGTAAACTATCTTAACCGTTTTTGACGGTAACGGACATCTGACAAGAGCGTGAGGGTGTAGCGGCTAAAAGGGGCAAAAAGATGGCGGCAGATGACACCCGGTTTAAAAATCCAGCAGGCCTTTTTTAGCGCGGTCGGGTTTAACGTGTTCGGTTTCCCCTGTGGTCACGGGCTTGCCCAACGCCTGAGCTTCGCGAATGCGCTTTTGTTCCTTTTCCGGATCCAGGACCGTGCCCTGATTGGGATTATCATCGACCCAAAAGATCATCTTGTCGACCAACCGCTGATCTTCCTCAGCCAGGATCGATGTTTCTTCATTTATCTTTTTACGGATGTCAGGATCGGCGTCGGCCGCACCGGTGTTTTTGATCAGGGCCTGTAAACCAGGCGTCGTGGTTTCCTGTTCCGCCGGAACCTGGCGTCGCTCGGTCGAGTTTGATGTTCCCAACAGGGCGTCGCGGGCATCATCGGCGGTCGATGTGGTTTGCGGTCGTGCAACCCCCGGGGTTGGTGGTCGCAGGGAAAAGTCGGGCGGCTGGCTGAGCGGTGGCCGGGAATAAACAACAAACTCATCGGGGGCGGACTTTTGTCCGCCGAAGGCCTTTTTGGCAGATTCGCAACCGCTCAGGGCCATTGCCGCAAGAACTGTCAAAAGGATGAGTGGTGTTTTGCGCATTGCCTAACCTTCACTGGCTGATCGGTGGCAATCTACGCCAGGTTCGTCTTGGTTTCAACCGTTTAGGCGGAATCGTCCTTTGAAAAGATCGATTCAAAGATTAATCCGGCGGCACCCAGGCTGATTGCCGTGTCCGCGATATTAAACGCCGGCCAGTGGCGGGACGCCAGATGGAAGTCAAGAAAGTCAACAACCGCGCCGACCAGCACCCGATCGATCACATTGCCAATGGCACCGCCGATGATCAGGCCGAGGGCCATAACCGCGACCGCTGTTCTGGCCTGCCATAACCAACGCACCAGAAAACCGGAAATGGCCAGGGCGACCGCCACCAGGGCCCATTTTTCCACTTCGGAGCCAGCCGCAAACATGCCAAAACTCACGCCTCGATTATGGGCCAGGACAAGGTTAAAGAACGACGTCACTTCGATCCGGACCGGCGGGTTCATAACAAACTCGACAATCCACCACTTGGATAGCTGATCAAGACCGATAACCACGCCGGCCAGAACCAGTCCCCACAGAAAGGGTCTAGTGATCTGCATCTTTTTAAACGGCGTTGGAGAAGCTGTGGGTCACCGCATCGGCACACCGCCCACAAACTTCAAGGTGGGCCGGGTCGGATCCGATATCCTTGGGGAACTTATAACAGCGTGGACATTTTTCCGCATCAGACAAATTCGGGACTACGGCAATTTCGTCAATATCTTCCATCCGGAAGGCATTGGCAGGCGCGTCGCCGGTCGAAAAGGCCGCATCGGAGGTAATAAACAATTCGGCCGCATCCAGGCCCTCAAACAACGCCTGATTTTGTTGCGTTGTATGAACAACCGGCGACGCCTGTAAGCTGGAACCAATGCGTTTTTCCGCCCGTTCAATTTCCAGGGCACCGGTGACCACCCGTCGGACTTCGCGGATCTGTTTCCATTTATCTGCCAGGGCGTCGTCGCGCCAGCCATCGGGAATCTCGGGAAAACCCTGTAGATGCACGCTTGCGGCGTCCGGATACCGGGTCTGCCAGGCTTCTTCGGCGGTAAAGCAGATGAACGGTGCAAACCACTTGCTTAAACAGTTAAACAGCGCGTTCAGCACCGTACGTGAGGCCCGGCGACGGGGCGAATCCAACCGGTCGCAGTACAGGGCATCCTTTCGGATATCCAGATAAAACGCCGATAAATCCATGGCGCAGAAATTGTGGATTTCGTTGAACAGCATATGAAACTGGAAATCATCGCAGGTTTTGCGAACCAGTTTGTCCATTTCCCACAGGCGGTGCAGGACCCAGCGGTCCAGTTCCGGCATCTGCTGGCGATCCATTATTTCCGCCTCTTCAAAGTCCGTCAGGTTGCCCATGACAAACCGCAGCGTGTTGCGCAAACGGCGGTAAATATCGGATTGCTGTTTTAAGATCTCCGGGCCAATGCGCAGGTCTTCCGCGTAATCGGACCCGGCCACCCAAAGGCGCAGAATATCGGCACCATACTGGTTGATCACATCTTGTGGCGAGACACTGTTGTTTAGAGACTTAGACATCTTCTGGCCGTCTTCGGCCATCACAAACCCATGGGTGAGAACGGCCTCGTAGGGGGCCCGACCGCGGGTGCCACAACTTTCCAGGAGACTGGAATGGAACCAGCCGCGGTGCTGGTCCGAACCCTCCAGATAGAGGGACGCCGGTGACGTTAAGTCCCATTCGCCGCTTTCCAGGACAAAGGCATGGGTCGATCCGGAATCAAACCACACATCGAGAATGTCTGTGACCTGCTCGTAGTCGTCGGCCGCATAAGCGTCGCCCAGGAAACGCCCGGGATCGGAGGCAAACCAGGCGTCGGACCCCTCGGCCTGGAAAATCGCGATTACCCGGTCCATGACCGCCTGATCGCGCAGCGGTTCGCCGGTCGATTTATTAACAAAAACCGTGATCGGCACGCCCCAGGCCCGTTGCCGCGAGACACACCAGTCGGGACGGTCTTCGATCATGCCGCGCAGGCGTTTTTGACCCTTGGCCGGCACGAACCGGGTTGCGTCGATGGCTTTCAGGGCTTTTTTCCGCAGCTCGGTCTTCTCCATGGAGATGAACCATTGGGATGTGTTGCGGAAAATAAGCGGTTTTTTTGAACGCCAACTGTGGGGATAGCGATGCACCAGGGAGCCGCGGGCCAACAGGCCGCCGGCATCGCGCAGGCTGTCGGCGACGGTGCCGTTGCATTTATACACATGCATACCGGCAAACAGCGGGATATGGTCAAAATAGGTGCCGTCTTCGCCGACGGTTTGCGGAATTTCGATGTTGTTGGCGATGCCCAGTTCCCAGTCATCGGCACCATGGCCCGGCGCAATATGGACAACCCCGGTGCCTTCTTCGGTGGTTGCAAACCCGGCTGCCAGGGCGGGGACGTCGTAATCATAACCCTGGCCATTCAACGGGTGGCGGCACACCGTGCCGGCCAGGGCTGTACCCTTGAGCCGTGCCGTGACCTCATGCTCGGTGATCCCGACTTGTGCGGCAACGGCACCGAGGCGGGCTTCGGCAACGACCAGTTTTTCGCCGACAACGGCCAGACTGTCGTCGGTGGTGGCGCGCACGTCAACAACCACATAATCGATGTCGGGACCGTAGGCGACGGCGCGGTTGCCGGGCATGGTCCAGGGGGTGGTCGTCCAGATAACAATCGCCGCCCCTTCGATTTCCGGGATCGCAGCCTTGGCCACCGGGAACCGCACAAAAATCGTTGTCGACGTGTGATCGTGGTATTCCACTTCGGCTTCCGCGAGGGCGGTTTTTTCCACCGGCGACCACATCACCGGTTTGGCGCCCCGATACAGGGAACCATCCATCAGAAACTTGCCCAATTCACCGGCAATGGTTGCTTCGGCGGCATTGGTCATGGTGGTGTAGGGGTGATCCCAGTCTCCCATGATCCCTAACCGTTTAAACTCTGCTTTTTGAATGTCGATCCAGTGCTGGGCAAACTCGCGGCATTCCTTGCGGAACTCGACCACCGGCACCTCGTCCTTATCTTTTTTCTTTTTGCGGTATTTTTCCTCGATCTTCCACTCGATCGGCAGCCCGTGGCAATCCCAACCCGGCACATAATAGGCGTTATAGCCCAACATTTGACGGCTGCGGTTGATCACGTCTTTCAAAATTTTATTAAGTGCGTGACCGATATGCAGGTGGCCGTTGGCATAGGGCGGACCATCGTGCAGGACAAACTTTTCCCGGCCGGCCGAGGCTTCGCGAATTTGTTGCTCCAGGTCCTGATCCTGCCACTTGGCGAGAATTTCCGGCTCGCGTCGTGGCAAACCGGCCTTCATGGGGAAATCGGTTTTTGGTAAATAAACGGTGGTTTTATAATCGACGGTCATAATCGGGCTTTCATTCGCTCAGTAAAATCGCTTTGGCTTTGTCCGTATCTCGGATAATTTCCTTACGCATCTCTTCAAGGTTCTCAAATTTGACCTCCGGGCGGATAAACTCGATCAATTCAACGGACATCCGGCTGCCGTAAATTTCCGCTGCAAAATCAAACAAATACACTTCCAAAATATCACCAACACCGCCGACAGTTGGGCGGTTGCCAATATTCGCCACCCCGGCCAGGTTTGATCCCTGTGGGTTTGCACCCTGTGGGTTTGCACCCAGTGGGTTTGATCCCGACGGGTACCCGTGGATCGAGGCCCTGACGGCGTATATCCCGCGCTTTGGCCGCACCAGAGTTCCCAGGTGGATATTCGCCGTGGGAAAGCCAATGGTCCGGCCCAGTTTTTCGCCGTGGGCGACCCGCCCCTCGATGGCATAGGGCCGTCCCAAAATCTCGGCGGCACCCTGCGGGTCTCCCGATTCCAAACATTGCCGAATACCGGTGGATGAATATACAGTTCCATCGGGACTTTCAACGGCGCTGATGGCGGTAAATCCAAAGCCCAGGCTCCGGCCGAGATTTAACAGCAGTTCACAATTGCCCTGGCGGCCATGGCCAAACACAAAATCGTAACCGGAAACCAAATGGCGGGCGCCAAAACCCTTGGCCAGCACGGTTTTGACAAATTCTTCAGCCGGGCTTTGGGAAAACGCCCGATTGAATTTTTGGACAATCATAATATCAACCCCCAAAGCTTCCAGGGCCCGGGCTTTGGCCCGAAAGGGGGTCAAACGAAAAGGCGGACCGGCCGGTTGAAAAACCGAACGGGGGTGCGGCTCGAAGGTCAGGACCGCCCACGGGATCCCTGCGTCGCGGGCGATCACCCCGGCTTCGTTAATGACCTGACAGTGGCCCTTATGGACGCCGTCAAAATTGCCAATGGCAATGGCGGCGCCGCGAGCTTCGTCGGGAAGGGTTTCATAGTGACGATATATACGCATGGCGCAAAAAGTTGTGTCAGTGCCGTGCCCTGGGGTCAAGGCCTAAGGCGTTTATTCCGCCGTCAGTTAACCGCGTGACGGTACCATGATCGTTGCATGGCCATCGACCACCATCTTGTCACCGACAAAACATTGGGTCTGGATTTCCACGAACTTCTTTTTTTCGTGCCGTTTTGTGATCGTGCAAACCGCTTCGACCCTGTCGCCGGCGCGAACCGGGGCTTTGAACTTGAGGTTCTGGGCGACATAGATACATCCGGGGCCGGGCATGCGGGTGCCGATCACCGTAGAAATAAAACTGGCCGTCAAAATGCCATGGGCGATGCAACCCTTAAACATCGTCGCTTCGGCAAAAGCCGGGTTCAGATGGACGGGATTAACATCGCCGGAAACCTCAGCAAAGGTCTGGATATCGGCTTCCGATATGGTTTTTGCAAAACGATCGGTGGTTCCGACGCTTAAATCCTCAAAATAAAAGCCGTGCAGATCCTCAAGGGGGTTGGTCGCATGGTCCATTCGCATGTATCCTTTGTTATTGGTTACCGCAGGCATGCGGCACTGCAAAATTTTTATTGCATCGCAATATATTGGGGTTTGTGGCAAATAACAAGGGTTTGCAACATGAAACGACGGTTGACGACGTTGGGGCTGATCAGCGTGCTTTATTTGGCCCTGTCTGGCACCTCCGGGGCCGCCCAGTCGACCCTGGAACTGGGACTGCCAATTCGCTGCACCCTTGGCCAATCCTGCTGGCTGGTCAATCTGGTTGATTTGGATCCGGGTCCGGGGGTTAAGGACTTTTTGTGTCAATCCAACAGTTATAACGGCCATAAGGGTACGGACATTGCCATTCGTGACCTCAAGGCCATGAGCAAAGGAGTCACCGTGCTTGCCGCCGCCGCCGGCCGGGTTCGGGGTGTACGGGACGGCATGGCCGACCAAATCACCGGCACCGTGGACAGACAACGGATCAAGGGTCGGGAGTGTGGCAATGGTTTGGTTTTGACCCACCCGGGCGGTTGGGAAACCCAATATTGCCACCTGCGCAAGGGCAGCGTCGTGGTCAAACGGGGCCAACGGGTCAACAAGGGCCAGAAACTGGGATTGGTCGGTCATTCGGGTGATGCGACCTTTCCCCATGTTCATTTGAGTGTGCGCCACCAAAACCGGGTGATCGATCCGTTTGTCGGGCCGGACCCGTCCGGCTCCTGCACGTCGCGAAAATCGCCTCTCTGGGCGCCCGACCTGGCGCTCTCGCCGGTGCCGGCCCTGACGTC
The DNA here is from genome assembly GCA_021775095.1 of Rhodospirillales bacterium. GTDB lineage: Bacteria > Pseudomonadota > Alphaproteobacteria > Rhodospirillales > Casp-alpha2 > JABMNT01. Next base: position 23,083 of record JAJFII010000102.1, read on the forward strand.
CATTTTCAGCGCCGGATTTGCCGACGTGGCACCGAAAACCAGTGCCATACTGGCCGGCCACTACCAGGATAAAGCCCTGCTAAACAACGCCCCGGCCCTGGTTTTGTGGGCCGCGATCTATAACATCCAAAAGGGGGACCGGGTAAAAATGCGTATCCTTTCGCCGGGCGGTGAGCAATTGCACGCCTACGAAAGTGTCATCAAAAAAACCCAGGCCAGACGCATTTTATTTTCCGGCAAAAAACGCAACCCGCTGTTTTGGCCAGCCGGAACCTACCGGGGGGAAATCGTCATAACCCGCAAATCCGCCGATGGATCGGAGCAGACCTTCAGCCGCCAGCGTGAAGTCGAGATGCGTTGAGATCTCGGCCATTGGTCGGCGCCTATTCAGGTTTTACGGGCGGCGGCGTTTGCTGACCAGTTTAGGGGTCGATCGCATGAGCCGGGTCCGGCGGGTCGGTTTTTTGTCGGTGCCCTCTGATTTTGTCGACCGCAGTTTGGTTTTGCTTTTGCCATCCTCGGTGAGTTCACCGTTATCAAATAAACCCGACCCGACGGGGCGCTTTTCCCGGTCCCGTTCCAGCAGCAGCAGGGTTTTGGTGATCAACGGATCCCGTTCCGGCCTGCGCCGTGATTTTTCCGCATGGGCTTTGCCAATATCGGCAACCCGTTTTTTTATTTTGGTAAGGGATTCTGATCCTTCCAGGGATCGCAGGTAAGCGGCCAGAGTCCAGGCATTGGCCGGTACCGCCGTAAGATTGTTGCGGCCACACCAAACGACAAAGTCGTCCCAGGCGTCATTACCGACAAATTTTTCAATTCGTTTTAAAGGCCCGGCGGGTGGTTTTTTAGGGGGCATGTGTGAAATCAACTTTTACAGCCATAAACAACCGGTTAAGCTCGCCCTGTGGATCATACATACACCGTATTTCGATTCCGCATGTCGAGGGTTCGGTTCCCTTCATATCATACAATTGGCTTTATCGGGAAGGTTACGCACAGATCAAAACAAGCACAAGGACACGGGGCACCTTTCATCTTTTGTTTTACCGAATAAGGCGTGAGTGGTAACCCCCTTTTGTAAGGTTCGTTTCCGCGCTTAAGCGATTGCAAATAAGCCGCGATTTTTTTTGATCGCGGACTATGCGCTGCCCGACAACACACACGGTGCGGATCAACCGATCTCATTTATTTATTATGTCAATTAAACGATTTCAGAAAACCGGTTAAACAGAGGTGCGTTCCATGAAAACATATGCCATTGCGGCAATTCCCGGAGACGGGATCGGCAGCGAAGTGATTGATGCGGGAATTGAGGTGCTCGACGTTTTGCAGCGCCACCAGGGCGGTTTTTCCATTTCCGTTGAACGGTTTGACTGGGGTTCCGATTATTACCGGAAAACCGGCCGGATGATGCCGGAAGACGGACGCGATCAGATCAAACACGTCGATGCCATTTATTTCGGTTCGGCCGGCGACCCGGATATTGCCGACCACATAACGCTGTGGGGCTTGCGGCTGAATATTTGTCAGCCCTTCGACCAATATGCCAATGTCCGTCCGGCACGCCTGTTGGCAGGTATTGAAAGCCCGCTCAAGGGGGTGACGGCAGCGGATCTGGATTGGCTCATTGTCCGCGAAAATTCTGAAGGGGAGTATTCAGGCAGCGGCGGCCGCGTGCACCAGAACCTTCCCGAAGAGGTCGGCATGGATGTCGCCGTCTTTACCCGCGCCGGGGTCGAGCGCATTCAGCGATTTGCCCTGGACCTGGCCCGTACGCGACCGCGGAAATTATTGACGCTGGTGACAAAATCCAACGCCCAGCGCCACGGCATGGTCATGTGGGATGAGATCTTTGAGCGGGTTAAAGGGGATTATCCAGACGTCACCACCGATAAAATGCTGGTCGATGCGATGACCACGCGGATGGTCCTGGATCCCAAATCCATTGATACCGTGGTCGCAACCAACCTGCACGCCGATGTGTTAAGCGATCTGGCCGCCGCCCTGACCGGTAGTCTGGGCATTGCACCGACGGCAAACTTAAATCCGGAACGCCGGTTCCCGTCGATGTTCGAACCCATTCACGGCTCGGCCTTTGACATTATGGGCCAGGGCATTGCCAATCCCATTGGCGCCTTCTGGTCGGCGGTGATGATGCTCGAACACCTAGGTGAGCCGGCGGCGGCACAGACCCTGATGGCAGCGATTGAGCGGGTTACCGAACTCGGCGATGTGTTAACCCGGGATTTAGGCGGCCGGGCGACAACTCGGGACGTTACAAAAGCCGTCTGCGATGCCATACGTGGGACAAATAGTAATGGATTGTAATGAGGGGGGATAACAAATGGCAAATCAGCCTGAAGAGGATTTTAAGATCGAGTTCAAACGATCAGGCATAACCGCGACCTGGAACCGGTCCGTTGAAAACATTCTGGAACTGGCTGAAGATGCCGGTGTCAAAGCCGACTCAAGCTGCCAGTCGGGGACCTGCCATACCTGCCTGGTGCGGGTCCTGGCGGGCACCTTCGAATACGCTGACGACGATGTGTTCGAACCTGACGGCGAGGACGAGATTCTGATCTGTTCGGCGCAGCCCACATCGAATATGGTGATCGACCTGTAAGGGCGGGCAAATCGGCGGGTTTAAAACAACCGGATTATACCAACAGGCCCCTAAGGCCCGTCATAATCGACCCAGTCCGCCTTTTATCCGTCAATCAATCCCTTAGGGTCAGGACCCTAGTCCTGATCGACCCAGTCGGTTGACGCGTGAACACCGGTCAGGCGGCCTAAACATTTCTGCCAGATTTCCAAATCTTCTGCGTCGGCGTCTTCGTCTTCGGTGGCGATCAAATTCTGATGAAAGCCGATCTGATGATTGACAGCGGCGATGAGTTCCTTGAAATGGGTCTCCGAGATGGCGTTGATGGAAATTTTGCCGTCGTACAACATATCGGCCCGGTCCATGGGTCCAAGCTTTTCCAGGCGCTCGTCGAGGGCCGTCCATTGGGTATACCATTCATCGTAAATGGTCCCGGCGGCACCGGGCCCGGCACCGTTGCGGGCCTCGTCCATTTGTCCCATGATGGCCATAAACTCGTGCACGGAAAGTTCAATTTTTTGCATAATTGGTAACCTTTTTTGAAGTGAGGCGCTGCGGCAGCCCGGTCAATTTAAGCGCAACATAAGTGATGTTTTAGGCCGGTGCAACGCCCCAAGGGGGCAAAAACCATGGTCAAGGCGCGACGATTACGGGCCGGGCCCAACAAATAAAAAATTGAAAACCGGCCACGGTTAAGGATTGTCGTTTCCGATGACCGGTGATAAAAGCCCCTTAAGTTCACTTCAGGGGCCCCTGTGGCGGAACTGGTAGACGCGCGGGATTCAAAATCCCGTTCTCGCAAGGGAGTGTCAGTTCGATTCTGACCGGGGGCACCATTTTTGGCGACGTAAATAGCACGAGATCTAGAAATACTTGACGCAGTAGCCATATCCTTTTGCGTCATTTTAAGCGAACGGCATCGATCAACAATTACATTCACAGTGTTAGAGCGATTTACCGAAGCCTTTGCCAGAGATATGGTTTTGGCTGACGATAGTACAGAGCTTACCATTGATTGCGCTTCCTACATTGTCTGGGGGTGCTGATCATATGTAGAGCTTTCAGCGCTTCGACAAACTCGCGATAAATTCTGTAAATGGAATTATGTTTCCCCCAACGCCGGCGGCTTCAAGGGCTTCCATATATTCGTCACAGCGCTCGACAGGGATAACCGTCCAAGGATAACCACCCGACGCCATCATCAGGTTCATAAGGAAATGGCCTGTGCGACCGTTGCCATCCATATAGGGGTGGATGTAAACGAAGATAAAATGGCCAAGGACGATGCGGGCGGATGCATCTTGTTCCGTTTTCAATAGCTCAAACAAAACAGGCATGGCATCACGCAGGGGCTCAGGCGAGGGAGGGACGTGCATGGATTTGCGGATATACACAGGGGCGCTCCGATATCCGGCTAAATCGGACGGCTTTAATATCCCGACAGCCACGCTTGGTGCGAACAATTCCCTGTACCATATGCCGTAATTTTGATCCGCAATCTGACCCGCATTGCCACCTTCCAATCCGTTTTGCACGGCCTTACGCACTTCCTGAAAGGCCTGCCAATAGTCCCGAGCCGCCATTGCGTCGCGGTGCTGTTTATCGGCTTCGAGTTGGTCTGGGTTCCCGTTTCCTGCCCGAACCTGATTAATGAGTTCAGGGTTTACTTGATAGCCCTCTATGGATAAGGAATGACACGCATCGGTTTCATAAATATCATCAATTTGTGACAGGTACGCTTCAATATCATTCAGGGGGACAGGCTCTGGAAAACGGCCAATAATATCGGGGCGCATTTTTTGCCACATGAGTTTGATGCAAACGGCAAATTCAGACGCTTCCCGGATTTCATCAAGCGATGGCAACTTTTGCGCGAAGGGGTCCGTTTCGCGGACATCGAATTCAGCAGCTCGCCGTTTATCACCACGTTGTGGGGTTCTGGCATTGTCGCCTTAACATCAAGTAATGAGGTGCCATATTGGAATTTTATTTTTCAGTTACGTGCCTTCGGGCTGCGGACAAGGAGCTGCGCAGGTATGAGTGTGTCCCCGGCGTGCAGAAGGATCGATTGCTCAGGAGCCAGACACCAGTCTTTACCAAATCGGCTTGTCAGGTAGGAAGCACAAAACCGCCAATAGGATGCGTACGGTGAGGGGAGCTCTATCACAACGGGTGGAATTGGGTGGATTATCGGATGGGGCTGTGACATTGTTAATGGATGGAAATGGATAAAAATACGGATGGCGCTTTTGATCTCGCCAACCTGAAAATCACACCTGCAATCTTGAATCTCATCGCCGAACTCGATGAGTTCATGGGCGCGTGGAAGGCCATAGGCCGCATTTCGCCGGAGCGATTGTCCCGTTTAAGGCGGGTTGCCACCATCGAAAGTGTAGGCTTATCCACACGTATCGAAGGGGCGCGGCTGAGCGACAGGGAAGTGGAGACGCTTCTCGGACGGCTGCAAATCAAAGCTTTCGAAACGCGCGATGAGTAGGAAGTCGCGGGATACGCCGACGTAATGGAAACTGTTTTCGCCAATAGCGAGGCCATTCCCTTAACTGAAAACCACATCCGTCAACTGCACCGCGATCTACTCAAACATTCCGCCAAGGATGAACGCCATCGCGGCGCATACAAGACGCTCGACACCCCTATCGAAACGTTTGGGCCGGGCGGTGAAAGCCTTGGCGTTATTTTTGCCACGGCGAGCCCGTTTGAAACGCCGCGTCTGACGCAAGAACTCGTTGATTGGACGCTCGAAGCTCTATCGGAAAAACACCACCACCGGCTATTGGTCATCGCCGTTTTTATCGTCGTCTTTCTTGAAATCCATCCCTTTCAGGATGGAAACGGACGGCTTTCACGCATCCTGACGACCTTGTTATTGCTGCGTGAAGGCTATGGCTATGTCCCCTATAGCTCGCTTGAAAGCATTTTTGAGCAAACCAAGGAAGACTATTACCGCGCACTACGCCGTACGCAAGCCACTCTTCGCAGCGATGCACCCGATTGGCAGCCTTGGATGGTCTATTTCCTCGAAGCCTTGAGGCAACAAAAGCGCCGTCTTGAAAAGAAAATCGAGCGCGAAAAGCTGATCCTTGGAGATTTACCGGAGCTTTCCGTTCAGATACTGGAACTCGCCCGTGAACAGGGTCGCGTGTCCGTTGCCGAAATCTCCGCCGTAACGGGCACAAATCGCAATACGGTCAAAGATCACTTGAAAGCGCTCACCAATGCCGGACATCTGGAACGCCACGGCGCAGGGCGTGGAACTTGGTACGCTCTGGCTTAAGGCCTTACCGCTCCAAACTTAACCACAAACCTCCGTTCAATTCACTTACACAGTTCAAATGACAGACCCCGTAAAATTGGCGATGGGAAAACATCATCCCGAGATTATGGCGACGGCGCAACTTGGGGCTCGCTATGGCATTACACGGGAACGCCGACGTCAAGTGCAGGCCAAACCCTCGAGCCTGTTAAACCGATATATTCTTGGCGGGAAACCATCCCAAAAACAAAATCATTTCTGACATACTCCGTTACAATAAACAGCGATGACGACAAACTTCAGAAACATTGTTGCTGTTATATACCAATATCAAACATTCTCGAACGGCCACAAACCACAGGCTCTTCGGAGACTTCGTCAAAAATAGAGCAGATCAGAATTGTCTTATAATTTTTAATTCCACGATGTTAAAAAATATTCGGTACGCGCTATTGACCTGCATCAAGAGCACCATATATTAGCACCACCAAATGGCTATCCTAAAAAACAAAAACAAAAATGAAAAACAAGAACAAAAACATTATGCACCGTTGGTCGAACTCTTTTGCAAAGCTAATGATAAGCGCACTGGCAGCCGTCCTGTTTTTGTCTGCGGCTCTGACCGTTTCTCATGCATCAACTATCGATACACCTAATGAAAATAGCTCCCGGTTGACGCTGGTTGACGCATTGCCGAAGTTGAATAATGACGGCCACTTTCACAGCCCCCATGGGGAGGATAAGTGTCACAGCGTTTCGTGCAATCTATTTTCCCCTTCGGTGATTCCCTTTTTGCGTTATCCGTCATTTGGGTATGTCGGGTTTACCCTATCGGCTGAGTGGCGCGACAAGTCCCTGCTTACATCCTTTTACAGACCTCCAAGAGATGTGATCTGAGTTAAAATTGCGACATCTCTGATTCTTTAAGTTAGAAATGCGGCAACACGAATAACCAGAAATTTTGAATAACTCGCTCCAATAGGCGCAGCTACATGATGTGCGCGATCTGTTGATCTTGGGCGAGTCCTGAATTCCCACAAGGATTAAATAACATGAATAAACTCCCTAAAGTAATCGCTATGACTTTCGTATCGGCAACATTGGCACTCGGTTCCGCACAGATTTGGGCCGCCGGGACGCACGGCAATGGCGGTCATGGCCAAGGCGGTCAATCAAAAATTGGTGTGGCCGGAAAAACCGCCGATGTGACGAGAACCATAGAAATCAAAATGGGCGATAATTTTTATGAACCAGAATCTATTACGGTTAAGAAGGGTGAAACCATCCGTTTTACGGTGAAAAATGCTGGTGAATTCGTTCACGAATTTAATATCGGTACAACGGCAATGCATGCGGCGCATCAGAGCGAAATGATGACCATGATGGAACATGGGATTTTACAGGCCGACAAGATCAACCATGCCATGATGAAAATGGACATGGGCGGCGGCAAGACGATGGAACATAACGACCCCAACAGTATTTTACTGGAGCCAGGAAAGTCCGGTGACGTCGTCTGGAAATTTTCAGACGCGTCGAAAATTGAGTTTGCCTGCAATGTCCCGGGTCACTACGACGCCGGGATGATGGGACATGTTCGGTTTAACTAAAAACCTATAACAAACAATTCTCTAAACGTCCTTTTTAAAGGATATAGGAACTTCAATGGAACGCATGCTTTCATTGGGAAAACGCGGCTGCTTTGCCGCCGCGTTTTCCCTGGCTCTGGTCCCCTACACCGCCCTGGCGGGTATCTATGATCTAACAGTAGATAAAGTATCAATCGACACTGGCGCCTTCATAAAACAAGGCATTGGTTATAACGGGGCATCGCCAGGACCCATCTTGCGCTGGGAAGAAGATGAAAATGTCACCATCAATGTTACCAATAATCTGGACGAGACGACATCCATTCATTGGCATGGATTAATTTTGCCCTATCAGCAAGATGGTGTGCCGACGATCAGTTATGAGGGAATTAAACCGGGTGAAACATTCACCTATAACTTCCCAATCGTTCAATCTGGAACCTACTGGTTTCATAGCCACTCCGGTTTTCAAGAGCCGGACGGGGCGTACGGTGCCATTGTAATTAAACCTAAAAACCGCGAACCGTTCCGTTACGACCGGGAATACGTTGTGCAACTCACAGATAAACACCCGCACTCTGGGGCACGGATAATGCGCAACTTAAAAACCATGCCCGATTATTATAACCGCCAGCAGCAAACAGTGGCAGATTTTTTCGACGACGCTTCAACCCGTGGGCTAAATGCGACAATTAAGGATCGTATGGCTTGGGGCAATATGCGAATGATGCCAGCAGATGTTGAAGACGTGCAAGGGTTCATACCCCTCATCAACGGTAAGGGCCCAGGCCAAAACTGGACCGGTCTGTTTGAGCCGGGCGAAAGGGTTCGGCTACGGTTTATCAATTCGTCGGCAATGGCTTATTTTGACATCCGTATACCCGGCTTAACGATGACCGTCGTAAGTGCCGACGGAAATAATGTTCAGCCGGTCAAAGTTGATGAATTCCGTATTGCCGTCGCAGAAACCTATGACGTCATCGTCCGACCGACGGAGGATAAGGCTTATACACTATTTGCCGCATCAATGGGCCGCTCAGCCTATGGCCGGGGAACACTTGCGCCGCGCGAAGGCATGGGTGCTGAAGTTCCCGATCTGGAAAAACGGCCGCTTCTTACAATGGCAGACATGGGCATGGATCACTCTAAAATGGATAGGGAAACTGGCGAAATGGCCGGTAGGGATCATTCGAATATGATAGGTATGGACCACTCCAAAATGGCTGTGAAAGAAGATCCTTTTTACGCGCCAGGAAGTGGGTTAGCTCCATCCCCACAAGAAAAACGAATGTTTTTGTCCTACAAAGACCTCAAATCAATGAAACCTCTTTATGAGTATCGCAAGCCGACCCGTGAAATTGAAGTTCGTTTAACGGGCAATATGGAGCGATATATCTGGTCCATTAACGGTAAAAAGTATCACGAAAAAGAAGAAATACGTCTAAATTATGGCGAACGCGTAAGGTTTAAGTTTGTAAACGAAACGATGATGAGCCACCCCATGCACCTGCATGGGATGTGGTCGATCTTAGATACCGGCGCCGGAAAATGGAACCCGATCAAACATACGGTTAGTGTCGCGCCCAGTACCACACTTTACACGGAAACAGAAGTCGATGCCGTTGGTCAATGGGCATTCCATTGTCATCTGTCCTATCACGCCGCAAGCGGGATGTTTCGTCGGGTCGTTGTCGAAGGAGGTCCGCCAATCGCGCTAGATACCGCTGTCGACCGATGGGCACCAAAATCATGATAAAGAAAATTTTTACGGCTCTTTGTGGAAGCTTTATGGCAGCATTAATATCCCCGCCTGAAGTTTGGGCGCAATCCAAAAATTTGCTGATCTATGGGGTTCAACTGGAAGAACTGGATCATCGCCGCGGTGACGAGAATGAAAGGTTATTTGCCTGGAAGGGAGACGCTTTCATCGGCACGGACGAAATAAAGCTGCGTTGGCTTGGCGAAGGTGAATATGACCTGACGCCAAACACCTTTGAGGCAATGGAAAACAGCTTGGTTTTACAAACACCGATTTCAACCTTCTTTGATGTTAAAGGAGGCGTCCGACTGGACACGCCTAAGGGAGCTGATCGTTGGTACGGGGTTTTGGGTGTGACGGGTCTCGCGCCGCAATGGTTTGAAGTCGATGCGGATATTTTTGTGAGCGAAACGGCTGAAACATCGGCGCGGATTGATGTTGAGTACGAAGTGCTCATAACCAACCGCCTTACCCTTACACCTTCTGCAGAGCTGAACGTCGCATTTTCTGGCGATCCGGAAATTGCCATTGGGTCTGGCGTAACGGGCATCGAAGCGGGTTCACGCGTGAGCTATGATCTCATCGACAGATCGATTTCGCCATACATCGGTTTTGTTTATGAGCGTAAGTTGGGACGGACCGAAAACCTGGCGCGCGCTGAAGGTGAAGATACGGAAGGTTGGCGCGCAGTTATCGGCACGAAACTGATGTTTTGAATTTTCAAGGGGGGCTCCGTAAAACCAGGCTTGCCATACGCACTTATATAATCTCGGGATAAGGGAGATCTACGTCCGATCTATTTGGACCTGTTAATGCTCTGCACCAATCTACCAATAATACCGTGGAAAAAAAATGATAAACAAGCTGCGATTATATGGCGGTCTGGTCCTGTTTTTATTTGTAACCGGCCATTTGATAAATTTGTCTATGGGATTGATTTCTATTGATGCCATGAATAGGGGGGCAAAAATACTTTTGAATCCCTGGCATTCGCCATTTGGTATAATTCTGTTAACGGGAGCTTTTTCATCTCACATTTCTATTGCTATATGGTCGATTTGCAAGCGCCGTACGCTAAAGATGAGCATCAACGAAAAGGTGCAAATTATACTCGGTTTATTAGCGCCTCTGCTGTTATTCGGGCACGTAATCGGGATCAGATTTTCCCCAGGGGCAGATGATTATATCGCAACTTACGACACGACGATTGCCCTCCTCTGGGTTATCTTTCCCTGGCGAGGATTAATTCAAGCGGGTGCAATACTGGTGGTTTGGTCACACGGTTGCATTGGAATAGACAAATGGCTCAATCATTATGCAACTTATGTAAAATTTAAATTATTCGCGGTATTTCTGGCCGGGCTGGTGCCGACTGTTGCGATTGCCGGTTATGTGGCCGCTGGCAATCACATATTGCAGGCTGCGGAACAGGAAAACTGGATTCTGGATTTGTTCGCCAAAGCCAACCTGTATCCTCAGATGATCGATATGGCCAACGCACGAGAATTTAAATTTCAGATCGGCTTTGTTGCGTTCCTTCTGATCCTTTTTATCGCGCATACCATTCGTCCCTTTTTAGGGTCGCGCGCCAGTAAACCCCGAATTTTCTATTCACCCGGGGAAAAGGTTATTGAATTGATCGCCAATGCAACCTTATTGGAATCTATCAGAGCGGCCGATGTGCCCCACGCGCCAGTTTGCGGCGGACAGGGCCGATGCTCCACCTGTCGGGTACGCATTGGTCAGGGGGCAGGCGACTTGCCGCCACCAACCGAGAAAGAAACCAACATCCTGTCACCTGCAGCCTTGGCATTTTCAATTCGCCTTGCTTGCCAATTATACCCCGCAAAGGATCTTGAGGTTACGGCAATTTTAAAACCAGGTGGCGGCCAAAGGAGATTTGGCATCAATAGCAAATACCAACCGGCTAAGGAAAGGGATGTCGCCTTTCTGTTTGTTGATATTCGTAATTCCACGGCCTTGTCGGAAGAGCGTTTGCCTTTTGACGTGGTTTATATTCTTAATCTTTTTTTCGCTGAAATGGCTGATGCTCTCGACGAAACCAAGGGTCACTACGCGCAGTTCAATGGCGATGGCCTCATGGCGATTTACGGCATGGAGAGTGGTCCTATTCAGGGCTGTGAGGAAGCCATCGAAGGTGCAAAAACCATGTTTTCGAAATTGGTCCAGTTAAATGAACGGCTAAAAACTGAACTGCCGGCCGGTCTTAAGATTGGGATCGGAATTCATGCGGGCGACGCTGTCGTCGGTTCCATGGGTCCGCCAGACGCTCCAATAATTTCCGCCCTTGGCGATAATGTCAATATCGCTGCCCGTTTGGAATCCTTAACAAAAGAGTACGATGTGCCGCTTGTCATTTCGACGACAGTTGCAAAACGAAGCGGATTGGTCATGGATCATATTCCGGTCCACACGGTCCTGGTTAAAGGACGAACTCGTATGGTCGATATAAATACGATAAGTGATCCGCATCTGTTGACGACCCATAAACCGAAACGATCCGTCACGAATGGCAACAGTCAGATGCAAGGTTTACCCCTGAACCGGGCGATTTAGGGGCCGCGATCTGGCAACATATCAAGCAAAGGGTTGATCTCCGGTCGATCAAAAACAGCAAAACGAATGGTTGTATTGACAATAAGTCTGAATGTACTTTGTTAACTTGAGCGGTTGATCCTATTCTGGCCGGCTCCAACGGAACCTGGGTTCAGTCGGGCCGAACGGTACGTTCTGCTGGGAATCTAATGGTCACCGCTGTCCCCGTACCGACAACGCTGTCTATCATTAAGGTTCCGCCATGAAGTTCCACGAGTTTTTTCGATAAGGGTAATCCGAGACCTGTTCCGCCGTGCGTCGTTTCAGGGGAGTGCCTGATTTGACCAAACGGCTCAAGCGCTTCCGCAATATCATCGGCAGCGATCCCAATACCTGTATCCATCACATTTAGCAATATCCGCCCATAATCATCCAATCGAGCACTTGCGGTCACATCGCCGCCATTCGGCGTAAATCGAATTGAATTCGAAAGCAGGTTGATAATGACCTGACGCAACAAGCGGGCATCCGCTCGAAGGTATGGAAAACCAGGTAAAACACCAGCAGCGAGATTTAGACATTTTGCTTCGCCGTGGGTTCGTACCAACAGAAAGGAATCCTTGAGCAGCTCCGCGATGTCAACGTCAGTTTCTTCAATGTCAATCTCTCCGGCCTCAACCTTTGAAAGGTCAAGAATGTCGTTTATCACTTCCAACAAATGCTGTGCCGAATCATTAATATCCGCCGCATACCCGCTATATTTAGGATGCTTTAAATCTCCGAAGACGCCCTCGACCATGACCTGCGAAAATCCGATTATGGCGTTCAATGGTGTTCGCAGTTCGTGGCTCATGCTGGCCAGGAATTCAGTTTTTGCCCTGTTGGCGTTTTCCGCTTCCAGCTTGGTGGCGAGCAGTTTAGCCGTGCGCGTAGCGACGAGTTCCTGCAGACGCCCGCCCTGGCGGTGCAACTCCTCTTTCGAGTGTTCGGAGCGTATAAGCAGTTTATCGCTGGTGCGCATTTCGCGGAAGAGAAGAAATATGAGAAGACCGCCGCTAATGATGACAGCGGTAAAAAGAAAGGCCGACTGTTGTAACAAATCGCGTGTATGGTTGCGTTGTTCAAGTGTCTTATAATTTGTATAGGAGGCGGTTTTCAGGATGCTTGCGTGCAAGTCCTGAGCCAGTCCCTGGTACTCAAGGAGCATTTTCCGGTAGGTATCGCCGTCACCCCTCTGCAAGGACATCACTTGCGTTTCTGTCCTGCGAAGGATGTCCATCGCTTTTTTGGCGTTGGCGTTTACGCCTGAAATTTTATTGAACTCATCGCCCAACGCGCCCTTGAGAAGGACGTCGATGCGGCTCCATAGAATGTCGAAGCGGGTGACCACGTCTTCGCGGTGTATCTTTGCGTCTCCAGCAGCAAACCGATCCAGCACATTAAGGAAACGTAACAAATCAGGTTCGCTCTGCGAGATACCCCACAACAGGTTCTCCTGAACTGTACTTTCAAGCCGGGTGTTTTCTTGAATGTTGATAAATAGTGCTATGAATAAGCTGCCTGAAAACAGGATGATCGCTAGCGACAAAACGATGTATTTGTGATTTTGGATTATATTGCCCATTGATTATTCGACGGTCAACTTGTTGAGCTGCCATATGGACCGTTCGTATATGGCGGTTTCTTTCAAGTGCGGGAAATCATCCAATGGATAGATAATCCAAAGGGGACCCTTATCGCGCACTCGCATGTATGTGCCGTTTTTTTTGGTGGCCAAAATCACACCGTATTTCTCAAAATCAGAAACTGGCACTATCACTTCGTAATCGTTGATGGCGTTGGCTCGAACCGACGAGCCATAAGCGCCAACCGCGTTGAGCACATCATGCGCAAGAACGCCCTCGAAAGTCGTTATTCCCTCGGTCCAAGGGGTCCAGGTCTTAATTTCCGTTGTGCCCAATGCCTCCAGCATGTCCCGGTCGAACTGGGCACCATCGGCGGTGTTGGTAACGGAAATTTTGCCCGAAATGGTCAGGATGACCTGGTTTTTAGGCGGCACCAGCGATTCCGCTGCCTGCGCCGCAATCGGGCCATAGGAAACCATCGTCAGATAGCCGCCGACAATTGTCATAAAAATCAACAGCGAAACTGGGGAACGCTGGTGCTTCATAAAAATCATGATCTATATCAATCTTTAAATAACCTTCAATTGGTTCGGAAATTCGAATGTGCAATTTAAAGTTGTTGTGTGTGTCGGTCCGAGAGTTGCATTTCTAAACCCCCTAAATCCATTCTGATCGTACCCATTGCTGCCATTCGGTTCAAGTATCAAGCCGAATCCCAACGCGAGCAAATGAGCAATAAAAGTGCCATATCGCCGTCGGTACCTTATCCTGCTTAGGCCGGTAGATAACACACCCCGGGAGAATGATATTCAGTTATTCAATTGAACCGTTGCTGCTCGCGTTGAATTGGACAGGGCGATGGGCGGGCCTGAATTATTTGGTTCTGAAATGGCGCGAAATTTAAGGCTAAACGCAGTCGTATGGATTGGATAGCACCAGATTACTTTGTCGCCAATCATGCCATCGCGGCGCTGACAGTCGCGAATTTTTTTATAATATTCGTCTTGGTATTTTGACCGTAAAATTTCATAGGAAAGGTTTTGAGATTCAAATCCTCTGAGCCCACCATTGCGAAATTTATCCATCAAATTTATTATCTGTGTCGTGTTGGCGAACTCATACTCGACAATTCCAATCGGTGTAACGATCCGGTGTAAGATTTTTTTATAGGGCTTCCAAATATAGTCGGCGTTAATCAGGGTTAATGTGACTAAATCTCTGTAAGAAGGGAAATAAGTGTTAAAGTCTGAGCGGTTCCCAGGCTGAATATGATAAAAAATAACGGTTGATTGCTGTTCCAGCTGGGCCTGAATGAAGATTTCATCCAGATAGACATTTTGCGATGTTTCCCGATGCCCAACTTCTATCCACGTACAGGTTTCAGGAACAAAAATATATGCTTCTTCAACATGAGATGACCTCGACAATTGTAACAATTCCGCTTCGCCATCGAATTCACATTTATTGGTAACAACAACCCGAACTTTATTTTCTCTATTAACCCTTAGATGATCTGTATATTCAAATAATCGCCTATCCAAATAAGGCGTATTTTTATTTTTTTCAATCCGAGAACTCCGGTCAAGTGAAGCCGCATAAGCATCGAGCGGGAGAACAAACCACCCGACCGCTATAGCGATTAAAGCCACCTTCACTTGCAGCATACACACAATCAGTACTCCCTTCAGGGAATATTCAGCCCTTTGATTATCGGTCTATTTCCGCAACAAAGTCAAAAGTTACAATGCCACCCATGGCAGAACCTGCCGCCCGGTCGGTCTTGGCGGGCAAAAAAACGGGCCCTGCGGATGTTTCAATTATCCGCGACGATGGCGCCACCAGAAAGTACGATTTATCGAAAACACCGGCTCGTAGTGTCGTACGGTTTTTGTTTCAACCACTTTTTTGATCTGATTATCCAAAAGATAAGTCTTTATCTTTTTTGTCTTTTTATCTCGGATAAACGCCACCAGGACAGCGTGGCCTACTTTCAAATTCAAATCCTTTACCGCGACAACACGGATTTCATTGTCCTTGAAACCAAGCAAGCGTAGAGATAAATATTTTACGATGGCGTAATCCTCACAGTCGCCGAAACGCGCCATAAATTCGCCAGGAGTTGCCCAATAGTCCTTCGTGCCCCAGTTGGATTTGTCGGTAATATAGTCAGCTTTATTCATGCGCGCATTAACCGCGCGAAGTTGGGTAAACTTATCGTATTTTTTTATGCTGATAAGAAATTTTTTCCAGTCGCCAAAACCACATATATTGAGCCGTTTGGAACTGCATTTTAGTTGCTTTTTGCCCTTCACTTCCTTTGAATATCTTGATAAAGCCGACCGCCACTTTTTAAAGGGTCGTAAATCTTTTGATCTCGTTTCGACACTTTGAAAAAAGCTGGGTCGGTATTTTTTTGCAGCCGCAGAACCAAAGGGAATCGAAATCATAAAACCAGATAAGGTCAGGGCAATTACCCCTGCTCGCCATATTTTGAAGGTCTTGGATAGGGGCATAATGTCTTCCTGAAGAATAATCAGTTAATTAAAATGTGCGGTGGCAATATTCCTGCTAAATACTGGCGCTGAGCCATATTTGCGTCGGCAAATAACAGGCTGAAAATATTATGGTCGTCTGAAATCGGCTCCGAATATTTGAAAAAATCTGGCGACACCTTGCGGCTACCGGATACCGAAAACGCGACTAGGTTCGCCAATTGACCGGTTAACCCATTCTCTTCGATTGTCAGTTTAGGTGACTTGGCTAAAGCAGAGGCGACGACAAAAATATTGCCGTCGTCAATGCCCGACACATAAAGATTGGAAAAAGCCGTCGCCATGGTCGCAAGCAGGCGACGGTTTGGTTCATCATCAGTCGAATCAAAAAATGTGTTCATCACAACTGCTCCGCCCGACCTCAAGCATTTTTTTAGATCACCAAAAAACTCCCTGGTCATCAGGTAATCTGGAACATTATCCCCCTGGAAGAGATCAACAATCGCAAGGTCGTATTTTTGCTCGCATTTCCGCGCAAATGTCCTAGCGTCTTCCAGATAAACCTTTATGCCGGTCGGATCAAAGGCGAAGTTGTTTTGTGCCGCATCCAAGGCAGAGGCGTTAATTTCAACAACAGATACACCCAGTCCTTCGGTTTTGAAATGCCGGGGCACAATCCCGGCACCAAGGCCCAGGACGACAACATCTTTAGCATCCGGCACATAAGAGTGAGCAAGTGATTCAAGCACATAAGTATACATGGAAACGGACGTGTTATCCGTTGTCGTTCGGTTTTGAATCAATCCGTCCTGGATAAAATATTTTTCAATTACCCCGCTCCCGTCATCGCGCTTTACTTCGGCAACTTTTATATTCCCGAACATCGATGTGTATTCTGCAATAACGTCAAAGGACGCCGTGTCCGCATAGGCCGAGCGAATTAACTTCAGGTAGCGATCCTGCGCCAGAATCACGGAAACGCAAAGGGCGACAGTTAAGATGCCAGCAATCAGCAGTCGGGATCGTATTGTCTTTTTCTGAATTTTGGAAACAAAGATATAAATTGTGGCAACAGTACCCATGAGCGCCCCAAGGACTAATATCGCCCGGAAATTTGTGACGTTCGGGATAAACAGAAAAGCGGTAAACAAAACACCCACTACGGATCCCATCGTACTTATAAAAAATACCCGGCCTGCGCCCCCATCTCCGGTTTTCTTGATATTTCTCGTCATACTAATCAGTAACGGGTTCATGGCAGACAGGGCGATCAAGGGCAGCGCCAGAAGCAACGTCGCACCAAGAAAACTCCCGGCAATCAAATTAATTTGCGACAGCCATGGAAATACGAGAGGATATAAAGTGGATGAAATTGCAATTGCCACGGCAGACGCAATTGGCGTCGCCAAGAATAAATGCTCACTAGATACCTGTGATTTTTTTTCAGAAATACTTCCACCTAATCGATAACCAACGGCCAAAAAAACAAGCGTTATGGAAAGAATTCCAGCCCAAATGTAGAGACTAACGCCAAAAAAGGGGGTCATTATTCGTGACGCAAGGACCTCAAGCGAAAGGGTTACGGCGCCCGTCAAAAAAATTAGGAACTCGTAGCGTTGTAATTTTGAAGTATCGATTTTAACCTCCTATGTGCTCTATACAGCTTCGTTTGCAGCCGTTCGATGGGAAATACGTCTAATCTTCCAGGTTTTTATAAATGCGGCAAATTGCAGTAACGCGACGACGCTAACCAGCGTAAGAAAAGGCAGTTGTGCCCAATTCGGGTCTCTCGGCTCCGTGTGAAAATGCAGAAAATGAATAAAAAGGAAGTAGGCTGTATGTACCACAATCAACATCCACAGAACATACGCCCCTTGTTGGACAAATTTCCATATGGCACCACCAAGCAATCTCTGGCTAAAATCGTTGGATGCCATCGCCAGGATCAGACAATAAAGTAAGCCAACAGTACCAATTATATTGGCCAGGCTAAAGCCGTGTTGAACCATAACGTAATTACCTGAGACAGGGTGTATTTCGTACCCGAACAGGCGCAACAGGTCCCAGTCTACCCACCCCACCAGGATGATGGCCGTGTGAATTAGCGCAAGCAAAACACCATAAATGCCCAACTCACGACGCCAGAGGACCGTCGGTCTCGTTGCCGGAATTAACCGGGCTAAAGGTCCTATTGCCATGGACAGGGCAATCAATACAAATCCTGTGTCCCCGACCGCCCTGTTCCATTGATGCATTGCCGACCAGTTGGGCCGTGATTCCAAAAATACGTAAATGCCAAGCCCCGTAAGAATCAAGACAACAAGGTGGCGAATTTTCCAATTGAAATGAGCCGAAGTCTTTGTCCGGTTCCCTGTGCGTCCAGATAGGCTCATAACAGTTTCTCTCCGATGTTTGAAAACGAGATGTGTCGCGATGGTTTTACAAATTCAACCGGTTTTAGCCGGGCAGACGAATTCGGGCTGTTAATCCTCCTCCCGGCCGATTCTCAAGTTCAATTTCGCCGCCATGCTTATCGATAACGGCCTGGACGACACTTAACCCAAGGCCGATTCCTCCGGTACCCTGGCCGCGCGCGCTATCAACGCGATAAAAAGGTAAAAATACCTGTTCGAGTTCTTCCTCCGGAATTCCCGGGCCATTATCTGTAACTGTGATTTCAATGGTGTTTTCCTGCTTTGTGATTTCAACGGCTACGCGTTGACCATATTTGAGCGCATTTTCTATCAAATTTGATAGGGCGCGCTTAATTGATCTCGTGCGACATTCCAAAATCACCTCTTCGGTTTCGGTAAAATCGATGTGATAGCCGGCATCTGACAAGTCATCACAAACGGATGCGACAAGTGCTGTCAGGTTAACCCTTTCCACATCTTCGTTTTCCGCGTCTTCTCTGGCAAACGACAAGGTAGAAGAAATCATTGCTTCCATTTCTGCAAGCGTGGTTTTCATCTTTTCCTTTTCCTCACCGTCATCAATGGCCTCTGTTCTCAGCCTTAACAAGGTAATTGGTGTGCGCAGGTCATGTGAAATGGCAGCCAGCATTTGCGTTCGATTCTCAATAAGTTGTTTGAGTCGTTTCTGCATTTCGTTAAAGGCAAGGGTCGCTTCCTGCAGTTCTATCGGACCACCAACCACAAGCGGCGGCGCATTCACATCTTTGCCCAGGCGTTTGGATGCGGCGGTGAATACCAGCAACGGCCGGGTAACGCGACGGATGACCCACAGGGAAATTATAATCACACCAAGCGCCATTAACGTCATCGACAAAACCGTTTTAATCGACCAAAGGGTTCCGTCGTCAGGTACGACGGCAGAAAAATTAAGCCATTTGCCATCCTTCAAACGTACGGAAGCCCGCAACAGTTGGCCATTTCCCTGGCCATGAAAAATGCGAGCCATAGGCGGATGACCTGAAACCTGCGTGATCTCGGTAATCGATGTGTCAGGGTGGTCCTTTACATCGATGACCTGGACAACAACGCGAGTTTCGTCAGCCGTGCCAATTAACCGTTCCAAGTATTTCTTAAGGAGCGAATTAATGATGCCACCGGACTCATTTTCAAGCAGTCGGCTAACGGGTGTTACGGTAATGCCCAAGGTTTGACTATTTGTTGCCCGTAATATTTGCTCCCGCCATTCGGTTGGCGTTTCATCAAACAATCGCGTAATTGCCGCAACCCGATGTGATATCTGATGCCCTCCGGTCATGGTCAGGATATCTGCTCTATCCGCCGTATAAATGGACATGCTGAAGATGTGCGATACAGTTAATCCAACAAGCAAAACAATGATCGTCTGTCCAACCAAACTTCGCGGTAAAAAGCGCTTCACGTTTTTACGACAGTCGGCGTAAAAACGTAGCCACCACCCCATACGGTTTTAATTATTTGTGGGTCTTTCGGGTCTGCCTCTACCTTCTTGCGAAGTCGACTGACCTGGGTATCGATACTTCGATCAAATGGCGTTGAATCCCTTCCCTGCGTCAGATCAATGAGCTGATCTCTATTCAAAATGTGCCCAGGACGATGGATAAAGGTGATGAGTAAATTAAACTCTCCTGTGCTCAGTGGGACGATCACCCCATCTTCGCGGACCAATTGGCGCGTCGCTAAATTGAATGTCCATCTGTCAAAACCGACCAACGCTTCTTCCGGAAGACGTTCTTGTTCTGGAAGACTTTTTGCGCGCCGCAGGACGGCTTTGATGCGGGCAAGAAGTTCGCGCGGGTTAAAAGGTTTGGCGATATAATCGTCTGCGCCCATTTCCAGGCCGACGATCCGATCTGTTTCCTCGCCCATTGCCGTTAGCATAATCACCGAAATCGAGGATTCTGCGCGCAGGTTTCGGCACAGAGTCAATCCGTCCTCTCCCGGCAACATTAAATCCAGCACGATTAAATCGATTCGATGTTCACAAAGTATTTGTTGCATTGATTTGCCGTCGGGAGCCGTGCTTACCCGCATTCCGTGCTGTTTCAGAAAGCGACCGACCAGGTCACGAATTTCTCTGTGGTCGTCGACGACCAGGATATGTGGGCGATCTGTCATAAGGCCAATATAGGTAGATGTGCGATCAGGATCGAAGGAAAAAGTGCAACAGAATTTGCCATTGATCAAAACTGTCACACTCTGTCACAAAAAAGAAGTTTTGTGACGAACTTGCGCAACAAAAAAGTGCTCAAATACACCTGTTACCCATGAGGCCGAAGAAAACCTCGGGTTCAATTTGCAATGTCCCAGCGCAGAAAATCACTTACAATCGGAGAAAAATCATGAATAAAATCTACCCCCTGATAACCGCCACCCTGTTGAGCGCATCACTGGCGGCAACTGGTATTGCAAACGCACACAGTTCTGAAATCCAGGGGTTTGCCGCACAAAACCCGGCCAAAACAACGGCGGCAATGCCAATGCATGCAACGGCATCCGCAAATAATGACATGAACCCACGCGGTGCCATGAGCCATCAAAACATGAGCCATCAATTCATGAACCATCAAATGATGGATCGAAGCATGGGCCACGGTATGATGGCTGGGAACTATCACCATTCTCAGGCGGCAATTATTGATCGGAAATTAACCGTCGAGGACGTGAAAAAAATAATTGATGGGCATTTGGTATGGATGGGGCACAAGCGCCTTAAGGTTGGCGAGGTCATAAAACAGGACGATGGCCTACTAATTGCTGATATCAACACGACAGATGGCTCGCTGGCCATGCGAATGGAAGTCAACGCGAAGTCCGGAGCCATGCATCTGGTGATTGAATAACCAGGAACATTCGGGCGTTTCATGTGATTTTCCGGGCCTGCCCGCGACGTCCCCCTAAACGTCGGCACCATGAAGCGCCCGGATCCGCTGAATCCAGGACGGGTTCAATTTTTTTTGCAACGGAATGAAGACTTGAGATGGAACCTCTCTTCTATTTTGTATTCGGGCCAATTGCCCTATATCTGATGCATCTATATGCGATGTTACAAGCGGGTTGTGGTCAAACCTCAAGGGAACCCATTCGCAGCCAGTTGCAAAGCCGTACGGCTCCTGGCGCAAAACGAAAGTCGGCAAAACAAAAATCGGAGGGTGATGTTGTTTATTGGCAAGCTCCAGTGAAAACAGATCGATACGATGGTTTATAACCTTACAGATTCAATGCGGATACCGTCTTCGACACCGCTCCATCCACGAAGAAAAACGATCATTCCGCTTTTTGCCCTCGGCATGAGTTTAAGCTCATTCTTTGCCCTCACATACGTGCTCGCAACCATATTTGATCTTTGGTTCCCTGAACTTGCGTTGAACCCTGTATGGAGCCATCTTCTGCCGGGGTTCGAATGGCTGTCGTGGAGCAGCTTCTTTTTAGGATTAGCGGAAACATTTTCCTACGCCTGGTACATCGCTCTGGTATTTGGCTCGCTTCACAATTTTTTCTCTCACAAAACATAGGAAACAGCACGTTCCAAATGAAAGGAATAACCGATGGCTAATCAAACTTTACTTCCATCGATAACACAGATAGCCCTGGCGGCAGTTTTGACGGGCATCGCCACAACGGTTTATGCCGATGTCGGTGGACTCGATCACGATGGCGGACACTGGGGTTGGGGGCACATGATGTTTGGCTCGACGATGATGATATTCACCATAGGTTTAATTGTTTTTCTAGTTGTCCTTTTCGTTCGGAGCGGTCGCGACAAATCCGGTGGCGGTAAAGAAGGTTCATCGGCGCTCGAGGTCCTTCGCCAACAATATGCGCGCGGCGAAATTGACCATAACCAGTTCGAGGAACGACGCTCTGTTCTATCTTCTGACGTTTGAATTGAGCCAGGATTAAAATTTTTGCCCAGACTTAGGTAAACCCTGTTACACGGAGTCCCGTTATGAAAAATCATCATCACTCACAAAGTGATACGACGCCTACTACCATTACGGATCCGGTTTGCGGAATGACGGTAACTTTGGGTGAAGCCAAACCGAACCTGTCCTATGACGGGGTCACCTACCACTTTTGTTCGCAGCGATGCCATGACAAATTTGAGGCTGACCCGGATCACTATTTAGCGCCCACCGACAGGTCCATTAGAGAGAACATGCCGGCAGGAACAAAGTACACCTGTCCAATGCATCCCGAGATTATACGCGATCAATTTGGCGACTGCCCAAAATGTGGCATGGCACTTGAACCGATGGGCGTTCCGGCTGCGGATGAAGGACCAAATCCCGAACTCGTCGATTTCAAACGGCGGTTTTGGGTCGGTGCGACGCTTACCGTACCTCTTCTTGTCCTCAGTATGGGCCCCCTTGTCGGGCTCGGCATGGTTCGGGACTTTTTCGGTGAACAAATAACAATCTGGTTAGAGGCCATCCTCGGTACACCGGTCATTTTGTGGGTTGGTTGGCCGTTTCTTGTGCGCGGCGTTAAGTCGGTGATCAATCGCAGTCTGAATATGTTCACACTCATTGGTATGGGTGTTGGTGCGGCCTTTATATTCAGTGCTGTCGCGGTAATTGCACCAGGTATTTTTCCGCAAGGATTTAGAGATGGCGAAGGCAATGTTGGTGTTTATTTCGAGGCCGGTGCGGTCATTGTCGTTCTTGTCATGCTTGGTCAATTAATGGAGCTTGGGGCGCGGGAGCGCACAGGTTCGGCAATTCGGGCGCTTTTGGATCTCGCGGCCAAAACTGCGCGGGTGGTAAGAAGTGATGGCAGTGAAGAAGAGATTCCGCTCGACGATGTGTTGGTTGGTGACCGCGTTCGGGTGCGACCCGGAGATAAAGTTCCGGTCGATGGTTTGGTCGTGGATGGCAGGTCATCCATCGATGAATCGATGATTTCTGGAGAACCGGTTCCTGTCGAAAAAGTAAAAGGAGACACGGTAACTGGCGCAACAATTAATGGTACGGGCAGCCTTATAATCGAAGCCGGCCGTGTCGGCAGCGATACGATGTTAAGCCAAATTGTAGAAATGGTTGCAAATGCCCAACGAAGCCGTGCACCCATACAAAAATTGGCGGACGCCGTTGCCGGGACATTTGTGCCTGCGGTAATTGGTGTTGCCGTGATTGCCTTTATTGCCTGGTCCGTATGGGGCCCGTCTCCGGCTCTCGCCTACGGGTTGGTGTCGGCCGTTGCGGTCCTGATTATCGCTTGCCCCTGTGCCCTTGGCCTTGCGACACCCATGTCAATTATGACGGCAACGGGTCGCGGCGCGCAGGCGGGTGTGTTGATCAAAAATGCCGAGGCCCTGGAACGATTTGCGAAAGTCGACACTTTGATCGTTGATAAAACGGGCACACTAACGATGGGCAAACCCAAATTGGTGGCGGTCATTCCTGAAGCTGGACACGATGAAAATGAGGTTCTTCGCCTGGCCGCCAGTTTAGAACGTGGATCAGAACACCCTTTAGCGGAAGCGATCGTTACGGCCGCTGAAGACCGTGGAATCGCGCTTTCAAATGCAAAGGACTTCGAAGCGGTCACCGGCAAAGGCGTTAAGGGAAACGTCGACGGCAAATCCGTGGCACTTGGCAATATCAAACTAATGAGTGAATTGGGCAGTGTCAGTGATCGGTTTGTCAAAACGGCGAACCTCAGACGTGATTTGGGTGAAACGGTGATGTTTGTCACCATACATTCAGAAATCGTTGGCCTCATCTGCGTTGCTGACCCGGTCAAAGAAACAACTGCAGAAGCGATAAAAGCGCTGCATGCAGAAGGGTTCAGGATCGTCATGGCGACGGGCGACAATGAACGCACGGCACAATCGGTCGCTGCAAAACTTGGTATTGACGAAATTCGAGCTGACGTATTGCCCGAAGACAAAGCCAAAATAGTCAAAGACTTTCAGGACCAAGGCAGGAAGGTCGCAATGGCGGGTGATGGCGTCAATGATGCACCGGCCCTGGCCCAGGCAGACGTCGGAATAGCAATGGGTACCGGGGCCGACGTGGCAATTGAAAGTGCCGGGATCACGCTGATTAGAGGTGATTTAAACGGAATTGTTCGGGCGCGAAAACTCGCTGACGCGACAATGCGCAATATCAAACAAAACCTGTTTTTCGCGCTTGTATACAACGCGGCGGGAGTACCCGTGGCTGCAGGAGTTCTTTACCCGTTTTTTGGCATCCTCATTTCACCAATGTTTGCTGCGGCTGCCATGAGTTTTTCATCGGTTTCCGTGATCGCCAATGCGTTGCGACTCAGATCTATCAAAATATAGATAAAGCCAATGAGCCGCACAGATCGTCAGGTACAAATCCAGCCCCAGACACCGTTGTCTCGGCCGCCAAATGTCGCCGGTCATACCCGGAGCGAAGGATAATCAATGTTGGACGTCTCCGGCATCAGCCCGGCTCACAGCACCCTTTATCTGGTTTCCCCCGAACCGGGTCACTCCTCGTCGGTATTAACCAGCAAAGGCGATGGAATGATCCATCACAAAACGATCACGCCGGACGGTCGTGCACTCCTGACAATCACAAAATTAAAACCAAATTAGGAACCTCTATGAGTCTCAAAGAAAAGATCCCGATGATTGCCGTATCGACCGTTTTGCTGGGTGGTGTCGCCGTAATCGTATCCAACGCCTTATCCGGTCCAAAAAGCGGATTACCAATTGAAGTAGAAGTCCCCATATTGTCGCCTGAGGCAAAGTTGGGCGAGGCTGTATTTTCGGAAAACTGTTTGGTCTGTCACGGGCTAAATGCCGCAGGCAGTGATCACGGACCGCCATTGGTATATAATACTTACAATCCCGGCCATCATGCGGATGGTGCCTTCTATATGGCCGCGCGGTCGGGCGTCCGTCAGCATCACTGGAAATTTGGAAACATGCCGGCACAACCAAACGTTACGCCGACTGACGTCAAAAAGATCGTGACCTATGTCCGAGAACTGCAACGAGCCAATGGGATATTCTACAAACCCCATAACATGTAGGGTCCTGACCCTAAATATGCAGAGTATGGAAATGAATGTTAACAAACTCAGTCAAGCCGGGGCCGCAGGGGGGTATATTACAAAAACCGACAACCAGGTCCATGTTGCGCCTGAAGGGCGCTTTTATGAATAGAGGAGGGCGAGCCAATCCTAACGCATATCAAAAATTTAGAAATATTTCGTCGTATTGCCTGCCAAGCACCAGGCGGGCATGCGCTGAACTGTAATCTGGGAATCATGAAAAGGAGAAAGACCATGCATCCGCGACACGCTCAAATGAAGGCCGCTATTATTGCTTATATGGTCGGTTTTTCGGCCGCACTGTTGCTACCCGATCCGTCGTACGCCAGCCACTTTGCGCCGGAGGCAAACCGGGCCACCCGTTTGGCATTCCCAATGATGAACGCTGAGATTGGAAAACGAACGTTTGTTGAAAAGGGTTGCATCGCCTGTCACGCGGTCAACGGCGTTGGCGGTCATGACGCGCCAGCGATGGATGCGCACAAAAAAATGGAGTATGTAAACCCCTTTGATTTCGCTGCCAAGATGTGGAACCACGCGCCAGGAATGATTGCCGCGCAGGAAGAAGCATTTGATGAGCAAGTCAATCTCACCGGCGATGACTTGGCAAATATTATTGCTTTTGTCCACGATGATAAGGCTCAACATACGTTTAGTGAAAAAGATTTGACCGCCAAGGCCCGAAAGATGATGGATCACAGTCATGGAGGTTCGGCTCCGGTGAAAGCGCATGCTGAAGAAGTCGGTCATGGCCATGGCATGCCAGAGAAAGCGCACGGCCACGCACCGGGCACACCGAAGCACGCAGACTGATGAGCGGACTCCTCTTCGCGTTTGTTGCGTGGATCGAGAGCAAATAAATAAAAATGGATAATTCGCACCGCAGGGCGCTTGCGACACTTTGGACCCTATTGGCGGCTGGGTTCGCGTTAGGCGTCCTGGTTTATACATTCCGGGGTTTGGAGATAGACGCATTATTCGATGTTGTCGATGGTTCTGATTTGTTCTGGGTTTCGGTTCTGATTTTGGTTATGCCAACCGAACAATGGGTACGGGGTTGGAAATGGCGTCAAATTCTCTTTGATATTCACCCGGTCAATACCATCGTGCTTTTTGGTGCCGTCATGGCGGGATACTTCGCCAATATGGTTGTTCCTGTTGGCGTCAGCCCGTTTGTTCGCGCTTGGGTGGTTGCCAGGAAAAACGCCCTAAAGATATCAACGGTCTTACTGACGACGGCAATTGAACGCTTTGTCGACGGCATTGTGTTCGCCCTGATCGTTGGGGCCCTGGTATTCTTTTATGTGCCGCCCGCGATTGAAGGCAATTTACGCGTTGGTCTGACCGTGGCGGGTGCAGGGAGTTTCATCATTTTTACCGGGTTAATGGCGATTTCCTTTTACCTCAAAACAAACTTGAAACGCCAAAATTCCCGCTTCGCTCAACTGTCTATCAAATTGGAAAAGCGATTTTCCAAACACCTTGGTGGAATGGTAGATGGCATTGCACAGGGTATTACCTGGCCTTCTGCACCGATACGAGGAATTGGTGTGGTTTCCGCAAGCTTCCTGATGAAGGCCATATCAGCAACGCATTTTTTGTGGGCAGGATTAGCCTTCGGAATCACGCTGGCACCACTGGACTACGTGTTCATCATGGTTTTCTCGGGATTTACCATGATCATGACCCGGTTTGTCCGGATCCCCGGTGGAGGCGTAATTGGCTCTGCATTTGCACTGAAGCTGCTCGAGATTCCTGGTGAGGAAGCTTTGCTTATGGTCGCACTGGTGCATGCGGTTTCCATTGCAACCACAGTCTTATTCGGAGCTCCTGTATTGTGGTATAGCGGCCTAAAACTGTCATCTCTAAAAAACAAACAAGCTGGTTAGGGCCTGCGTTTATCCCCATAGGTCCCGTTCAGACGGCATTTAGTCGAGGCAAATGTGTCTAAATGTTACAGTCGCCACCGGCGACATATTTTGGCACGATTTCCCTTTCGTCCGACAAACTTATGTAACCTTCATCCGTTGAAATACCTAAATCAAATGATGTAATGAAATAGCGCTCTCTCTAAAAACCGGCGTGATTGGCATTACAATATCTGCGGTCCGTCTCACGCTCCCAATTGAAATGAAGGAAGAGTGTTTTGTCAATCGCATCGGTTAAAAAGTCAAATAGAAGATCGGAAATTGACGAATGGATACGATAAAAAATAAGTTGTCAAACCTGGCCAGACCCCACAATCTGATGATGGCCGCCTGTTGCGTTGCCATGGCGGGTGGATTTTTCATTTTCGCTGGCAGCGCGGTTCAATCGAGCCTGTTCAACCTTGCTTTGCCTTTGGCAGCATGCGTGGGAATGCACTTCGTAATGCACAAAATGACTGGTAAAAAGTGCCACGTTACGGAAGAAAAAAAGCCACAGCCAGGACGAAGCCCCTTACCGGATACGGGGCCTGTAAAATCCCTGGCCGAATCTAGTCACTAGGCGATTTATGCAATGGACTTAGCCATGGCAAAAGAATTTCCAATGGCGGAGCCAACTGGGGTAATGCCGCCCGATGAAGGAGGCAAGTCCCGCTGGGTACTGCTTTTTTCCGTATTTGTATTTGCTCTCATTGCGATTTTTTTTGCCGTTGGGTTGACCCTTGGTCCAACAAGCCTGTCATCCGTTCTGATTGGAAAGTCTGCGCCTGAGTTTGATTTGCCACCCGTGGTCGGCAGGGACCTCGGTATGTCTGACAAGGATCTTTCAGGACAGGTCTCATTGGTTAATGTGTGGGCTTCATGGTGCACGGAGTGTCGCGCCGAACACCCTCTCTTAATGGACCTATCAAAGCAGGGGATCGTACCCATTCACGGCTTGAATTATAAGGACGTACTTGTAGATGCGGGTAAATGGTTGGATGAATTGGGTGATCCCTACAGCCGAACGGGAGCTGATCAAGACGGTCGGGTTGCCATTGACTGGGGCGTCTACGGTGTTCCTGAAACCTTCGTCGTATACAAAAAGGGTGAGATTGTATATAACCACATTGGCGCTTTATCCGCATCCACCTTCGATACCAAAATACAGCCAATTATCCGCAATCATATGGGTCGCCGATAAATCATGAGTTTGGCGAAAAGAAGATTCCATCATGAATATTGACCCGCCAATGTCCGATGTTCCGGAAGCACTGCCCGCAATTTTGTTTTATATAAATCATCTTGACCTTCCAGTCGCTGAAGGTTCAATACTCGTTTGGTCCAAGTTCGTTTTTCACAATGAAAGTCCTGCACATGTTGACATCTCGTCTAACCCTCGTTGTAAAATCAATAATAATAGCGACGGCCATTGTCGGTTCGGGTCAAGCCCATGCTGCCAAGACTATTGAGCAAAAATCGATCATTCTTCCAAAATCCGATCCTGATATCAATTTGGGAAAAATGAATTACAACGTGAAATGCGCGACCTGCCATGGAATTAACGCGGCGGGGTCAGCAAAAGGTCCGTCGTTTCTAAACCGCGTTTATCATCCAGGACACCACGGCGACGCGGCATTTATTAATGCACCCAAGCAGGGCGCAAAGGCGCACCACTGGACCTTTGGCGACATGCCGCCGGTTGAAGGAATTACGGACGGCCAAATTGCAAAAATCATCACCTATATCCGCGCTCTGCAAAAAGCAAATGGCATATTCTGATTTTTCTCTCGATCCGCCAGTGATACACGGATTTGCTGGATAGGATCCCTGGTTTGCATGCAAGGCGGGGAATTCAGTTTATTTATTAACAACCGCACTTTTTAGAGAAACCTCTGATATAGAGGAAGCGCGTCCATTGTTGCGTCCGCCAGCAAATCTTCAGATGATAGATTGCCATCGCTATTTCTAATTGCGTCTGCGAGTGTATTCCGGATCAAACTGAGCTCTTCAATTTTCAGGTCTAGTTCTGCCAGGTGCTGCAGGGCGGTCTCCCTGATTTCCGAACATGTTTGAGAATTTCCCTCAGGCAGGTTCAACAGGTTTCGTACATCATCAAGGGAAAAACCCATCTTCCTCGCCCTTTTAATAAAGCCAAGCGCGTTGACATCATCCTGATCATAGGTTCGACAGGAATCCAATGGCCTGTTTGCTGTAGATATCAGGCCTACTTCTTCATAATGGCGAATGGTTTTTGCATGAATGCCGGTCTTCTTCGCCAAATCTCTTATATCCATCATCAATGTGTCCGCCAGCTTGAAGATAAAATAAAAACAATAAGCGAAAGGTAAATAGGCGATTTAGTGAACGCACGGCGTCCTGTGACGGGAACGTTAAGGAATTATAACCAGAGCAACGCAATCAATGTAAAGGATGCCGCCGCGCCATCGTAACCGGAGCTCAAGCTAAGTCCCGGTTCAAACAAATCAGTCAAAAGCCTTTTTTACAGGCGCAAGACCGTTCAATCGACAAGGGAAAGTCCTTTCTTACAGCGCTCAAATTTTTCCTTTGAAGCCGGTTCGACACCATAGAAACGATATTTACTTTACCTGAAAACCAGCCTTATTTACGAGTTCTGTAAGTCGAGAAGCGGACACCCGAGACGGATCAAAAAGCACCTCGGCCCGCTCGGTGTCAAAGGATACCGAGGCCTCGTTGACGCCAGGCTCTTTATCGAACAGTCGTGTTAAGCTGTCGGCACAGCCTTGGCATGACATCCCGTCGACTGAAATTTTAATGGTTTCCATTATTTTTTCCTTTACCCTTTTTTCGATGCGCGCGCCTCAGCGACGAGTCGCTTCAGTACATCCAATCCAACAGCGCCTCTGATAATGTCGTTTCCAATGATAAATGCCGGAGTTCCATTAATCGCTAAGTCGCCTGCCAGATTTCGATTCAATTGCATAATCTCATTTAACTTGTCATTTTGGTCGACAATAGATTCGCTGAGTTTCTCAGGGTCGAGACCAACATTTGACGCAATTATTAAGACCAATTCTTCTGAAAGGCCGCCTTTTACTTCCATCAGTGCATCGTGAAATACCAGGTACTTTCCCTGCTCAATAGATGCAATGGCAGCTTTGGCGGCATAGGTTGAGGCCGGTCCAAGGATTGGAAATTCCTTGTAGACAAATTTGATATTTTGATCTTCTTGCAATAACTGGCGAACAACGGAATGAACCCGTTTGCAATATCCACACTGGTAGTCAAAGAACTCGACGAGAGTCACATCGCCGTTGGGGTTTCCCCCAACAACGGAATTGGAGTCATTAAATATATTTTCGGATCTGTCATTAATTGCAACTTGCGCCCGGCGCTCTCTGTCCGCTTCCTTCTGCCTTTCCATATTCTCGACAGATTCCAGAATCACCTTGGGATTATCAAGTATGAATTGCCGAATAAGGTCTCTGATATTTGATTTTTGCTGGTCAGAAAAGGCGGGCTCGTCTTCCGCTGCTAACACTTGAGAAGAAAAAGGAGAAAATAGGAAAAGAGTTAAACATAAAAGGAACAGAAGGGGAGCGGTTCCTAATTTTTCTGTTTTCAAAAAGACCATCACGCGTAGCAACCTTTAAACCAAAATGAACAATTTCAACCTAATGGTTCCAGTAAAAGGAAGGTCAATAAAAGAATTCCCATGGAAACTCAGCGACAGTCTCCCGCTTCAAATACAGGGCCCGAAAGGGCGCTGCCCGGCAGGGCCATCGCCTGCGCGTCTTCTCCTGCCGCTTATCAGATCGCCTTCGACAAAGATGATGATCCCCTATATGACTGGTCCCAATTTTTTAGCCCACCGGGTGCGCGATGACCTCGTTTGGCGGGCTGCGCACCCGACAGAATATTCGGCAAAGGTTTTAGGAGTGCAAAGGATCGCCCATGAAGTTTAACCGAAAACGCCTATTGATAGGGGGTGGTTTATTGTCTCTATTTGCTGCGGCCTTGTTGTTTTGGGATCAATTTTCCCAAGAGGAAATTGAATTGCGGCTCAGATATGAGGATCCGGCTGTGGTAAATAAGGGCAGGGAAATTTACGCCGCGAATTGTGCGGATTGCCACGGTGTCGACTTGGCGGGGCAAGCCAACTGGCGGGTGCGCAAAGACAATGATAAACTGCCCGCACCGCCTCACGATGCAACGGGTCATACATGGCACCATTCAGATGCCCTGTTAATAGATCTGACGAAACACGGCCTTAAACCTATCGCCGGCGCCGATTACGAAACAGATATGCCGGCCTACGGCGAACTCCTGTCTGACGACGAGATTATTGCCGTGCTTTCTTATATTAAAAGTACCTGGCCCGAAGAAATTCAAAAGAGACATGACACGATCAGGTGAAGGAAATGTTTCCGTCATAGAGCGGTCTGCCGGACGTTATAATAACTAGGGAAATTATCAGAGGCGCTGTCGATTCGCCGCCGCTTAAAACGGGGGCGTCGCTGGCGAGGGGCCGACAGGTAAAGCGCTTCAGGAAATGGTGCCAACACACCGCTAGATCGTTGGTTCAGGGGTGCGAAAGGGGTTGTTATATTGAACGACGAACAGCAAGTGTCCCTATTTGTGACCTTGGAGATTCGCAAGGCGGCTTAATTAGGGTCAAGACCCATTAATTTCATGCAATTCTGTTTGTCCGTAAGCTTACGAATACAAGAAAACAAGCGCAAGGACATGCTGGGCATATTCGAGCCTTGTTTTCGCAGAAGGCGTGAGCTTACTAACAAACCCCTTGGGGCGGGGCGCTTTATTTCTCTGGCTTCGTTGAAAAAACCTGAAAACCGTGGGGTTTCCTGCGTCTTTCCGCCTATCCGATAAGATAAATCACCTCCACAGAATGGATGAAATTAATGGGTCCTGACCCTAGTTTTACTTGCGACGGCCCCTGCAGGCGGCGGCATTACCCCATCAAGTTCTGCTTAGAAGCCCTCTACAAATTCATCCGGTTCAGAACATCGGCGGCTTTTTGCGCGGCATCGATGAGCATTTGTTTGGGCGCCGAATACCATTCGTCGGGATGTAATTTGCGTTTTTCCCGCACATGTTGGATCGCCGCCTCCAGGCTTGCAAACCTGTCGGGACATTGCACATGCAAATAAAGCGCGACCAGCGCCGTCGACCGGCTGCGCCCACCCCGGCAGTGGACCAGGACGTTGCCGCGGTCTCGGCGCGGGTAACTGGGTTTGTCGGGAAGTTCCTGGCGCATGGCCCCGTCGAGCATAAAATACCCGGCCAGGATCATGGTTTCCGTATTCCCCGGGCCATCGACCATGCCCAACTTAAACACCCGGACCGGGCCAGTGCCGTGGGCGCATTTTTCACCTTCTGCCGTTTCCGTCGGGTCCATCACATAATTGATATCCAGGTTTACGGCGCAATTTATCACCACGGCAATGTTGTTTTCCCGCAGCAATCGGATGTCGCGGGCCGCCTGGGTGCCGCCGATAAACAGGCTGAAGTCGTGCGGCTGCAGGCCCTGTTCAATGAGGCTGATTTTCGGATGCGGGAAGGCAACGGGGGTGCCGGTATCATCTGGTTTTGTCGTGATGGTCATGATGTTTCCTCAGGCGTTTTAGATAGGGAGACGGACTCCGCAGTTTCGTTCGGGCCGAAGAAAGGTCCCTCTGATCCTTAAGGTTTATAACGGATCAACCACAGGTCTTGCCAGTCTTGTCCTTACCCGGTTTTGCAAGCAACTGAAGTCGGGGCTTTAACCCGCCACAAGGAGTTTGTCCGTAAGCTTACGCCTTCTGCGAAAACAAGGCTCGAATATGCCCAGCATGTCCTTGCGCTTGTTTTCTTGTATTCGTAAGCTTGCGGACAAATAGAATTGCATGAATTTAATGAGTCCTGACCCTAATTTCGAAAGGTAAAAAAAATGCAATCGACGCCCTTTGATGACACCCCGTGTACCCTGGGCGAAGGACCCCTCTGGCATCCCCAGCGCGGCGAATTGTTGTGGTTCGATATTATCGGCAAGCGGTTATATGCGAAGGCAGGGGCCTCTCGATGGCATTATCAGTTCGACGAAATGGCCTCTGCTGCCGGTTGGATTGATGAGACAAATTTGCTGGTTGCCACGGAAACGGCATTTACGCTTTTTAACCTGGCAACACATTCCAGCGAAGTTTTATGTGGCCTGGAGGCAGACAACCCCCTGACCCGGTCGAACGACGGTCGAGCCGACCCCTGGGGTGGCTTCTGGATTGGCACCATGGGCAAAAACGCCGAACCCGATGGCGGGGCGATCTATCGGTATTACCGGGGCGAGGTCCGCCAACTCTATGCGCCGATCTCCATTTCCAACGCCATTTGTTTTGATCCGGACGGCCAGGTGGCTTGTTTCACGGATACCCGTAGCGGCAAAGTCATGCGCCAGAAGTTATCGCAAACCCATGGCTGGCCGGTCGGAGATCCGGACGTATATCTTGATTTTTCGAAGGAGAGTTGGGGGCCGGACGGGGCGGTGTTTGATGCCTCGGGACTGTTCTGGAACGCCCAATGGGGGGCGTCGCGGATCGGCTGTTATGATCAAACCGGCAGCCTGGTGAAATCCATTGGTTTTCCCGCACCGCACACGTCGTGCCCGGCCTTTGGCGGCGATGATCTGACGACGCTATATTGCACAACCGCCCGCCAGGGACTGGACCCAGCGGCGTTGGCCGAACATCCCCAGAGCGGCATGACCTTTTGTCTCGAAGGGGCGGGCAGAGGCCAGGCCGAACATCAGGTGGTGCTTTGACCGGGGTTATTTGTCAACAGGTGTCGATGGGTTTTCATCGGCTTTTGCCGGCGGAAACTGATTGAAGGTGTCTTTGATCAGTTGTGATGAAAATACATAAAAGGTGATTCCTCCGTTGATCAGGATAACCGCCCAGTCGAGCAGGCTGAAACCGCGCGGATCGTAACCCCGTAACGATGTCAGAATCAACAGGTAGAGAAGTACCGACAAAAGGATCATGAAGCGGCCGTTTTTCCACAACACCCGTGGCAATCGACCGGCTTCGGGACGGCGCGAACCGAGCGCATATAACACACCAATTACCGGAATGGCGGCAAAGAAAAAGGTCGGGTGGACCATGGCGATCAGGTCCGATGTTCCACCGCCGCCGCGCCCCTTCAACATCGACGTACCGACAATCAGAACCATAAAAAAGTCTTTGCACAAAAAAAACAGGATCAGAACCAGTGCCAAATTGGGCCTGAGCACGTCGTACTTATTGTATTTTAAAAAATCATATTTGAATCTTAAATCGTTCATATCTGGTCTTTGCGCCGGCCGTTCGATGTCGCAGGGCGGACCCTAAAAACCGCGTACTGGGACAACCGCTAAATAGAGGATTCGGCAATTGGTGATCAAGCAGGAAATTTGGATCAGGGGCTGACCATAGGAATTACGCTGTGTATTATACCCGTTGGCGGTGCGCCGGCCAAACACCGGAACGCCTACAGCACTTTGCCTGTGTTTGGATCCAACAGATGCATGTGGTTCATATCGATGGTGAACGGCATGGGCTCGCCAACACCCCTGACAGCTTTCGGTTCTGACCGGGCACTGACTTCCGAGCCGCCAAGATCGATAAACACCATGGTGTCCATCCCCATCGGTTCCAACACCTGAATGTCAGCCGCGAAATCGATCTGTGCATCGCTGGTATGGGCCCTTTTTTCCGTCACATGCTCGGGCCGGATACCAAAAGTCATATGGCGTCCCACATGGGGTTTATACCGATCTTGACGATCCCTGGGCGCAACCAGAGCAAGATCATCACTGACCTGGACGGCAATGTCATTGCCCTGTTCAAGCAGTTTGCAGGAGATAAAATTCATGGATGGAGATCCAATAAATCCGGCGACAAACAGGGTTGCCGGGCTGTCATACATTTCCTGGGGCGTGCCGACCTGTTCAATGATGCCATCGTTCATCACAACAATGCGGTCGGCCAGGGTCATGGCTTCAACCTGGTCATGGGTCACATAGACAACGGTGGTTTTGACCCTTTGGTGAATTTTTTTAATTTCCGTGCGCATTTGAACCCGCAATTTGGCGTCGAGATTGCTCAACGGTTCATCGAACAAAAAAACCTGGGGGTTGCGAACAATCGACCGGCCCATGGCAACCCGCTGACGCTGACCGCCAGACAGTTGTTTGGGGCGCCGGTCGAGCAGTTCGGAAATGTTGAGAATTTCGGCGGCCTCGCGGACGCGCTGGTCGATTTCCGGTTTCGGTATTTTGCGGAGCTGTAAACCGAAGGCCATATTGTCATAAACGGTTTTATGGGGATACAGGGCATAGTTCTGAAAGACCATGGCAATGTCACGGTCCTTGGGCGGCACATCGTTGATAATACGGTCGCCAATAATGATCTCGCCACCGGTGATTTCCTCGAGCCCGGCGATCATTCTCAGCGTCGTGCTTTTGCCGCAACCGGACGGTCCAACAAGGACGACAAACTCGTTGTGTTCTATATTCAGATTTATACTGCGCACAGCTTCCGTGTCATCGTAGGATTTACTCAGATTTTTTAAATCAATCCGGGCCATGCCCCATTCCCCTTAAACCTTGTTTTAAGAGCGATCCAATGATCGCTCTGTATGGATAGCATCGTTATACATATACCGGCGTTTCGCCCGGTGCTGGCGTGTACCCCGGTGATCCGCCAGCGACAATGGCCGCTTGCCCGCCGCCTTTTTCGATGCGCCGGGCCTGATCGGCTTTGGCCCGGAGGTCAACCTCTTCGGGGTCGAGAAGCGCCCGCAATTCCTGATCCATATGAGCCAGAATGGCGGCAGCGGACGGGTCGCCGGACAAATCATTGCGTTCCTGCGGGTCTTTATGCAAGTTAAACAATTGTGGCCGATAGGCCACGTGGTAGATATATTTGTAGGGGCCTTTACGGACCATGAAACTGGCGGACTTGGCCCCGGCTGAATGTTGTTCAGACAAAATCGCCCGGTCCGGAGCCGCCCGCAATGCCAGCTCGAACAACGAAAGACCTTTTAAATCGTCGTCGGCCGCCGTCGGTTTCACGCCGGCGGATTGCAGCAGTGTCGGAAAGACGTCGAGCAATTGAACCGGCGTCTCAATAACCTTGCCGACGGGCACATCAGGGCCGGACAGGATCATCGGAATGCCCGTCGATTCTTCAGTCATATTACATTTGCTGAACAACCCTTTGGCACCCATGGACTCGCCGTGATCGGATGCATAAAGAACCCGGGTTTTGTCCGTATATCCATTGCCGTCGAGGGCCGCCAGAATCTTTCCGATATTGTCGTCGAGATAAGAAATCATGCCAAAATAGGCGGCAACGACTTTTCGGGTGGTCGCCTCATCAAACGGTTCCTCGGTTCCAAAAAAATGCCGGAAGTCGTCGTAGGCCGGGTGATCGTGCCAGTTCTGCCGATCATAATCTGTCGGCCAGGGTACGGATTCCGGCGGATAAAGATCATAAAACCGATCGGGGGCGAGCCAGGGCGGGTGCGGGCAAACCAGGGAGACAAATAAGGTCCAGGGTTTGTCGTTGTGTTTTCCGGCTTCTTCATTGAGCCAGGCCACGGCCTTTTCCGTAATGTCCTTGTCGTAGTCCGTGTAGGTCGAGGTCCCGCGACCGGCTTCGTTGACTAACATGCGGAATTTTTTGGATACGGGCATGGGGTCGCGGATAATGGTAAACAACATGCCGACACCGCCGATCACATGCAGGGGGAGGATTTCCTCACTAAACCCGTTAGCATCCTTGGTATCACGATAGTGTAACTTGCCGATCGACGTGACCTGGTGGCCCTGTTCCATTAAGCGATGTCCCCAGGACGGCGTTTCGCCGTGGTAGGGTCGGGAATTATCCCAAATTTCGATGTCATGTACGTGGCGGCCGGTGGCCATGCTGGCGCGCGACGGGACACAAATGGGGCCGTTGCAATAGGCGTTTGAAAACCGGGTTCCGCCGGATGCCAGTCGGTCGAGGTTTGGCGTTTTTATCTGGGGATGGCCGGAACACCCCATGGCTTTGCGGGTATGCTGGTCAGAAAAGATAAACAATGTATTCATTGGATCCATGCCCATGGCCTTTCCTGCTATGTCGATTTTCAATTTTTACTATTCCAAAATGGAATGAATTGTCGACTTTAAATAAATAAATTAGAATATCTTTTGCCATAAAGGGTTCACAGAAGGCAAGTGTTCAGTTAGTCTAGTATGGTAGTATGCCGATGGGCATATCTGTCAAGTCATGAAATTGTCGGGTCAATGACAGACCCGCTGAGCCCAAACGGAATGTGATGAGTACGAACTGCGATGTGTACAAATAATGAAATTCACAACAGGGGGACTTCCCATGAGGTTATCTAAATATGCTGTTGCCGGTGTTGCCGCGATGGCCCTTGCCAGCGTCCAGCCGGCGAAAGCCGAGGTTAATTGGCGTCAATTCGAAGGAACCACATTGAACATGATCGGGTTTTCTGTGGCCTATGTGGACACCTGGTTTAAACCAATGGCAAAATTGTTTGAAAAAGAAACGGGAATTAAACTTCGATTGGAAACCCTGCAAGCCGGGCAAATGCGAAAAAAGCAGGATATTATGTTGGCCGGTAAGGACGACACCCTCGATCTTATCATGCTGCAAATGGACAACCGGGGCGGCAAGTTGACGGTCGCCGGCCACCTGGAACCCATTGAACAATATCTTAAAGACCCAACCCTGACACCGGCCGATTATGATTATCCGGGCGATTGGCTGGGTGGTTGCATCAATACGGCCAGTGTGATCAAAGGCGCACCGCTTAATAATATCGTTTGGTCGGCACAGGCCCAATTGCTGCACATCCGCAAGGATCTGTTTGCCAAATACAAAGTCAAAGTTCCGACAACCATGAGAGAGCTGGAAGACGCCGCAAAAAAACTGACGATTGATGAGGACGGTGATGGCAAACCGGAAATATACGGATTTATGTCGCGTGGTCATGGTCGCCTGACGACCGCGAGTTTCGCCAGTTATCTGTTTAATTTTGGCGGCTCATGGGTCAAGGACGGCCCCGACGGTTTGCGTCAGTCCAACCTCAATTCAACGGAATCGGTTGACGCCTTTGAGTTTTATGGCCGGATGATCCGGGACTATGCGCCAACATCCGTCTTAAATAACAAACCACCGCAAAACGCTGCGCTTTATTCTGCCGGCAAAGCGGCCATGTTATCGGCCCTGAATTTCTGGCACGGCCTGGCCAGCAACCCAAAAAAATCACGGATCGCCGGCAAATCAACAACCATCCTGATTCCCGCCGGACGAGCGGGCAGTTTCCCCAACCTGCCGACCACTTCCATGGCCATTTCGAAATATTCGAAAAAGAAAAAAGCCGCCTGGTTGTACATGGCCTGGATGACCCAGAAACGCATCATGTTGCATGGCCAGAATGCGGCCGTTCCCATGTGTCGTCGTTCCGTATGGAATGATCCGTCCTACAAAGCGCCAACACCGGCCTGGGGCAAGTCGGCTGAATTGGCCGCCGAATACGGCATCGCCATTGCCAAACCGCAGGCCATTGCCATTGGACAAATGCGCGATGCGGCGGGCTCTATCATGAACGTCGCCATTCGCGATGGCAGCCGGGCCGCCATCCAGGCGGAAGCCGACAAACAATCGCTGGTCATGAACGAGTTGATCGCCAAAACCGAGACCGGCATCGATTTTGCCGGCGTTTTGCCGAAATTTGCCAAAAAAATGACGGCGGAAGAGCAACGGGCGCCGATCCTGGCAGAAGGTATGGAATAGTTATCAGGGAAGGCCCGAATTTTGGGCCTTCCCTCTTTTTTTTTTGATCCTTTTACCAGTGCAGGAATTTGCTTATGCCAGATGATGGCCTTCAGGCTCGAACCGTCGCCGTCACCCCAGATAAAAGAAGCGGAAGCACCTTGACGGATTGGGTTGATCGCAATCTGACGGTTGTTTTTAATGTGCCAACGGTTGTTTTTTTAGTCGCCCTGGTGGCCTTTCCCGTGGGCATTGTGATCTTCACAAGTTTTGGCGACTGGCAATTGATTACCAACCAGACGGCTAAGTCCGTGGGATTTGATAATTATATCAATGTCTGGAAAGACGAACGCTGGAACTGGTCGATTTTCCACACTTTTTACTACGCCGGTGCAACCGTTTTCGGGCAATTGATTTTAGGGCTGGCGACCGCCCTTTTGTTCAATCGTTCCTTTGCCGGCAAAGCCTTTTACCGCTCCATCTGGATGATGCCGATGATCGCCATGTCGACGGCCATCAGTCTGGTTTGGATTCTGTTTTTTGATAATGCCTTCGGCATGCTTAATTATGTTTTGGATGCGGTCAATGTGGCACCCATCGAATGGACATCAAGCCCCGAATGGGCGATGCCATCCTTGATACTGGTGGGCGTCTGGCACCACACGCCGTTCATGACACTGATTTTGCTGGCGGGCCTGCAGTCCCTGCCGACGGATCCGTTCGAGGCGGCCCGCATTGACGGGGCCTCGCGCTGGCAGATTTTGTGGCACATTACCCTGCCGCTGATGCAGGGCCATATTATCGTTGCTTTGATTCTCCGCTCGATATTCGCCGTGAAGGAATTTGATACCATCCTGGCGATCACCGAGGGTGGCCCGCGTTATGCCACGGAAACCATGAATATGAATATTTATTTTAACGCCTTTGAATACGGTTATATGGGCGAAGCGGCGGCCAAGGGGGTGATCTTCTTTGGATTTATTCTGCTGATCCAAATGATTTTGGTTAAATTGAGGAAACGCGAATGGTCGCACTAAAACGTCTGCTGCCCAAACGCGGGCGAAAAATTCTGGAAGAACTGATAACTCAAGCCGTGATGATCGCCATCGTCGGGCCGTTTTTTTTCATCTTCTTTTATATGTTCTGGAGCTCCTTTAAACCGGACTATCTGTTTTTCGAGCCGGGGATCTGGTCCTTCGAGCCGATCTGGGACAATTACACGGAAGTCATTGAAAACAGCGATATGGTGCGCAATATCGGCAATAGTCTGATCATCTCGGGTTTTGCCACCCTGATCGGTTTGGCCTGCGGTTTGCTGACGGCTTATTCCGTTGCCCGCTACAATTTGCAAAAACTGGCCATGGCTATACTGCTGACCCGGATGATCCCCTATATCACGGCTCTCGTGCCCTTTTGGATGGTCTACAAACAGGTCGGATTGTTAAATACCTATACCGGCCTGATCCTTGCCCATCTGGTGATAACCATCCCCTTTGGTGTGTGGATCATGATGGGGTTTATCGAGGATATTCCCAAGGAACTGGAGGAAGCGGCATGGATTGATGGCTGCTCCAAAGCCCAGGGATTTTTTAAGGTGATCCTGCCCCTGAGCACACCGGGTATGGTGGCGACGGCTATTCTCTGTTTCATTTTTTCCTGGAACAACTTCCAACTGGCCCTGGTCCTCGGTGGCTTCGACGTGAGCACTGCCCCGGTCACGGTATTTAAATATGCCGACCCGGAAGCCGGCGGCAGCGGCCAGATGATGGCCGCCGCAACCCTGGTGACGGTTCCGGTGTTTTTCATTGTCCTGGCGATCCAGAAACAACTGGCGTCCGGCTTGACCATGGGCGGGATCAGCAAGTAGCGGGCCATCTGCCCTGATAAGTAGCGGACCATCTGCCCCGCGACGTTGGCCTAACCGTATTTGGCGGCTTCTCCCGGTGGTGGCGTATAGACCAGGGTTTTTTTATTGGCCACCCGTTGATTGCCGCCATGGCGTTCGACCAGGGTCCGCTGGTCGGCCTTGGCCAGGGCATCCGTGGCCTCCGGATCGATGTAGGCACGCAGGGCTTTTTCCAGTTCTTTATGGCGGCCCTGGGCCGCGCCATCGGCTGTGCCATCGGCGAGCAAATCGACCCGCTCGTCCGGATCCGCCTGCAGATCAAACAGCTGATTGGGCATGTTGACGTGGTAGATCAATTTATCGGTGCCGTCGCGCCAGACAAACCCGCCGTGCCGCGACGCCGAGGCATGGAACTCGACAAAACCAATGCGCGGCTGATCGTCGCCGGCCAGGGCCGGCCACAGGGAACGCCCGGCAATGGCGCCGTCGTCCGGGTCCGGCGTCACCCCGGCTCCGGCGATCAGGGTTGGAAAAAGATCGACGCCGGAGGCCAATTGCCGCGACAGATGATTTTGTCGAATGCCGGGGCCCGACGCGATCAATGGCACATGAATGCTCGGTTCCAACAAATGGTTTTTGCCAAATAATCCATGGTTACCAAAACTTTCTCCGTGGTCTGACGTGTAAATCATCCGGGTATTCTGACCCCGGTCCAGGAGATCCAGGGCCGCCATCACTTCACCGATCTGTTCATCGAGATGGGTGATCAGGCCAAAATATCCGGCGGCAATGCGTTTCAGGGCGTCTTCATCGTCCATGGATTTGAACCGTTTGAGACGGCGGATATGGTCGAGCGCCGGGTGGCGGGGCATGTCTTCGTCGCGAAACAACACGGGCAGGGGGACGCGGTCCAGCGGGTATCGATTAAACAATCGTTCCGGTACCAGGAACGGCGGGTGTGAACTGACGTAGGAAACCAGCAACACCCACGGTTTGTCCTGGTGCGGTGCCTCTTCCGTTAACCACTTGATGGCCAGTTCGGTCACCTGCCGGTCGTAGGCCTGATATTCGGTTTCACCAATGCCGGAGTTTTCCCAATAGAGTTCCCACTGGCCCGGCATTTCCGGCTGGTCATCGCTCCAGCGCAGCAGTCCGGTCAGGTGCCCGTCGTCAACAATATGCATGGGCGCGATCTCTTCGGAGAAGCCATTGTCATCGTCGGTGCTGCGGTAATGGAGTTTGCCAATGGCGACGGTCCGGTGGCCCCGGGCCCTTAACCGATGGCCCCAACTGGGGATTTTTCCGTCATAGACATTGGCGTTGTCCCAGTGCCGGGTCTGATGGGGGAAACGCCCCGTTGCCAGGCTGGCGCGGGCCGGACAACAGAGCGGACTGGCACTGTAGGCTCTGTCAAAACGGGTCCCCGACGCGGCCATCCGGTCGAGGTTCGGGGTCTCGACCAGGGGATGGCCGGCGCACCCCATGACGGCACCGTTGTGATTGTCGGACAAAAAGAAAATCAGGTTCTCTGGATCTGGCATGAAAAGTTCCGATATATGAAATTATCCTTTGTTTATAATAGGATAATCTGCAAAAAAGTGCAAATTTCAGGCGACGCGGGAGGCCTTATCCGTTATGCTTCAGGCCATAAAAAACTGCTTCCGGGGGGCCTATGAAACCGCAAAATTTACTAATCCTGATGTCCGACCAACATTCCCGCAAAGCCTTGGGCTGTTATGGTCACCCGCTGGTGAAAACCCCCAACCTGGATCGCCTGGCCGCCCGCGGCACACTGTTCAAAAACGCCTACTGTACATCGCCGATCTGTGTGCCGGCGCGGGCCAGTTTTGCCACCGGTCGTTATGTCCATGACATCGGTTATTGGGATAACGCCCACGCGTATGAAGGGGCGACACCATCGTGGGGTCATCGGCTGGCCCACCACGGGCACCGGGTCGAATCGATCGGCAAACTGCATTATCGCTCGGAACAGGACCCAACGGGTTTTGATCGGCAACATCGCCCCATGCATGTGGTTGGCGGGGCCGGTGATTTGTTGGGATCGCTGCGTGACGGTACCGCATTGTTAACAAAATACCGCGGTTATCACCTGGACGCCGGCCCCGGCACGTCAACTTACACAGCCTACGACCAATCCATTACCGAGACCAGCGTCAGCTGGCTGCACGACAGGGCCCGGACCGCCGACGCCAAACCCTGGGTCGGGTTTGTTTCCCTGGTCTGTCCGCACCCGCCCCTGCAATGTCCGCCCGAATTTTATCAGATGTACCCGCCGGCCGAGATGCCCTGGCCGGTTCTGCATGATCCGGGTCAGCGGCCCGAGCACCCGGCCGCCCGGGATCACCGCAAATTTCAGGGCTGCGAGGAAGCGTTTTCCGAAGAAGTGGTGCGGCGCTCGATTTCCGCCTATTTTGGCCTTTGCAGTTACCTGGACGCCAATCTCGGCAAGGTCCTGGACGCCCTTGACGCGGCCGGCCTGACCGACAGCACGCGGATCATCTATACCAGTGATCATGGTGAGCATAACGGCAACCAGGGCCTGTGGGGGAAATGCACGCTCTATGAGGATTCCGCTGGCGTGCCGCTGCTCCTTGCCGGTGCGGGTGTGCCCTGTGGCAAAACCGTCGAAACGCCGGTCTCCCATGTGGACATCTACCCGACCATTATGGCTGGAGTTGGCATCGATCCCGACCCCGATGATCGCTGTTTGCCGGGCCAGTCGCTGTTTTCATTGAGCGATGGCAGGGATCCAGAGCGGCTTGTGTTTGCCGAATTCCACGCCGCCGCATCGAACACCGGCGGCTTTATGGTGCGCCGGGGCGCTCTGAAAT
Source organism: Rhodospirillales bacterium (assembly GCA_021775095.1). Lineage (GTDB taxonomy): Bacteria > Pseudomonadota > Alphaproteobacteria > Rhodospirillales > Casp-alpha2 > JABMNT01. Next base: position 66,865 of record JAJFII010000102.1, read on the forward strand.
ATGTGTATTATGTGGGATATCCTGATCAACTGTTTGATCTCGTCCAGGATCCCGATGAAACAACGGATTTGGCACCGGACCCGGCCTTTGCATCGCTGCGCGCAGAAATGGAAACTCTGCTGCGATCTCTCGTCAATCCGCAACAGATCGACGCCATGGCAAAATCCGATCAGTCCGCCCGCATTATCGCCCATGGCGGCCGCGACGCCATTCGCGCCAAGGGATCCTTTGGTTATACTCCGGCTCCGGGGGAATCCGTTATTTTCAAGTGAGGTCAAACATGCCATCGCCAAAAAACCTGATTTTTTTCCAGTCCGATAACCACAGCCGTCTGTATCTCGGTTGTTACGGCAATAATACCGTTCAAACCCCCAATCTGGATAAGTTGGCCAGCCGTGGCGTGGTTTTTCAAAACGCCTATGCGGCCAGTGCCCTGTGTTGTCCGGCCCGGGCGGCCATCGCCTGCGGTCGCTATCCTCACCAAACCGGGTATTGGGACAACGCCATTGTTTATGATGGCCGGGTGCCCAGCTGGATGCGCCGGGTGCGCGACCAGGGCGTGCATGTGACCAATATTGGCAAACTCCATTATCGCAGCAGCGACGATGATAATGGGTTCAGCCAGGAAATCGATCCCATGCATATCCTGGACGGAAAGGGCGGCCTGTCGATGTTGTTGCGCGGCATCGATGATGAACCGAAAAATGTCGGGCAATGGGACCTGTACATGAAAAAATCGGGTATTGGGGAGACGGATTATCAAAATTTTGACCGGGTGATCAGTGAAAAAGCCGTGCAGTGGTTGAGCGAAAATCACCAGCGCCAGGACCCCTGGGCCCTGCACGTCTCCTTTGTCAGCCCGCATCCGCCGTTTTCCGTGCCGGAGCGGCTGTGGAATTTGTATCCCCTGGCCGACGTTGCCCTGCCGCCGGCCTCGTCGCCTGCAACCCGTCCCCACCATCCGGCCCTCGATCACCTGCGACGTGTCATGGGCTGGGGCGACCTGGCGGACCAGGATTTGCGCCGCATCGTTGCCGGTTATATGGCCTTGATTACCCATATGGACGAACAGTTGGGCCGGGTCCTGGCGGCGGTGGAAGACTTAGGCCTGCTTGCCGACACCCGGATTGTCTATACCAGCGACCATGGCGAAATGGCCGGTTCGCATGGATTGTTGGGCAAATGCAATCTTTATGAAGGGTCCATCGGGGTGCCGCTCATAGTTGCCGGTCCGGATATCGTGGCGGCAAAAGTTCACCGGGGCAACGTATCTCATGTGGATCTGTTCCCGACCCTGGTTGCGTCTTTTGGCAAGGACCTGTTGCCCGAAGACCAGGATCTGCCGGGATGTTCCTTGTGGCCGGCGTTGACCGGGCAGGCGAACCAGCGCCAGGTTTTTGCCGAATACCACGCCGCCGGATCCTTTGCCGGAGGATTTATGGTACGCCATGACAACCTGAAACTGATCCATCATACGGACATGGCGCCGCAGTTTTTCGACCTGACAGAAGACCCCCATGAAATCCATGATCTGGCGGCGATGGCGATCCATGGGCAGCGCCTGCAGGCGATGCAATTGCGACTGCGTGAAATCTGCGACCCGGACGCGGTTAATGCCCGGGCCAAGGCGGATCAGCGGGCAAAAATGACGCACTGGGGCGGCGTCGATGCGGTCCGCGCCGAAGGATTATTGGTTTATACACCCCCACCCGGTGTGGCGGCGGATATTCAGGGCAAACCGATTTAGGGACTGGGCTCAATCGTATAGAGGGGTTTGTCCCGGTGCCGGTGTGTAGCCGAAATCGCCCCGCGAATTGATTTTTTCCAGTCCGCCGTTCGCTTCAATCATCGCTTTCTGGTCGGCAAAAGCCTGGGCGTTTGCCGCTTCCGGGTCGATCACTTCGCGCAGCTTTTGTTCACATTCGCCAACAATCGATTGATGGTTCGAGCTGGTGCCCAGGTCCTGGGTTTCATGGGGGTCGGCCTCCAGGTCGTAAAGCTCTGGTGCCTCACCCACATAATGGGTGTATTTCCATTTGCCGTTACGGATCATCAACATCGCGGTTGACGATGCCGCCGCATGGTATTCACTGAGAACCGTGCGCTCGGGGCTTTCACCATGGGCCATGCGGATCAACGAATGGCCGGGCATGGAATGTTCTTCCTCTTCGGTTAAATCCAGACCGGCGCTTTCGATGATGGTCTGATGGCAATCCACCAGAGATACTGGGTCGGTGACCACGTGGCCCGCCGGAACATCGGGTCCGGCGACAATCATCGGCACCGCGGCAGCTTCCTCGTACATCACGGATTTGCCCCACAGGCCCCGGTGGCCCAGGTTATCGCCATGATCCGACGTATATACGATACGGGTCGAATCACCGTGGCCGTTGTCCGTGAGGGCACCGAGGACTTGGCCAATGTGAAAATCAAGCAAGGAAACCATGCCAAAATAGGCGGACCGCGCGATCCGCACTTTTTCCTCCGTGAAATAGTCGTTGTAGGCCATGATTGTGCTCAGGGTTTTGACCACCGGGTGTTTTGTATGTGCGTCGTCTCCATACATCCGTGGCCAGGGCAGGGACTGTTCGGGGTACATGTCGTAATAGTCCCGCGGCGCGATCAGCGGGAAGTGCGGTAACACAAAACCGACAAACAAAACCCACGGCCGCTCCGTATGTTTGGGCGCTTCGTCGCGCAACCAGCGTACGGCGTGCTGGGCGGTGCTGACATCATAACGGATATAGGTTGAATCACCGGGCCCGGCTTCGCCGGCCAACTGTTTGACGGCACCCCGTTCTGACATATTTTCCCGGCTTAAACCCAGGAGATCGCCTTTGCCGTCGACAACGTGAAGGGTGTTTATTTCATGGGAAAACCCCGTTGGGTCCTGTTCGCTGCGGTAATGCAGCTTGCCGATGGCCGTGACATTGTGGCTTTCATCCTGCAAGCGGTGCCCCCAGCCTTTTGTTTCACCAAAATACGGATGGGCATTATCCCAGTTGCCGATTTCGTGAACGTACCGTCCGGTCGCCAGACTGGCCCGGGCTGGCACACAAATTGGGCAGTTTGTATAGGCATTATCGAACCGCGTTCCGGCGGCGGCCAGGCGGTCGATATGGGGGGTTTTGATCAAACGATTGCCGTAACAACCGGTGATTTCACGGGTGTGTTCATCGGAAAAAATAAACAGCATATTTTTGGGTTTCATGGCGATCTCCTCATTCATTTATTTTTTCTATTATTTATAGACACCTAACCAAATAAATCACTTATGGAGATCAATCCGGTATTCCAACCGCATGGGGTAAGGACGGCCCCAAACCGCAAACAGATGATTGTCCCAAACCATCAATTTGCAATTAAACATATTTGATATTCTCCCTTATACACAGTTTATTTATTCCGATAAATACTGATTTATCGAATTAAACATTCTAATTTGGAATGGAATGCAAGTAGAGGTGGACCCTGATTTACAACAGGGCGGGGTCGCGTCGATACTCGGCTGAGGGGGAGCCGGACGTGGGTTTATCGATACCGGTGTCATCGGTTGATATGGGAGCGGATCTACGATAGGGCGGATCCATAACATTCAATTGATTATCCTTATTGAAAATAAATTTATGGGCGTTTATGACTCTTCCGTGTCCCGAGAGATTAAGCTTTATGTACATTCTGTAAATCGCTAGGACATAAAGGCGGACATTCTGAAATGGAATATAATAATGGAAACCCAACATATTAAATTTTTACACAGCGTCGCCGCGTTGGGCAGCATTTCGGCGGCGGCGCGCGAACTGGGTATGACCCAATCGGCGTTAACAAAAATTGTTTCCCGGGCTGAGGATATTGTTGGGGCCAGCCTGTTTGAGCGCCGTTCGCGGGGTGTTGATCTCACACCCTTTGGCGAATTGTTTTTGCGCCATACGGCAAAAATCGAACAGGAAATATTCAATTTGAATCAGGAAGTCCGGGCCATGAAAGCCGGTCAGGGCGGAACCGTCTCGATTGGTGTCGGCCAGTTCTGGATCGGTCAGATCGTACCGAATGTCGTCGCTAAACTCACATCGCGGGCACCGGATATCCACATTAAGGTCGGAACAAATACCCGGGAAGAAAATCTGTATCGGCTGCAGAATGGCGACATCGATATCCTGTTGGGGCGGATAACCGATGATCTGCCCAAGGAGTTGGTTGGTGAACAGCTGGCCGTGGTAAAACTGTATTTAATGGTCCGTGACGCACATCCGTTAACCCGGTTAAGCCGTCCGGTGATGTTGGACGATCTCGAACCCTATGGCTGGGTTCTGCCGTCGGCATCGGATCCGACGGCGGTTCATATCAATCAAACCTTTGCAGATATGGGTTTTACGCCAAAATCCATTCCCGTTGAAGCCGTTTCAAGAAATTTCACAGCCGTTCTCTTACGGGCATCGGATCTGATTACGGTGGTCTCCGATATTACCACCAATCGCACCGCAGATGGCCTGTGCCGACTCGACGTTGATTGGTTGAGATGGTCCGACAGTGCCGGTGCCATTCGGGTAAAAGCCCGTAGCCTGCTGCCGTGCTGCAATCACTTTCTTGAACTGCTGCGTGAGGAAATGAATTCGGTCATTAAAACCGCACCGGCGGAATAAAAATGACCGCGATTGGCGCTCGCGAACCTCACAAACCCGGCCGAACCGGTTGGCGGCCCGCAAGTTCAGGTGCCTGAAGGCAAAAAACCCCATAAAAAAAGACGACTGTCGCTGGCCTTTTTAGGGGCGCATCGCTATAGAGCATGATCCCGCTAGAATTGGGAAGCATAACCCGCCCTCCGCGCGGGCATCCAATTATTAACATAGGCTTCCGATGCATCTGAGAAAGTGGCAACAGAAAATCATCGACGAATTTCCGTTGATCATTAAACAGCACCGCCGATTTATCCTGAAAGCCCCGACCGGCGCTGGCAAAACGGTGCTCGCCAGCGAAATCATCGAACGGTTCTACAAAGATAAAAAGATCGTTGTGCTGTGCCATCGCTTGGTGCTGCTTGAGCAACTGGAAGCGGCCCTGAGCAAAAAGCATACGGTGCGCAAGCTGGCGGTTTCAGACTGCGGTCCGGCGTTTGACGGATATGACGTTTTGCTGTCGACCAGTATGCGGGCCAAGTCTGTGCTGGCCGACGCAGTCGCGCAAGCCGATCTGATCATCGTCGACGAGGCCCACCGGGTATCACCCAATGGCCAGGCCTACAAATGGATCCTCGACGATTTCGAAAGCAAGGGCAAAGTAGAGGCCCAGTTCATGGGCTTAACGGCATCTCCGGAACGCCGTACCGGCGACCAAAGGGATCAGCTTAATTTGGCGTTTGACGCGATCATCGATTGCGCCAACATCGAGGACCTCATTTCAGAAGGCGTATTGGTGCAGCCGGTTTACCGCCCGCATTTTGTCCACGACCTGGACCTGAAAAGCATTGATATCAGTTCCGGCGACTTTCCCGTGGCGACCCTGGCACCGGCAATAATCAAGTCATCAATGATTGATTATGCGATCTGGAGTTATCACGAAGAACGCGAAAACATCACCGGTAAACCCGTATCAGCCTGGTTTTGTGCCGATATCAGCGTCGCAGAGGCAACTCTCGACGCCATCCTCGACTCCGGCATTAGTGCGGCTATTGTTACCGCCGGCACGCCACTCAAGGAACGGATGCGCCTGCTGGCGCGGCACGAAACCGGTGAAATCGAAGCCATGGTGTCGGTCGGCGTTCTCGCCGAAGGTTGGGACAATCCCAACTGCAATATCATTGTTCACCTGCGACCGACCCTGTCGAAGGTCCTGTGGGGACAATCCGTTGGCCGGGGACTGCGCTCAGCGCCCGGCAAAGAAAAATGCATCGTTATTGACGTCAGTTCCAACTGGAGCACCTTTGGCCCGGTGGAAAAACTGGAGTGGAGTCTATGGAGTCACCGGCGCTCCTATATGCAGTTCATGAATCGGTTCAACTGGATCGGACAGCAGCAGGACGGCGAAGACGGCAACGAAACCTATTTGCTTTGTCAAAACGAGTTGACCAATGGCACCCGGTGTTCGTTGATCTACATGAAAAACGCCTTTGAGAACGAGACTTGCCCGGTCTGCGGGACCTACGCCGCCATCGATATCTATAAGGAACAGAAACTCGATAGTTCGCTCAACGAAAATAAACTGCACAACCTGTTCTTTGCCCGGGTTCCGAAAGTTTATGCCGAGATGAACCTGTCCGTATGGAGCAGCCTGGATAAGATGGCCTGGAAATCCGCTACCGCCAAGGAACAGGTGTTTCTCGCTTTCTGCATGGCCTTTACCGAGGTTTCCGGCGAACCGACCCAGTCGGAATCCGACTATTGGGACGTCGCCCTCGCGGCCGAAGCAAAAATTCGCGGCTACCTGGTTGAAAACAAATTTCAAATCGTTAAACAAAAGGATTTTTCCCTGTCCGATATTGCCGATGGCATGTTGGCGGGTACCGTGGTTCGCGCCCTGCAGGCCCATTACGGCATCTCCGTTTGCGGCAACGTTTTCCTCAACCATACGGACGCCGAATGCGACAGAAAATATCAGAAAGCCATCAAAATTGCCGAACGGCTGGCGATGATCGGCTGTTCGTCGCAGGATAATCTGCCCTATTTTAACGCCAGCAACCATTTGGCGTCCCTGTAGCCGGTCAGGGTTTGACCGGAAATCGATTACATACGTCGCCACTATCCACGTCCCTCCCCCTTGAGGGGGGGAGGTTAGGAGGGGGGTGATACTGTCGATTAATCTGGGGTGCGAGGTCGCGGGTTTTTTGCGGTCCACCTTTGGCCCTAACTCCAGGGAAACGGGCTGTTGGATACGGGGTGTAATTCGCCCCGGGCGTAGCGCGAGTAGCGAAACGGTTCGAGCAGCTTCGAGCGGTTGCCGACAATTTCCCCGGCCACCAGTTTACCGACACCGAGCATTTTAAAACCGTGGTTGGAATCGGCGATCACATAACAGTTCTGGCGAAATACATCGAACACTGGAAAACTGTCGGGGGTAAAACAGCCAATGCCGCCGGAGGGTTGTTTATTGTAGGCACCGATCTGTCCTTCGAAGCGTTTTTGGCAGTGGGCCAGGGCTGAACACCACATGTGGGCGAAATCGTCGCCGACGATGAAATCGGGCGAGTCGACCCCATAGGGATCGACCGCTACCTGCGCTGCCGGAGTTTCGATCCGGTAGGGCATGGCGCCGCCCTGAATGCCGCCAAAATGAAAATCCGGTTTGTAATAAATGCCCCAAGGCTGATCGGTAATCAGCGATCCGTCCACATCGGAATAGAGCGCCGCGTCCGTATCCACATGGATCACCGGCGGGGCGTTGCCGGCGGCGGTTTTCTGAAAGTCTGGATCAACGCCCAGCGTACCTTCCTGCAAGGACCAGTAGGTCCACAGGGGAAGGCCTTCGTGGAGACTGCCATCGTTGCCTTTTATGGTAAGGGTCGCCGGCAACTCGAGCATCTGCCAGAGCGCTTGAACCCAGGGGCCAACGCCAACAACCAGGTAACCGGTCTGGATCGACCCCCGGTCCGTATGCACCGCCGACACGGCACCGCCGTCGAGCTGCAGGCCGGTGACCGTCACCCCGCTCAGGATCCGCACCCCCTGGGCTTCGGCTTTGCCGGCCAGGCCGTACATGGCTTTGGTATTATTGGCATATCCACCCTTTTTTTCGTGCAGGACCGAGGTAATGGATTGCGCCTGCCAGTCGGGGAACAGGTTTTTCATATAAACCAGGCAATCTTTTTCCCCTTCAATAAATTCTGACGGGTAACCGATGGCGCGCTGTTGGTCGTGGATGTCGGCGACGTCGGCATGCATGCCTTGATGACTGATCTGCATGTAGCCGACGCCATGGTAACTGTAGGCCTCGGCGTCGCTTTCCCATAGATCGACGGAATCGGCCATCAGTTCGCGCATGGCCGGTTGGAAATAATTATTTCGCACAACCCCACAGGCAATTCCCGACGCCCCGGCGGCAATCGAGGTTTTGTCGATGACCAGGATATCAGCCCCCGAACCCTTGCCGCTGGCGCGCAATGCCAGGGCCAGGTGGTAGGCGGTGCTCAGGCCGTGAATGCCGGCACCGATAATTACGTAGGGGCTGTGGCTGGGAAAGCTCATGGTCGGGTCCTTATCTGGCCGGTGCCGTTGCCTGGGCGGCGGTGTTGATTTCGCCAGATCTGCCGTCGATCAGGGCGCGGGCGATCCATTGGTGAAAAATATGGGTCGGTTGATCCATTTCCGGTGAAAACCGCCCGCCGTCAAACCCCGGAGAACGGCGGCCACGCTGCATGCTTTCGACCGCATTCCGATCTTCCGCAAATATCGATTGCCAGAGCCGGCGATTGTTTGCCCGGCTGGCCTCGAAGGCGGGCCCTGTGACCGCATCGCTGTAATAAAAGATCTCGAACCGTTCATGGGTTTCCTCCGGGCCCCGCGGTTGGATCAGCACCGCAAAATAGTGGTCGCGGTGCAGGCCCAGCAGGACGTTGGGGAACAGGGATATGTATTCGGCGCCGCTCGCCCAAAAGGCCGGCAGCTCAGGCGCATTGGGAAAGGCCGGGGCACCGGCCGGGAACTCGGGCCCGTAACAGTCGCTGATTTGCCCGGAATAGGCGGGCTCAATGATCGCCCGGTGGCGGTCGAGGGGCGAGTAGGTGTTGAGCTGCGGATGGACCCACGGCAAATGATAGGATTCACAGTAGTTTTCCACGGCCAGTTTCCAGTTACAGGCCAGCTCAAATTTGATCGTGCTGTCGGCCCCGGTATGGACCAGGGTGAGGCCTTCGAAGGCCCGCCAGCGCTCGGCAATGGGCGCGATATACTGGCCGAACACTGTGGGGTTTTCCGCCAAATTGATAAACACCAGACCAAACCATTCGGCGCTCGGCACTTCTTTCAGAGCGATGGATTTTTTGTCGAACCCGGGGCAACTGTGTTTGCCGACGCCGCCAATATGTGGCGTGCCGATGAGGTCGCCCGCCAGTCCGTAGGTCCAGCTGTGATAGGGGCAAACCATGGCTTTTTTGACGTTTTTTGGCTCGGCCACCAGGGTCCGCCCCCGGTGCTGGCAGACATTGTGAAATACCCGCAGCTGTTTGTCGCGGCCGCGCGCCATAAAAAACGGCAGGCCGGCCATCTCGAAGGGATAAACATCGCCGGGTTGGGCCGCGTCCTTGCTAAAGCCGGCACCGGTCCAGCCGTCGGCAAACACCCGGTTAAACTCAAGCTTTGCCAACTCCCGGTCGTGGTAACAGGGGTTCGGCAGGCCGCGGGCAAAGGCGATCGGCCGCAACACGTCGGCTAGGCCCACTGTCATAACCTCAGGTAATTCATCGGACGTGCGTTTGGTTTCCATAAGTTTACCGATCCATCCCGATATTCGTGATATTTGTGGGGTCAAATTGCCCGTTAAACCTCTGTAAGCGGAATTTCAAAGCCGGTCAATGTCACAAAATTTCCCATTTAAGGTAACTTCAGGTAAACTCAAGAGATGCGCCGACAGCTCCCATCACCGACCGCCCTTTTGGCCTTTGAAGCCAGTGCCCGGTTGCTCAGTTTTAAACAGGCGGCGGTCGAGCTAAATGTTTCTGCGGCGGCGGTCAGCCGGCAAATTCATAATCTGGAAGACCATCTGGGCCAGCCCCTGTTCCAGCGCCTGCACCGTCAGGTGGAACTGACCCCGGCGGGCGAAAAATTATTTGCGCCGGTCACCCAGGGCTTCGCCGGCATGGCGGCGGCGGTGCAGTCCTTAAAAGCCCAGTCCACGGAACAACAGGTGACCGTCGGCACAACCGGCGGATTTGCCTTTTATTGGCTGATGCCGCGTCTCGCCCGGTTCTCCGACAGTTGGCCCGAGGTCAAGATCAACCAGATCGTTTCCGACGCGCCCATGAACATGGCCGCCGGCCAGGTCGAATTGGCGGTCCGGTATGGCCGGGGCCAGTGGCCGGGCCTGCAAAGCCATTTTTTGTTTGGCGACGTGATTTATCCCGTTTGCAGCCCGGGGTATTTAAGTACCAGAGCCCGACCCACATCGGTCGCTGATCTGGCCGACCATCCGCTCTATGACGCCTATGGCATTCAGGGCGATCACTGGGTGACCTGGGAAAGCTGGTTCCGCGCCGCCGGTCATCCGGGTATGGGGGTGCAGCGGCATTTTCTTAATTACCTGATCGGCGTGCAGATGGCTTTGGACGGCCAGGGTTTTGCCCTGGGATGGCACAGTTTCATCGGTGACCTGGTCCGCCAGGGACGCCTGATCAAACCCATCGACGTGCAAATGACCGCCCCCGGATCCTTTTACCTGACCCATGCCAGTACTGCAGATCTGTCGCCCAACGCACGCTTGGTTTTGGACTGGTTAATGGCTGAGGCGGCCAAGATGCATCCGCCAGGGAATGAACCGGGCAGTGGCCAGCCGGACGGGAGCTTGAGCACCTAAAGCGAGCGGGGTATTTCGCAAGGAGCACGATCTATCGACCCGATGGGAAAAGACATCCGGTGAACCATTGCAGAGGCGCCAGCAGGGTCGACGCAGCCATAAATAGTCCTTATGGAGGAAAAGGCATTTAGTGAGTGTCTATCCCTTTCATTGACAATGTAAGGAATAATCCTTACATTAAGGGAAATGAATATTCCTTACTGTCGGGAGTTAGTAGATGGCCTTGCATTCGAAATTGACGACAAAATCACAAACGACCATTCCACTTGTCGTCCGGGAACATCTTAAAATTGGTCCCGGTTCGGAGTTGGAATATGAACTCCGAGAGGACGGGGTTTTTATTCGGCCCAAAGCCGTCCATGTGCCCGGCCAAGATGATCCATTTGCGACATTTGCGGAATGGTCTTCGAAAAACGATGAAAATGCGTATGCTGATCTTTGAAAAATTTTCTGTTGCTGCTGCGCCGTTTCCCTACATCGATCGACCAATAATAAAAAGGCGACCTTGCGTCGTCATCGGGCAACCGTCAGATACCAAATTGTGTTGGATTCTCATGATTACCAGCGCCAAGAATACACCCTGGACAGGTGATATCGCGATAAAAAACCTTGAAGGTACGGGTTTGTCCGTTGATTCAGTCGTACGTACCAGCAAAATCGCAACGGTCGAAATGACTGTATTAAAAAGGGTTGGTGTTCTTGAGAAATCCATGTGTTCATTGATATCCAAGCAAATCCATAAACATTTAATTTTGCGTCCTTAAATGGCACGTATTAGTGGCGTAATACCCGTTGGTGCTGGACGTCGATCCGGCAAATCAACACAGCCGAGGCGGCGAAAAAACGGGCGCTTTAAGTGTCCGATAGTCCCCGTCAGAATATGGCCACGGCTTCGGTTCCCAGATGACGTTTTAAGCCTCCATTATTTTTTCAAGGATCCCAAACAGTTTTGGGTCCGAACATTGGGCCACGTAAAATCACAATCCCTTGCAGGACATAATGATGCCTCTGCCGCCAGGCGGTCATAGGCATCAACCACCGTTGACTTGGAGACCTGCCGGTTTTGTGCGCATTCGCGACAGGCGGGGAGTTTGGCCCCGGCCCTTGCCGCAGATCCCCTACAACGTCAACCCCCCGTCCACTACCAAAGTTTGCCCGGTGACCATGTTGGCGCTGGCGCATAAAAACAACACCGCTTCGGCGATGTCGTCCGGCGTGCAGCGGCGTTTGAGCACGGCTTTGTCGCGGGCTTCCTGTTTTTGCTGGTCAGTCCAACTGGCCGTCCAGGCGGTCGCCACCTGGCCGGGGGCGACGGCGTTGACCCGCACTTGGGGCCCAAGACCGCGAGCCAGCGACCGGGTCAGGCTGACCACGCCGGCTTTGCTGGCCGAATAAACCAGGCTGCTGCCCTGGGTGCTGATGCCGGCAACCGAGGCGATATTGACAATCGCTCCGCCACTCTCTTTGAGCGCCCCAGCCGCCGCCTTCGAGCAGCGGAACGGGCCGATCAGGTTGGTGTTTAAAAGCAGTTGCCAGAACTCTTCGGTCATTTTATCAAGCGCGCCCGGCGGGATCGGTTCCGGGGTGCCCGAGGTGCCGGCGTTATTGACCAGATAATCCAGGCCGCCCAGCTGCCCGATGGCGTCCTCGACCATGGCCTCGGCCTGACCCGGGAGCGAGACATTGCCGGGGGTTGAAATGACGTCCAGGCCCTGCTCCTTTAACACGGCGATCTGTTGCGGGCCAGCGGCGTCATCGGGCAAATGATTGAGGGCGACGCGGGCCCCCAATTTTGCCATCATCGTCACACAGCCGAGCCCGATGCCCGACGCACTGCCGGTGACCAGGGCGCGTTTTCCCGTTAAATCCATTTGGATCATTTGGTTTCTTCCTCTTCCAGGGTTTTCATAAAATGTTTAAGTTTAAGCAATTTGATGTCTCGTGATTTAAACAGGTCCTCAGCCGAGGCGTCGCCATAGTCATAAAACCCCCTGCCGGCCCGCACCCCGGTTTGCCCGGCGGCGATCATCCGGTCGAGGGTCGGGTTGCCGCCGTGGTTTTCCGGCGGGCTATACATCCGGCTGGCGAGACCGTTCTGGGTCATTCTTAAATCCGTGTAATCGATTTTTTTCATGTGCCCGAGGGTCGCCAGGCGCGACGCCAGGCCGTGCTGGATCGAGCGGTCGATATCGATATGCGAAACCCAGCCTTCGTCGATCATCCGCAGGCATTCCAGATTGAGCGCCGCCTGCAGGCGGTTGGCGACGTACCCGGGGATCAGCCGCTCGAACAAGATCGGTTGTTTGCCAAAGCCCCGGTACAGGGACTCTAAGGTCCCCATTACCTCCGGCGTGGTTTCCGGCCCGGCGGCCAAATCCACCAGATCAATGATATAAGGTGGCGTGTACCAATGGGCGATCAGGGTCTGGGGCTGACGGCCGGCCGGCACCAGGGGAAACACATCGAGATAAGAGGTGTTGCTGGCGATAAGCGCCGCCGCCGGAGCGGCCGCATTGATGGCCTTGAAGACCTCGGTTTTAATGTCAGCCTTTTCAATGACCGCTTCGACCACCAGATCGGCGCTCGCCACCGCAGCCTCCAGGGACGGGGTATAGGTGATCTTTGATTGGGCCGCCCGGGCAGCGGCGGCGTCCATGTCGCCGGTGTCGACCAGGGTCCGGCAGGCGGCTTTGATCAGGCCGGGGGCTTTGTTCAGGGTCTCAACCGAAATGTCCTGCAAGCGGACAGTGCAGCCTCCCAGGGCATGGACCAGGGCCAAAGCATGACCCATGGTGCCGGCGCCGATAATTCCCACCTGTTGAATATTCAATCGATCTCTCCTCAATTTTTATTGTGTCTTTATCTTGAAAACCGTTAAATAAACCCTGTCGATCCTCTCCCTTCCCAGCCAAGGAAATGCCATGAACTCGAAAACCATTTTGTCCTGTGCGGTCACCGGAAATATCACCAGTCCGCAGCAAAACCCCAATCAGCCGGTGACCCCCATCGAAATTGCCACGGCGGTCATCGACGCCCACAAAGCCGGTGCCGCCATCGCCCATATTCACGTGCGCGATCTGCAAACGCAACAGGGCAGTATGGACATAAATCTCTACCGCGAAGTGGTTGACCGCATAAAAGACAGCGGCTCGGACGTGATCATCAACCTGACCACCGGCGAGGGCGGGCGGTTTGTGCCGGGCACGGATGAGCCGAAGATTGCCGGTCCGGGAACCACCCTGTGCCGGCCGGAATTAAGGGTCGCCCATGTAAAAGACCTAAAGCCGGAAATCTGCACCCTGGATTTTAACACCATGGTCAGCGGCGACCGGACGGTGATCAATACCCCGGTCAACTTAAAGATCATGGCCGATATCATCAACGCCGCCGGGACCAAACCGGAGATCGAGATATTTGATTCCGGCGATCTGAACATGGCCAAGGATTTTATCGCCAAGGGCCATCTCCAAACACCGGCCATGTTCCAATTGGTGCTGGGCGTGCCCTGGGGGGCGGCGGCCAATTATCAGACCCTGGCCTATTTGAAATCACAATTGCCGGCGGACTGTGTGTGGGCGGCCTTTGGCATTGGCCGGGCGTCCTTCCCCATGCTGGCTTTGTCTTACCTGATGGGCGGCCATGTCAGGGTAGGAATGGAAGACACGGTTTACATCGCCCGTGGTGAACTGGTCAAAACCAACGCCCAACTGGTGGAAAAGGCCGTCGGCATCGTTGAAAGCCTGGGCGGCACCATCGCCACGCCAACGGAGGCCCGGGCGATTCTGGGGTTGGCGGATTAAGGATGTACGGTTCAAAGTAAATCGCCAACTCCTCCCTCACTCCCTCCTCACCTTCCCCCATGTGGGGGAGAGACTCCGTTGGAGGCGGCGGCGTTTGAAATGGGTTTCCCGTTATCTCCCTCCCCCCTTGTGGGAGAGGGTCGGGGTGGGGGGTGAAGTTGCCGCAACTTCGCACTTGCAAATTTAACTATTGCAACACCGCCATCCTAACACAGGGCCATCAGCCAAAACCTTAATTCTGCTTACACTATTCCCGGAACATGTCCGGTGGTGAACGGGTTATTTCACATGCAAAAGATTATCAGCTTCGTCCTCAACGCCTTTGCGGATCTGATCAATAACCCATAAATTAAAAGTTTTCCCTGACGATTTTGCAGTCATAAATGCATCGCGGTGTAACTCGGCCGAGGTTCGCACAGGGAAATTGCCTGAGAAAGGTTTGTCCGGCACCCGGTTCTCTTCTGAGCACCACGCCAGATAATCGTCAATGCTGTCATAAAACGCCTGCTTTAACTCAGGGGCGCTTTTGGCCTGAAAGGTGACCACAGCCCGGATACCCTCAACCTCGCCGTGAAAGATTTCCGCCTCTTCATCAAATTCAATGGATGCAGAATAACTTTTGTATTTCATCATGGTGTCACTCCTGCCTGATCTAAGAACCGCCGGATAGATTTAACAGCTCCTTTGTCCGTATCTGGACTTGGGTGCGGACGGTGAAAAACCGCATACTCGCCATTAAGTGAGATTCGCACCCTTGAACCGTTTCCTTCAGATATTTTTGCCCCGCACTCGTTCAGCAGAGATTCGATATCAGACCATTTGATATTCGACTTAACCGGATTTTCAAAAATCGCCTTGAGGGTCTTTTTCTGCTTGTTGTTCATTGAGTAATGATATCATTAAATAATATCATGTCAACTATGATATCAAATTGCGATATCTTACACGGGTCGGATCTGGGGAAGTTGTCGCATATTAGGGGCTTACTGGGGTCGGGTCCGGGGTGGCGATGCCGCGGCGTAGGAGGACGTCGCGCAGGACGTCCGGGTAGTCGGTGATAATGCCGTCAACGCCCAGGTCAATGAGTTTTTCCATCTCGCGGGGTTTGTTGACCGTCCAGACCTTGACCAGCAGGCCGAGCTCGTGGGCCATGGCCACCGACGCCGCGTCCACTTCCTGGTAATAGGACGACCAGACCCGGCCGCCGGCGGCTTTGATGGCCCGTGGTCGACTGCCGTCATAGGTGTCAATGTCAAAACCGCTCATCCAGGGCGACGGCCCGGGCTGACCGATTTGGGTGTTATTGAGCCAGCTTTGATTGACCGTCAGATAAGACGTGGGAATCTCCGGTGCCAGGCGTTGCACCTCTTGTAAGGTGCGCCAGTCAAAGGACTGCAAAGCGACCCGGTCCTGCATCTTGTGTTTTTGAATGACCGCCAGGACGATGCGGGCAAATTCCTCGGGCGGCAGGCTTAAATCAGGATTGTCGGGCGACAGTTTGGTTTCAATATTAAACCGCACGGTTTCATTGCCGGCTTTTTTCACCAGTTCAAAAACTTCGCTCAGGGTCGGTACCCGGGTGCCGTCAATGGCCTGTTGGCGGGGGTATCGTTTGGCGTAACTGGCGTTGGGGTTCAAGCGGCCGACGTCGTAGGTGCGGACCTCATCGAGGGTCAGGGAATTGATCGCGGGGCCGGATTCCTTGAGCCACTGGCCGTCGGCATTGCGGGCAATTTCCGGCTCGAACCGGGGGTTATGGATGACCACCACCTTATTGTCCTTGGTGATCGCCAGATCCAGTTCCAGGGTGCTGACGCCAATGCTCAGGGCCTTGGCAAAACCGGGCAGGGAATTTTCCGGCATCAAACCGCGGGCGCCGCGATGGCCCTGCAGGTCAAACCCCTGGGCAACACCCGCGAGGCCGACTATTCCCATGGCAGCAATGGATGTGGTCATTTTTTTCATAAAACCTTTGTTATTATTCAACACGTTCAGGCCAACCGTTTTTCGCTCTCGGGGTCAAACAGATGGAGTTTTTCCGGTAAAATCTCCAGTGGCAATTGTTGAGCTTTTTCGACCCGGCGAATACCGCTCAGGCGTACGGTCATATCCGTTTGGTCGGTGCCGAAGTGACCATGGACCAGGGTGTCGGCACCTAAGTGTTCCACCAAAGATGCGGTTAACACACAATTATCCTGAGCCTTTTCCGACAGGGTCAAATCTTCCGGGCGGATGCCAAGCGTCACCGTCCGGTCGGCATGGCTGGGGTAAACCCCTTCGGCCAGGGTGAACTCGGCACCGCCGGGCAGGGCGACGGCGGTGCCCTGGCCATTGATTTGCGCCGTCGCAAAATTCATCGCCGGCGAACCAATAAAACCGGCAACAAATAACGAAGCCGGGCGTTCATACAATTCGATCGGCGTGCCCAGTTGTTCGACCCGGCCCTCGTTGAGCACCACCAGACGGTGACCGAGAGTCATCGCTTCGACCTGGTCATGGGTCACATAAACACTGGTTATACCCAACCGTTCCTGCAACTGGCGGATCTCAATGCGCATTTGCACCCGCAATTTTGCATCCAGGTTGGACAGCGGCTCGTCAAACAAAAAGACGCTGGGTTCACGGACAATGGCCCGGCCCATGGCCACCCGCTGGCGCTGGCCGCCACTGAGCTGGCGGGGTTTGCGGGACAACTGTTCGTCGGTCAGCTCAAGGATGTCGGCGGCTTTTTTAACCCGTTCCCTGATTTCACTTTTGTCGATGCCGCGGATTTTTAATCCATAGGCCATGTTATCGAACACACTCATGTGCGGATAGAGCGCGTAGTTTTGAAAGACCATGGCAATATCCCGGTCGGCCGGTTCCAGGTCATTGACCTGGCGCTCGCCGATGGTCAAGACCCCTTCCGATATGGATTCCAGCCCGGCGATCATCCGCAGCAACGTGGATTTGCCACAGCCCGACGGGCCGACCAGCACCAGGAACTCGCCGTCCTGGATATCCACATCGACCCCATGGATGGCTTTAAAGCCGTTCGGGTAGGTCTTTTTTAAGTTATCGAGTCTGACTTGCGCCATCATAAATCCTCTATTTTTCGGTCTCGGTCAGGCCTTTGACGAACAGCTTCTGCATGAAGATGACAACGGCAACCGGCGGCAGCATGGCCAACAACGTGGTCATCATGATGACATTCCACTGCGGGGCCTGTTCGGCGGCTTCCAGCATTTGTTTAATGGCCATGACGATGGTGTTCATATTCTGATCGGTGGTGATCAACAGCGGCCACAGATACTGGTTCCAGCCATAGATGAACAAGATGACAAACAGCGCCGCGATGTTGGTTCTCGACATGGGCAACAGGATATCAATAAAAAACCGCATCGGTCCGGCACCATCGATGCGGGCCGCTTCCAGCAGTTCGTCGGGAATGGTCAGGAAGGTCTGTCTGAACATAAAGGTCGCCGTCGCCGAGGCGATCAGCGGAATGCTCAGGCCCCAGTAGGTGTTGAGCATATTGAGGTTGGCGACCACCTCGAAGGTCGGGATGATACGAACCTCGACCGGCAGCATCAGGGTGATAAAAATCAACCAGAAAAACCCCATGCGAAAGGGAAACTTAAAATAAACAATGGCAAAGGCCGAGAGCAGGGAAATGGCAATTTTACCGACCGCGATCATCATCGCCATGACCAGGCTGTTGAACATCATGACCGCCACTCCCTGGTTGACACCGCCAGCGATTCCGGCGTTCCAGGTCTGGTCGAGGTTTTCGAAGAACTGATCGCCGGGCCACAGCGGCAGGGGGATTTGTACCATACGAACCGCATCGTGGGTGGCGGCAACAAAGGTGATCCAGATGGGAAAGGCGATTATGGCGACGCCCAACAATAGGAACAGATGGCAAAAGACGGTGATAAAAGGTCTGTTTTCAATCATCAGTATTCCACCTTCTTTTCGATGTATTTAAACTGAATAACCGTCAGACCGATAACGATGATCATCAAAATCACCGACTGCGCCGCCGAGCCGCCCAGATCCAGGCCGACAAATCCGTCGTTGTAGACTTTGTAGACTAGGATTTCCGTTGATTTGGCCGGGCCGCCCTGGGTTACCGCGTGGATAATGCCGAAGGTATCGAAGAACGCATAAACCACGTTGACGACCAGCAAGAAGAAGGTGGTCGGCGAAATCAGCGGGAAAATGATGGTGCAGAAGCGGCGCACCGGTCCAGCCCCATCGATCGCCGCCGCCTCGATCAGGGATTTTGGGATCGACTGCATGGCGGCCAGGAAAAACAGGAAATTATAGGCCACCTGTTTCCAGGCTGCGGCGACGACCACCAGGCCCATGGCTTCGCCACCATTGAGTTTATGGTTCCACTCATAACCCATTGCGCCCAGGCCGTAGGTCAGGATGCCGAGCGTCGGATCGAGCATAAAAACCCAGAGCGCACCGGCGACCACCGGGGCGACGGCATAGGGCCAGATTAAAAAAGTTCGGTAGGCCATGGATCCTTTAATGACCCGGTCAGCCATGGCCGCCAGGACCAGGGAAAATCCCATGGACGACGAGGCAACCAGCAGGGAGAAAATCGTCGTGCGCTCGAAGGCCCCTAAATAATGCTCGTCTTCAAACAGGACTTCAAAATTTTCGAACCAAACAAATTCCGTCGACAAACCAAAGGCGTCCTCAATCAACAAGGATTGGTATAAGGCGTGGCTGGTCGGCCAGATGAAAAACACCAGGGTAATGATGATCTGCGGTGCGACCAGCAAAAAGGGAAGCACTGAAGGGCCGAAATGAACGCGTTTAAGCATGTATTGTGTTTCCGGGTTCTGAGATTGGCCCTGCCCCGAAAAGGAAGGCAGGGGCAGGGCAACCTTAGGAGGGAACTAGTTGGTGGCGCGCTGGAATTTGCGCAGCAGTTTATTGCCCCGCTCAGCCGCGTCATCCAAACCCTGGGCGGCGGTTTTTTTGCCGCCCCAGATGGCTTCCATTTCTTCGTTCAGGATATCGCGGATCTGGACAAAGTTACCAAACCGCAGACCACGGGAGTTGGGCGTCGGCGTGTTCAGGCTCAACTGTTTGATGGCCGTATCCGTGCCCGGGTTTGTGTCATAAAAACCCTGTGTTTTTGACAGTTCGTAGGCCGGCGTGGTGATCGGCACATATCCGGTTTCCTGATGCCACCAGGCCTGGACCTCGGGCGAAGACAGATAGGTCATGAACTTTGCGACCCCTTTGTAGTCGGCTTTATCATGGCCTTTCAAAACCCACAGGGTGGCACCACCGATGATCGAGTTCTGCGGTTTGCTGGCGGCGGCGGTATCGAGGGGAAGCATGGTCTGGCCAGACTCAAACTTGGCCTGTTTTTTGATGGAGCCATAATAGGCCGATGAATTCATCCACATGCCACATTCGCCGTTGGTGAACATCGACAGGCTGTCGCCACGGCGTCCGCCATAGGTGAACAGTTTGTCCTTGGACCAGTCGGCGATGGCCTGCAGGCGGGCCTTGGTTTTGTCGTTATTAAACGTAAACTCCGTATCGGTTCCGGCGAAACCGTTTTCTTCGGTGCCCATGGCCATATTGTGCCAGGCGCCGTAGTTTTCGATCATCACCCACGACTGCCAGCCAAAGGTGAAACCGCATTTGTAACCGGCGGCAACCAGTTTTTCGGACGCGGATTTGATATCGTCCCAGGTTTCCGGAACGGCGCTGACGCCGGCTTTTTTAAAGGCATCCTTGTTGTACCAGAGAACTGGGGTTGAGCTGTTAAAGGGCATGGAAAGCAGTTCACCCTTGGGCGTCTGGTAATAACTGATAACAGCCGGCAGATAGATCGATTTGTCGAACGGTTCGCCGGCGTCTTTCATGACCTGCTCGACCGGATAGACGGCACCTTTGGCGGCCATCATGGTCGCCGTGCCGACTTCAAAAACCTGGACGATGTGCGGTTGTTGTTTGGCGCGGAAGGCGGCGACGGCGGCGGTCATGGTTTCCGTATAGTTGCCCTTGTATACGGGCACGACCTTGTAGTCGCTTTGGGTGGCGTTAAAATCACTGGCGATTTTGTTCACCCGTTCACCGTTGGTACCGCCCATGGCGTGCCACCATTGGACTTCCGTGACCGCGTGGGCGATGGTTGAAGCGCCGGCAAAGGCGGCAAATACTGCCGTTGCCATTAGTTTTTTCGAATAGGACATAACGAGACTCCCTGTGTGTATGTCTGGTAAAAATTAAATCAACGCCAGCAAGAGATGCAAAAGGACGCATCGTTGTGGTGTTTGGTGGTTCGCCCTAATGCCATTCATTGAACGAATTGTGACGGTGCCGTGATGTTTTATTGACAGAATGATCGTCGTAAAAGATTATATTGTCTAATACAATTAAGGCACTGAACCATAACACCATGTTATGGTATTAATAAAAAACCGAGGATTGAGGTCCAACCATGATCCGCATTCGCCAATTGGAAGCGTTCCGCGCCATAATGATAACCGGCGGGGTTACGGCGGCGGCTGGAATGCTCAATATCTCCCAGCCGGCGGTCAGCCGATTGATTTCCAACCTGGAGGAAACCCTGGGTTTTGCCGTTTTTCAACGGCGCAAGGGACGTTTGCATCCGACCCAGGAGGCGGAGTTTTTATTCAGTGAAGTGGACCGGGTTTTTGCCAATCTGGATCATATTGCGCAAATGTCTGACGACATTCTTCATCAGAAAATGGGTCATTTGCGGATTGCCTGCCTGCCGGGTTTTGCCACGTCCCTGCTGCCGGCAGTGGTAGCCGATTTTTTAGCCGACCGGGACGGCGTAACCATTTCCCTACAAACCCGCAGCTCCGGCCGGGTCCGCGATTGGATCGCCGCGCAACAATACGATGTCGGTATTGCCGACGAATTTGACGGCCACAGTGCCGTGGAACACGAACCAATTATCATTCGCTCGGTCTGCGTTTTGGCCGAAGGCCACCGGTTGGCTGGTCACGATGTGGTCGTGCCCGAAGACCTGGACGGTGAACCAATGATTACCAATGACCGTGATCACAGTTTTAACCACGAGGTCGAACGCAAGTTCGAAGAGGCCGGTGTCAAATTACAACGCCGGGTCGAGGTTCGGCAGTTTGCCACGGCCTGCCTGTTGGCCAAACGCGGTGTCGGTGCCTCCATTGTCAGCGCCATTGACGCGGCCGAATACGTCGGCCAGGGGCTGGTCGCCATTCCCTTTAAACCGCAGGTGCCGTTTAGGATCGACTTGTTATACCCGGCCTACCATCCGCGGCCTTTGTTGCTGCGGGAATTTGTTGATCGGTTTAAGCAGGCGATTGAACCGTTTCGTAATTGAGCTCGGTGGCCTGCTGCCAGGATTCCCTGATCCAGCGGGCACAGGCAACGGAATGTTCGAAGATTGAATATTTGTTGCCCATTCCGTAATCAGGTGCCGGAATAAATTCCGTTGAAATTTGCCCCAAGGGACTGTCTGGGTGGGTCGCGTGATAGGCCAGCAATTGGCGCATCACCTGTTTCCAGGGCTCCAGCCGGTGTTCCTGCCAGTCCGTGTGGTATTCGCCGGCCGCCGGTTGAATAAACGGATACTGGATACCGCGCCCAACGGATCCGTCCTCATGTCGGCCCCAGA
Source organism: Rhodospirillales bacterium (assembly GCA_021775095.1). Taxonomy (GTDB): domain Bacteria; phylum Pseudomonadota; class Alphaproteobacteria; order Rhodospirillales; family Casp-alpha2; genus JABMNT01. The sequence continues at coordinate 88,804 of JAJFII010000102.1, forward strand.
TATTTTTTGGATTGTTGGGCACGGCCGCCCGGGCGTGGCAGTGCCAGACGAAGCCGCGGTTTATCCATTCGTCGCAGACGTTGCCGGCCTGAAAAGGGTCCAAAATCAGGTCGCCGCTTTCCACCTCGGGGCGCATATTGAGAACCTCCTGCTCACGCGGATTGTCGATCTTGAAAATCACATGGGAGTGGTCGAGGGTCATCCGAAAGGTGCCGCCCCGGGCTTCAACCAGATCGGCCACCCTGGAAATCCGGCCATAATGTTCGGACCACATGTTGACGTGCACTTCAAAGGTCGGCAGACAGCCGGTTTGTTCCCCCCATTCGCTGGCCTGCAGGTAAAAATCAGCCACTTCCTGGTCACTGATCAGGTGGCCGTCGGCATGGTGCATCATCACTTGCGTGTTGTGGGCGCGACTGCCAAGCTGCGCGCCGATTTTCAGGTTTTGCCGGAGCAGCGCCTCATCGCGGCCCAACACATAAAACCAGCCACCGGCGCGGATCGGCAGGTTATATTTTTTGCTGGCCGCCCTGTAAGCGTCAACCAGATTCGCCGACGGCGGGGTTTTGTCCATGTAATCGTAGACCCCGGATTCGCTAACCATGCGGAACCGCGTATCCAGACCAAATTCCTCTTCACCCTGGGTGTGGCAAACGCCTTTTTCCGTGATCCCTATCTGCAGCTGTTTGGTCATTTTATGGCCTCCTGTGGCCTCCCGTGGCCAGTGCTCAGAAAATTAACCCCTGCGGGAGTGCCTATCAAGGAAAACCCGGTTATAAAGGGCTCGGGCAAGCGGGAGGGTCGAATGGGCAGAAAGTCCAAACCTGAAATCACCGTCGAGGCGGTCGTCGACTGGTTGGTTGGCGGTGCCAAGGGCGCGGCCAGTGCCGAAGAGGTGCTCGACGGCATGTCAAATCGACTGGTTGCCTGCGGGGTCCCCATTGACCGCTCGGCGGTTTTTGTCCGCACCCTGCACCCATCGATCATGGGCCGCAGTTTTTTTTGGCGCTCCGACGAATCCGACGTGCAGGTGGCGGAAGCCCCCCACAGCATCCTGCAATCCGATCTTTTTCTGCAAAGCCCAATTGCCGCTGTTTACCGCACGGGCAAAGAAATCCGCCAACGGTTCAGCCCATCCGACTCCGCCTACCCTTACCCCTTGTTCGATGACTTAAAGGCCGAGGGCATCACCGATTATATCATGATTCCTTTGGAATTTACCGACGGACAATTACACGCAGTCAGCTGGTCGACCCATCGGCCGGGGGGGTTCGCGACCGCCCATATCGCAGCGCTCCGGCGTATTCAACCGGCTCTGTCGCGGTTGGCCGAAGTCATGGCCCTGCGTCGGGTGACCCGTAATTTGCTGGACGCCTATCTGGGCCATCAATCGGGCGATAGAGTGCTGGCCGGCGACATTAAACTGGGCGACGGCGATGATATACATGCGGTCATCTGGTTCTGTGATTTGCGCGATTCAACACCGCTCGCCAATTGCCTGAGCCGCCAGCAGTTCCTGGCCGTGCTCAACCAATATTTCGAATGTATGGCCGGCGCGGTGCTCGATGGCGAAGGCGAAGTGCTGCGGTTTATTGGCGACGCCGTATCGGCGATTTTTCCGGTAAACGGTGGCGACGTGGCCAGTGCCTGTGAAAAGGCGGTTTGTGCCGCTGCCGATGCCATGGGCCGCATGGCCCGGTTGAACGAAATCCGACGGGCCGATGGGGTGGCCGAACTGGGGTACGGCATTGGATTACACCTGGGTTATGTGCTGTACGGAAATATTGGCGTGCCCAACCGCATTGAGTTTAGTGTGACCGGTGCGGCGGCAAATGAAGCGGCCCGTATCGAAGGCCTGTGCAAAGTGTTAGGGCAGAATTTTCTGGCCTCCGGTGACGTTGTTAATCACTTGGCAGGTAACTGGCGGTCCCTGGGCTTCCATGCCCTGCGTGGGCTCAGTGACGAGATTGAAGTTTTTACCGACAGCCCCTTGACGGGCAGCCATGGGGATGGCCGCCCGAATGACCAACGGCAATAACCAAGACAAAATCCAACCAGAGGAAAAAACCAATGAAGATGTTTGATTTAACGGGCAAGGTCGCCGTCGTAACCGGCGGCAACGGGGGCATCGGATTTGGCATGGCCAGGGGCCTGGCCGAAGCTGGGGCCCAGGTTGTTGTGGTCGGCCGAAACAAAGACAAAAATCGCCGCTCCGTTGCCGAGATCGAAGCCTCCGGCGGTCGTGCGCTGGCCGTCGAAGCCGATGTCTGCAACGGCGACGCCGTCCATCAGATGGTAAAAACCGTGGTCGGTGAACTGGGTTCCATCAATATCCTGATCAATAATGCCGGGACCACTGTGCGCAAACGTCCCGAAGACCTGACGGAGGAGGATTGGCACCAGGTGATCGACACCAATCTGACCAGCAGTTTTTTATGTTCCAAGGCCTGTTATCCGGTCCTGAAAAAAGCCGGGGGCGGAAAAATTCTCAACAACGGATCCATGTTGTCGTTGTTTGGGTCGCCCTGGGGAGCCGCCTACGGCGCATCGAAGGGCGGGGTCATGCAACTGACCCGCAGCCAGGCCACGGCCTGGGGACCCGACAACATTCAGGTCAATTGTTTCCTGCCCGGCTGGATCCGCACGGAGCTGACCGAGCAGGCCTGCAAACAGGTTCCCGAGCTCAACGATAAGGTGATTGCTCGCTCGCCGGTCGGTCGGTGGGGCGAGCCGGAAGACCTGGCTGGCCTGGCGGTTTTCCTCGCAAGCGCCGCCTCGGATTTCCTGACCGGCACAGCGATACCCATCGACGGCGGTTTTTCCATCAGCATTTAGCCGGTGTTACCCCCTTCCTAACCTTCCCCCCTACCGGGGGTAGGTATGGGTTTTGATCGCACCCATTGAATTCTTCTACATCCCCCTCCCCCCTTGTGGGGGTGGGTCGGGGGTGGGGGGTGAAGGTCCCGCGACCTCGCAGGCACAGATTAATCGGCGCTGTCACCCCCCTCCTAACCTCCCCCCATC
>JAJFII010000103.1 GCA_021775095.1 Rhodospirillales bacterium
ACCAACACCGGCACCATCGAAGGCGGCGGCACCCTGGTGTTTAGTGGCGGTGCGACCTTCGACAACCAGGGCACCATCGATGCCGGCGGTGCCGGTGTGGTTGACGTTCTGGTGATTGATGGTGCGCCTGCCGACTTCAACGCCGGGACGGCGCTGAACGTCGACATTACAGGCGATGCGACCCATGACGTGGTGAGCGTTGATGCGCTGGATCTGTCAACCGCGTCCGACAGCCTGAACCTCAACTTCGTCGGCGGCTACGAGCCGCCGAACGGACATACGTTTACTATCCTCAATTACGATTCCGTCGTCAGTTCCTTTAATACGATCAACCATAACCTGGTAGGCTATGAGATCACGGCGACCTATAACGCCACCAATCTGGTGCTGACCATGGTCGATCTGACCCAGATTGGCACAACCGGTGACGACATTATGACCGGTACGGTTTTCTCCGATACCTTCATCGGCGATGCCGGCAACGATACGATTGATGGCCTGGGTGGTATTGATGAAGCCGGATACGCAGGCAATCAAGCGGACTTCACAGTTGCCTCGGACGGCATCACCGTGACGGTCACCGACAACAATGGTGTCGATGGCGATGAAGGCACCGATACGCTGACCAATATCGAACAGCTTTCCTTTGGCGATGGGGCTTTCACCGGCAGTTTGACAATTGATGCCGGTATCGGCAGTGACACCATTTCCGGCCTGAATGGCAATGACACCCTCAGCGGCGGATCCGGCGACGACACCTTATATGGACTTGCCGGCGATGATCTGATTGATGGCGAAAGTGAAGACGACACCCTGTTCGGTGGCGACGGTGCTGATACGATTATCGGTGGTGATCATGCTGACACCCTGAACGGCGGCACCGGGGATGATACGCTGGCTGGTGGCACGGGTGCCGACGGCACCTCAGCGGACGGCTTTATTGATATTGCCTCCTATAGCGGAAACCTCAACGAATATACGATTACCGACAATTTGGACGGAACCTATACCGTTGCCGATACGGTTAGTGATCGCGATGGCACGGATACGGTAAAAGCCGTTGAACGGCTGAGTTTTGCCGATGGTTTCTATGAACTTGACTATATATTGAGCGGCGGCGTCGGCGCGCAGACCCTGATTGGTGCCAGTGGTAACGATGAAATCAGCGGTGGCGCAGGCACCGATATGCTGGACGGTGGTGCCGGAAATGATCTTCTGAGCGGTGACGGTGACGACGATACCATCCTTGGCGGAACCGGAAACGACACGCTTATCGGCGGTGACGGGTTGGATATCCTGACCGGCGGTGACGGCGATGACCTGATCACCGGCGGCAGCGGCGCGGATGGCAAGACCGCCGATGGGTTTGTTGATCGCGCCATATACAGCGGCAACCGGGCCGATTATACGATTACCGATAATTTGGACGGTACCTATACGGTCACCGATATTGTGACGGGCAACGGCGACGAAGGCACCGATATAATTGAAGCCGTTGAAGTGCTGCAATTCGCCGACCAGGATGTTGATCTTAAATATGTCCTCAGCGCCGGTTCCGGTGCGCAGACGTTGGTCGGCGGCATTGAAGACGATATCATCAGCTCCGGCGCTGGCGACGATACGCTGATTGGCGGCGCCGGCGACGATATACTTGATGGCGGTGGGCAAAACGATGAACTGGTTGGTGGCCTTGGTGCCGACACCCTGAGCGGCGGTACCGGCAACGACGCATTTATTTATACCAGCATAGCCGACGCTGCCGCAGGCGCTGGCGAAACGATCAGCGATTTTGAAGAAACCAATGTCGGCGAACATATCGTCCTCGAAGGCCTTCTGCACGGGACCTATTCGTTCATCGGCGGCCATACGGTTAATTTCACGGACAACGGCAATACCCAGGCACGCTTCGACGACGTCAATAAAATACTGCAAATCAACATTGATGGTGCCGGGGGGATCGATGGCGTGGATATGGAGATCACCCTGCCGGGCGTATTGCTGTCGAACCTGATCGCTGATCCGGATTTCCTCGAGCCGACGGTAAATTCGCTGGCGGTTATTGGCACCCAGTCGGTGACCTTGACGACCAGCAATGACGAGGTGACCGGCAGCACAGGCGTCGATGCAATTACCCTGATCGGCACCGCCGGAACCGGTGATATCGTTGATTTGGGTTTGGGTTCAGACAGTCTGTTGCTCGAGCAGAATGTCGCCAATACCTTGACCGTTGCCAATGTGGAGCAGATCGACGCCCAGGGCACGGGCGACGACACAATTATCCTGACCACCAATCTGGCGAGCGGTGATATCGTTGATCTCGGCGGCGGAACCGGCGATAGCCTGCAACTGGCCGATGGCATAAACGTTGCCGATATCCAGGATACGGAAATCATCCTTGGTGGCGCGGTTGCGGATTCTCTGACCCTTAAAGGCGATTTCCTGAGCGCAACGACGATCGATTTGGGGGCGGGTACAGATGCCCTCATTCTCCGCCAGGGCGATACCGTGACGACCAATACTATTAACGCGATCGGTATCGAAAGCATAACCGGTGACGATGAAAGCAGTGATTCACTGACCCTGCAAAACGCCCTTACGGCGGCAACATTCATTAATCTTGGAACCCACGCCGGCGAAGGATCGGACGAGCTTAATCTGGCAACGGGCACGACCCATATCGTTAATATCCAGGGTGTTGAAGACCTCAATGGCACAATCGGTGCCGAGACCGTTACCCTAGTCAATCAGGCGACGACCGGCATGTTCATTGATCTTGCCGGTGGCGGCGATACGCTTAACCTGGCCAGTGGAACAAACATACTGGCGATTGCCGGCACGGATTTTGTCAACGCAAGCGCTGTCGCCGACACATTGATCCTTGAAGATATGCTGGAAGCCGGAACAACGGTCGATATGGGGGCCGGAGCCGATACCCTCACGCTCGCGGATTTTGCCAATACGGGGACGATCCAGAACGCTGAAACCATCGTCGGCGGCACCGGCGTCGACGTTCTGACGATCACCGGCACTATCGGTGCCGAAGTCGACGCCGGTGCCGGTGCCGACACGATTATCGGCGGCACCGGCAATGATGATATCGCTGGCGAGGCCGGCGCAGACCTGCTGACCGGTGGTGCCGGAGCCGATATTTTCTCCTACTTCGCAGCAACGGATTCAGATGCCACCAACACCGACGTCATTACCGACTTCGTCAGTGGTTCTGACCAGATCCTGTTGGAAGGGGCGTCCGGGATTGCCCTGCGCACCACTCCTTATCTGGCGATTACCGTCGGTACCAATGTTGTCGACGATACGGTTGCCGCGATTGTCGCCGACACGGGTGTCGTCAATCAGATTGTATTCTTTGTCGATGTCGTCACGACCACCGGATACCTTTACGTGAAGGGTGCCGGTTCGGGTGGCACTTCCTACGATGGTTTCCTGGTGGCGCTTTCCGGCGTGCTGACAATCCCGGCGTCCAGCGACTTTGCTTTCACCGCCGACAACCCCGTCGATGTCAGCGGCCTGACGACGTTCGCGCTGACGGCTGATAACGATATTCTGACCGGCGACGGTGCCGACCAGACCCTGACCCTGACCGGCATAGCCGAGGCCGGCGATAGCGTTGATCTGGCAGGCGGCACCGACGTTCTGGTTCTCGACGGCAGCGGCAACGTTTTGTCTGTGTCCGGGATTGAGGACATCAACGGCGGTGCTGGTGCCGACCAGATCACCTTGACCGGTTCGTTCGGCGCGTCGATCAACAAGGAAGTGATCAAGGGCCTGACCGCCGCCGATACCCTCATCAATACGACTGAGGTCAACTTTAAATTCCTAGGCGGTGCCGGTGGCACAGACGCGCCGATTAACGCGGCGGTCATCAACCAGGGCACGATCTACAACCAAGCCAACAACAAGTACGTCGGCGCGTTGAGCAATGAAGCAGGTGCTACCTTCGTCGTCGGCAATCCGTCCGGCTCGGATATCGGCAATATCGGCGTTGAAGTCACCAGCAATTTCACCAACGCCGGTACCATCAAACTCTCCGATACCACCGCCAACACACGCTCCGTCGTTCTCAACCAGAGCAGCGGCGTTTTGACCAATACGGGCCTGTTCCACTCTCTGCACGAGGGAACCGGCGGCGCCGGCGCCCACACGTTCTCCGGCTCGATGACCAATACCGGCACCGTCGACATTGACGTCAATACGACGTTTACCAACACCGGTGCAACGTTCGATACATCAGGCGGCTCCGTTGATGTGCTTGCCGGCCAGACACTGACGGTGACCAACGGTGCCACGGTCCTTGGCACTGGAACGACCCTGAGCGGTACGGGGACGATTACCCTTGGCGGCACACACACGCTTACCATCGCCAGCGATTTTGCCCACGACGGAACGCCGACGGTCAACTTCTCCGGCACCATTAATCTCGGCACTGGCGGCGTCAACGCCGACCTGTCCAATATCTCGATTTCGGATTTCACTACCATTGTTGGCGAAGCCGGCGATGATACGGTGACGCTCGGCAATGTCATGGCGTCGGGAGACACCGTCGATTTGGCTGGCGGCACCGACACCCTTAACCTGGCCGACGGCGGCAACGTTTTGACGGCAACAGGTGTCGAAACGATCACCGGCGGCACCGGCGACGACGTGGTGACGATGGGCGAAGCTATCTCCGGCAATATCGACTTGAAGGGTGGCACCGGTGACAAACTCGTGCTCGCTGCCGGCGGCAATACGGTCAATGTCTCCAACACCGAAACGGTGACCGGCGGTACGGGCCTCGATACGGTGATTGTACAGACCGCCGTGGCTTTCGGCACAGTCTTTAATCTGGTTGAAAACCTGACCCTGGCCGCTGGCGGCAATATCACCAGTGTTCTGGGCGCGACAAGCATCACCGGTGGATCCGGGATCGATACCCTGACCTATTCCGGCGCTGATTTCAGCGGCGTGTCCTTAAACGCCATCGAACATATCCGCATTGATCAGAACAACAACACCATCGGTGTTCTGCAGGTCGACAGCGCGACGACCGGCCTCGACGGAGTTACGATAACCGGCGGCACCGGCAGCGATGACCTGATCAAGACGGCCACCAACGCCGATCTGTCGGGCGCGACGCTGAGCAATATTTCGTCGGTCAAAATCGATGAAGCCGACGCCGGCGAGTTCACCTTAACGATTGATAATCTGACGCTCCTCGGCGGTGCCGCACTTATTGGTAGCGCGACCGGTGATGACGACCTGAAAATATCCGGCAGTGTAAATCTCAGCGCTGTCACGCTGACCAACATCGACGACATCTTCGGCTCAACCGGGAACGACATCCTGACTCTGGGCAGTAGCTTCGACAATGTAAGCCACCTGATTGATCTGGGTGACGGCACCGATAGCGTGACGCTGGGCGGCACCGCCAATACGCTGAGTATCGCCAACGTCGAAACCGTTACCGGAACCACCGGCGCCGACAATATAACCGTCACCACGACGCTGACGGCGGGTGCTGTGATGAACCTTGGCGGCGGCATCGACAGCCTGCAGCTGGCCGATGGCGGCAATACGCTTACCGTCAGCGACGCAGAAACGGTGACGGGCGGAAGCGGTGCCGATCAATTGACCTTCGAGGCTGCCATGCTAGAGGGCGGTTCGGTGACACTGGATGCCGGCGCTGCGGAAGCCGGTGATGAATTGGTGATCAAGGCCTCGACCGGTGCGGTCAACTTGAACATTACCGAATTGTCCAACATATCGGGTTTCGAGACCTGGACCCTCGGCACCGACCAATCCTACAGCCTGTCACCAGTAAAACCGGCGGTCGGCGAGACGTTGACCATCGACGCTTCGGCATTGGTGAGCAATACCAGCGCCCTTGTTGTTTACGCGGCGACCAGTGCCTTGGCGGGCACATTAAATGTCATCGCCGGTGCCGGCGACGATAGAGTCACTGTTGGCTACACCATGGTGAATGACGGCACGGCGACCCTTAATGGTGGGAGCGGTACAGATGATCTTGAACTGACGTCGAGCTTCGGTGCTCTTGATGCCAGTGAGTTGGCAAACGTCACCAACTTCGAGACTTGGAAACTGCTCTCCAACGATGCCTGGGATTTGACGTTGAACGCGGCCAATGTGGCGGCCAGCGCCTCGTTGACCATCGAAACGGGAACGTCCATCACTAACGGCGTAAGCATCGACGCTTCCGCCGAGACCGATGGGCTGTTCAACTTCAATGGTGCCAACTTCAGTGGCGATGACACCATTACCGTCGATGCGGCCATGCTGAACGGCGCTGCGGCGGCGTTGAGCGGTGGCGGCGATACCACGGGCGATACTTTGGTTATTAAGGCGGCGACCGGACCGGCGACCGGTCTAGCAGCTCTCGACGCGACTGAGTTGGGTGGAATCAATGGATTCGAGACATGGTCTTTGGGGACAGACCAAGCTTATAACCTGACACTGAATACGGCGAATGTGGCGGCCACGGAAGTTCTGACCATTGACGGCTCGGCCCTGGTTACGGCGACCAGTAATATGGTTATCGATGCCAGTGCCGAATTGGATGGTATTCTCAACGTCACCGGCGGTGCCGGCAATGACACGGTCACTTTGGGTGCGGCCCAGTCCAGTGGCAGTTTTGATCTGGGTGCCGGTACTGACAGCCTGCAACTGGCCAATGGCGGCAACACAATTAGTGTGATTGGAACGGAAACCATTACCGGTGGGACCGGGTCGGACGCGTTGGTTTACAACAATGGCGTGGATTTTTCCGGTGTCACGATGACGGCGATTGGCGAAATCCGCATTGACGAAGGCATTAATGATGTGGGTGCCGTATTGACGATGTCATCGACCAGCGGTTTTGCCGGAGCTGTAATCACCGGTCAGAACGCCGATGACAGTATCACAAGTCTCGACGGCATGACACTTTCGAGTTCGATCCTGAGCGGTATTGCGACGATCAATATCGACAGTGACAACTCGGGCACCGAAACCTTGGTCGTCGACAATGTTACGAACTTCGGTGGGGCGACGATTAACGGCGGCGCGGTTGGTGCCGACAAGATTTCCAGCGCCAATGGCATGTTCCTCAATGACGTGACGCTGAATAATGTCGCCACTATTGAGTTCGACACCTCGAATGCAACGGTTAATTCCACTCTGACACTGACGACGACAACGGTTCTCAACGGTGCCGATATCACCGGTGGTACGGATGGTGATGACGATATCAGCATCCTCTCAGGCAACCGAGACTTCACCGGCTCGACGCTGACCAACATCGGTGGCATCTTCGCTGCCACCGGCGACAACATCCTGGACATGGGCACCAACACCTTTAACGCCGTATCCCATGAAATTAACTTAGGTGCCGACAACGACACCTTGCAGCTGGCCGATGGCGGCAACATCGCGACGGTTAATAATATCGAGACCATCATCGGCGGCAGCGGCGATGACGTGCTGACCGCCGGAACCCTGTTCGGGCTGCCATCGGTGGTTGATCTGGGAGGCGGCACGGGCGACGTGCTGAACCTGAGTAGTGGCACCAACGTTTTCGCCAGCATCTCCAACGTCGAGACCGTCAACTACGGCGGCACGAATACGGCGGTGCAGGTGCGGAACCTGCAATCGGGAGTCGAATATGTCGGCACAGCCGGCAGCAACGATCTTCTGCAGATCCTCGCCGCCGGTGCCTCGTCGCTCGCCCTGACCAACATCGAGTCCTTGCAAATGGCGGCCAGCGTCAGCGATTCCATTTCCCTGACCAATAGCCAGACCAACCTGACGATCAACATGGACGCGGGCACGGACGCGGTGCAACTGGCCGACGGCGGCAACACAGTGACGATCATCAGCGCGGAAAGCATTGCCGGTGGCACCGGCGTCGATGTGATTACCCTTGATATTGGCACCGGCGGCAACGTGCTCGCCTACACCAGTCTTGGTACCGGTGCCGATACCCTTATCGGCGGTGCCGGCATCGACGACATCTCCGTCGGTGGCGCGATCATCGCCAGCCTGACGACAGCGGCTGGCGCCGACGACATTGCGATCAGCAGTTCAACCACCGTTACCGGTACGATCGATGCGGGCGACGGCAACGATAACGTTTTCCTTGAAGCCGGAGCTGGGTTAACCGGTAGCATCATTGACGGCGGTTTGGGTACGGACACTCTGTTCCAGACCATCGGCGGCGTGACATTGGGTACGGTTCTGAACTTCGAGAGATCCGGCCTGCTTGGTACCTCTGGCAACGATGCCATCACGTTTGCCGCGCACACGAACAGTGGCGACGGGACGTTGGGCAGCTTTATCGTCACCGCAGCGGATGGCCAAGACGGCACGGACAGTTTGGAGTTGAATGCCGCCCTGGCCGGTACCACGATCACGGTAACCAATATCGAAACGGTGACGACTACCGCGTCTATTGCCGAAACCGTCAACATTGTGCATGAGGGATCGGATAACATCTCTGTCGACCTTGGCGCGGGTGCTGATACGCTGAACATTTTCGAAGCGATTGGCACGGTCACCGTCGCTAACGTCGAAACCATCACCGGCAACAATCTCAACAATAATCTGCTTGTTGTGTCGACCGCCATGACCACCGGTGCCAGCGTCGGTCTGGGGACCGGAACCGGCGATACGCTGACCCTGGCGGCGACCGGGACCAATACTTTGAGTGTCTCTGGTGTTGAGATTATCGGCACGACCAGTGGTGCCGATACGCTGATTCTCGAGAACGCCCAATCCGGCACGGTCATCGACATGGGCGCGGGCACCGATGCCCTGCAATTGTTACAGGGCGGCACCATTACGGTTTCCAACGCCGAGACCATCACCGGTAGCGGCATTGCCGATAACATCGCCGTCACCGGAACAACGGGCGCCAACATCTCCACCGGCTCCGGCCAGGACAACATCACCGGCGGCGATGGCGATGATACGATTGCCGGTGGTGACGGCGACGATGTCATTAATGCATCGAAGGGCAATGACACATTGGATGCCGGCAATGGCGTCGACAATGACACCCTGCAGTTCGCGTTGACCGACCATGTCGCCGGATTTGTAAATGATGGCATCAACCTGCTCATCGAATTCGACACCGCTGACGATACGACACACACCATCAACGTCGCCAATCATTTCGCTGGCAGCGCCCTGGCGCAGGTCACCTTTGATATCGAAGAAGACGGCATCCAGGTAAGCCGCATCATGTCGACCGGAACTTCGGCGGACTTGGGCACCAATACGGTGCTGGCCGGGACTGCGGCAGGTGACACGTTGACCGGCAATACTGGCAACGATGTCCTGTTCGGTGGTGGCGGAATTGATACCCTGATCAGCGGCGGCGGCAATGACTTCTTCGACGGTGGTATCGGTGACGATATCCTGACCGGCGGCGCTGGCAACGATATCTTCTATGTGTCGGAAGGCTTCGATGTCCTTACTACGGGCGGCGGCACAGACAATCTGTTCTTTGAAGATGATCTGCATGTTGCGGGCGCCTTGATCGATACCGGTACCGGCGAATTGATTTTCGAATTCGACAACGTTAATGACAGCACTTATACGGTGACCGTTGCTAATCACCTGACGGCCGGTTCGGAACTGAAGGAGGTCACCTTCGATATTGACGAAGATGGCAATACGGAAACCTTTACGGTTGCCACGACCTCTGCCGCATCGGCAGGCATCAACACGGCACTGGCCGGAACCACCGGCATCGATACCCTTACCGGCAGTACTGGCGATGATGTGCTGTTTGCCGGCAGCGGCGCCGATACGCTGATCGGCGGCGGCGGAAATGACTTCTTCGATGGTGGTGAAGGTGACGATGTCATCACCGGCAGTTCCGGTAACGACATCTTCTTTGCCTCCGAAGGTTCAGATACGATTACCACAGGCGGTGGCCTTGATCGTTTGGTTCTTGATGAGTTTTTCTCCCTCGAAACGGTGATTTACGCTTCGGCAACGGGTTTTCTGACAGTCACTTTTGAAGATCACGAACTGATGCCCGTCACCCATACCGTTATTATAACCGGCCACGACAGCAGTCCCCTTGACCAGATCACCTTTGATTCTGACGAAGATGGCATTCTGGAAACCTATAAAGTCGCCGTGCCGACGGACGACATTACCGCGGCTACGGAAGATTACCTGGTTGCTGGAACGATTGGTGCCGACACCATCACGGGTGGCAGTGGCGATGACGTGATCTTGGGCAATGACGGCGCTGATGTGCTGAACGGTGGCAGCGGTGATGACTGGTTCGACGGCGGTGCCGGGGCCGATGTTATTAATGGAGGTGATGGCAGCGGCGATACGATTTCCTTCCATAAATCGGAGACAACTGTTGTTGTCGATCTGTCCGCCGGCACGGCACTGTTCAATGGCGTTACTGACACCCTGACCGGTATTGAAAACGTCGAAGGCGGGTTTGGCAACGATACTTTGATCGGTGACGCAGCGGACAACACATTCCTCGGCCTCGAGGGGGCTGATACCATGACCGGCGGTGCCGGCTCCGATGTCTTTGTTTACGAATCAACAAGCGACAGCGGTATCGGTGCGCTCAACCGTGATGTGATCAATGATTTCGACGCCGGCACATCGACGACAGCTGTCGATAGCCTGAATATTGCCGGCATGGTGCAAGGTACATTTGATTATCTGGGGAACGAAACCAATGCCTTTATTAACAATGGAAACACCCAGGCGCGGTTTGACAATGCCACCAAAATTCTTGAAATCGACGCAGACGGGGATAGTGCGGTCGATCTTGAAATCGAACTGAAAACCGTCGATGGCATCAATTTGGACAGCGACGATTTTAATACCATTACCTGATCATTTGCTTTTATGGCGATCCGTCTACTATGGTATAACGGATAGGTAGGGCGTTGACCTAAAAGTGCGTCCAGTCGTTGAAGAGAACGGTGGTTTGAGCGGGAAGGTTGGATTTGGGCAATGAAAGAACTGTTACGCCGGTTTTTGGCGCGCCCCGGTATTGCCCTTGAATTGTTGATTGGCTCGTTTTTTGTCAATGTCATGGCTATGGCGTCTCCACTTTTTGTTATGCAGGTGTTAAACCGCTATGTCGGTCAGGGGGTCGACGCAACCCTGTTTACTCTGACATCGGGGGTGCTGATCGCGCTTGTTCTGGAGTTTGCCTTTCGCCAGTCCCGCATGAGTTTGTCCCGGGGGTTAAGTGTCAAACCGGATTTAACCTCTGCCCTCAACGGTTTTGATGCCCTGACCAAGGCCAAGGTTTCGGCTCTCGATCAAACCCCCCCCGAGACTCGCAAGGAAATTGTCAACGGCACGGCAGCCATTGAGACGGCCTACAGTGCGACCAACATAACAACCATTCTTGATGCGCCGTTTTCCCTGTTGTTCATTGTTGTCTTATATATTCTCGAGCCGCTTCTGGCCTATGTGGTGCTGGCGTTTGTAGTTGGGGTTTTTGCCGTTGGTTTGATCAGCTCCATGCAGATGCAATCAAAGACCGCCGACCTGCAGGCAAACTCCGGTACCGGAAGTTCCTTATTGGGCACCGTTACGCGCGAAGGCGATATGGTCCGCAGTTTTAACGCCGGTGATTTTTTACGCAGCGCCTGGCGCCAGCATATCTTCGATACCCAAAAATTACGCCGCGATATTGGCTCAAGTCAGGCCCTGGTTCAAACCATTACCCAAAGTGCCAATGGATTGATGAGTGTTGCGGTGATCGCCGTTGGCGCGACCCTGGTGGTGTTGGGCGAGTTGGATGTGGGCGCGATGATCGGCGGCAATATTCTGGCGGCCCGGGCCCTGCAACCGGTGACCAAACTGGCCCAGTTGGGCAGCGCCTTCGCCAAGGCCAGACAATCCCTGGATTTGTTTCAAAAACTGGCGTCTGTTCCTCTGGAACCGGACAGTGGATCCGCCTTAAGGGAATATTCAGGAAAAGTCGAGTTTCGCGATGCGGCATTTGCCTATTCCGGCAGCACGGTACCGATATTTGAATCGCTGAATATGGAACTTGACCCCGGTTCGGTGCTTGTCATAGCCGGCGACAACGGCACCGGTAAATCAACTTTGGCCCGGCTGCTGCTTGGATTGTTGGAGCCCATTCGCGGGCAAATTCTAATAGATGGCCTGGACCTGCAACAGGTGTCACCGGAGTGGTGGCGCAGACAGGTCATCTTCCAGCCGCAGGAGCCGTCGCTGTTAAACGCCACCATTGAAGAAAATTTAAAAGTCAATAATCCGGAGCTCGACACGGCAGCTCTCAATCAGGTGGTTGACCTGTGTGGTTTGCGAAAATTCCTCGACGAAAGCCCCAGCGGATTGGAAACCATGGTCGTTGATAATGGCTGGCGCCTGTCCGAAGGCATTCGCCGGCGCATTGCCTTGGGCCGCGCCTTGACGACAAACGGCAATTTGGCGGTCATCGACGAACCGACGGAAAGCCTGGACGCAGAAGGCTGCAAGGCCGTTCATAATATTCTCGGGACCATGGCCAAACAGGGCAAAACCATCATTGTCATGAGCCATGACCGAAATATTGTTAAAGGTCCGCACCTGTTGCTGGATTTAAACGTAAAACCGACGCCGACCGTTGAACGGATCGGATACAAGACGTCGCCCGAAGGGAACGCGGGCACTGCCGCCCTGCCGCAAACCGTGGTTAACGACGATTTGCCGCGCAGACAATTGCCGCAGGCAGAACCGTCTGTACAACCCACGCCAGCGGATCTGCCTGTACAAGCCAAGCCGGTTGAACTCCCTGTGCAATCCCTGCCCGTGCCGGAAGACCTGTTGCCCGAAGGCGAAGGACCTAAGGCGCAGGAAAGTAATCTCAGTCTCTCCGCAATCCAGTCGCGATTTAGCGTTGACGACAAATCCAAGCCGCTGCCGGCCAAACGTAAATCTCGGCAGGACCGTAAAAAAGCCGCCGGTGATACATGAACTCGACGGCCGAAACTGCCCCGCCGACGGCAGAAACCATACCGAAAACCACCCACAGCACGTTTCTGTTGTGTGCCGCCATGGTTGTCGCTTTCGCCGTTTGGTCGTCGAAGACGACGGTGGATATTGTCAGTATGGCAACCGGCGAAGTGACCCCTTCGACCCAGGTGAAAACCATACAACACCTGGAAGGCGGCATCATTAGCGAGATTCTGGTTTCCGAAGGCAAAAAAGTTATAGCCGGACAACCGATTTTGGTTCTTGAACCAACCTCAAGCAATGCCGATGTGGCGGAACTTCAGGTGCGCCTAAATTCCCTTATTGGCGACATTGCCCAGTTAAAAGCGTTGGAAAGCGGTGCCGAAAAACCGCAGTTTCCGGAAGAATTTTCCGACAAACACCCAAACCTGGTGGCCCAGGCCGAACGGCGATTTGTAACCCGCCGCAATCGCTTCACGGATGACATCAAACGCCAGGAAAGAACCATCACCCAACGACAAATGGAAGCGACGGAGATCGTCACCCGGATCGAAGGTGCGCGGCGCAACCTGAAACTGGTCGAGGAACAGATCCGGATCAGTGACGAATTGATGAAAGAAAATTTAACCAATCGTTTTCGCCATCTCGACCTTCTTAAGGAAGTCGCCCAATTGCGCAATGGCATCGATACCGACCGGGCTGGATTGAACCGGGCGAAAGCCGCCATGAACGAAGCAAAAGCCGCCCTCAACAACATCCGCAGCACCAATGCCGACGAAATTCAAAAATCCCTGGAAGAGGCACGTCTGAGTTACGGTGAACTTAAACAGCGGGTCAAAAAATTTGAAGACAGCCTGAAACGAACCACCGTTCGCTCGCCGGTGGCCGGAACCATTAAAACCCTGCATGTGGTCACCGTTGGCGGGGTGATCCGCCCCGGCGATCCGGTCGTCGATATTGTTCCGGGCGATGACAGTCTGATTATCGAATCACAGCTGCCGACCCAGGACATCGGCCATGTGGCGAATGGTCAGAATGTCGTTGTAAAACTCGCCTCGGCCGATGCCATGCGGTATGGTAATTTGGCCGGTGTGGTTTCCGGGATCAGCCCGGACACCCTGGTTACGCCAGAAGGCATGCCGTTTTACAAGGTGCGCATAAGTGTTGAAAAACCCTATTTTGAACAGGGTGCGGCGCGCTACGAGCTGTATCCGGGCATGCAGGTCATGACCAATATCCAAACCGGCCAACGCACGGTTCTTGATTATATCCTCGACCCCATACTGTACCGCTTAGGCGGCGCTATTCAGGAACGCTGACAGGGTCTTGTCATTTCTTGGCCGCTGGTTTTTTCTTGCCCGCCGGTTTCTTTTTGGCGGCCTCGGGGGGCACTGTGGCCGCTTGGGCGGTGACCTTATCTCGGATCTCCGTCGCCGCGCCGGCAATAGCCTTGATCATGGTTTGCAGCTGATTTGCCGGGACCAGAAGGCGAACGCTGGGTTGGACCTCATTGTCGGCATATTGCTGGGCAAAGGTAATGCGAAATACGCCATTGGCGTGCGAGACATTGGAAATCAAATCTGCATAATATTCTTCGGTCAATTGATCAGCCACGGTTTCCGTCCTTTTGTTTTCATCTATCCTGAATTGTCTTTGCTCAAGCCACGGCGGTCAATGGTAAATGTCGAAAACCCCCCATTGCTCTTAGTCTTGCGCTGAACGCTCCATGGGTGATTCCGGTTACCCATCCTTTTGCAATTCTTTACGGCCATCGGGATAACGGGCGAAAGGCTCTGCATTGCCGGCGTGGGTCGGTGCATCATCGGGCCAGGGCCAGCCACCGAAACCGGTTTTTTGATAGTCAGCCATGGCCTGGTGAATTTCTTCCGTGGTGTTCATGACAAAAGGACCATACTGGGCGACCGGTTCGCCCACGGGTCGACCTTCCAACAACAAAAACTCAGCCTCCCGGGGGCCATTTTTTAATTCAATATCCGCATCTGCCTGGAGCGTCATCGCCGTTCCCGCGTCAATGGATTGGCCACAGGTCTCGACCGTATCGCCTTTAAAAAAATACAGACGGCGATTACATCCGGGGTCGGATTGGGGCAGGGTCCAGGTGGCGCCCGGAGCCATTTTCAGGGTCCAGATCACGACTTTGTTGTCTGGATCGGCTGCCCAGGAATCCGGTGGCGGGGCAAGCGGCTGGGCGGCGTGCGGAGCAATCGCGCTGGGGATGGCGCCACAATAACTGACGAGCGTTGTCTTCCGCCCCTCGCTGTCCTTGCAGGTCACCGAGGGAATTTTCTGTCGCCAAAACATCGAAAAATACGATTCGACCATTTTGCTGCGGGCCGGAAGATTGAGCCAGATTTGAAATAGTTCGGTCGGGTTGTCCTGATCCTTATGAACCAGGGGGAACATTTCCGAATGGACAATGCCGCGCCCGGCGGTCATCCATTGCAGGTCACCTTCGCCAAAACGCGCCGACGCGGACATCGAATCGGCGTGATCGATGAGGCCCTTGCGGACCACCGTTACCGTCTCGAAACCCCGATGGGGATGCTGCGGGAAACCCGGCACCCGGTCGCCGTGATACATGCTCCAGCCGTCCTTGCCACTAAAGTCCTGGCCAATGGAACGTCCGGCAAGCGACGCCTGCGGGCCCAGATCTTCGGTTCCCGGCGGATAGGCGTCGTCATGGTGGGCACAGAACAAAAAAGGGTCGAGGGTTTGCCAATGCATGGCCAGCGGTGCGGTATCAATAAGTGGGCTTGTGCTCACAGGTTTTCCTTTCGAATGTAAATCGGGTAGTAAAGGATTTAACGGCAACTTCCGACAGCTTAACTAGGGTCCTGACCCTAACATAACCTGCGACAGCGGCCTCGCAATGGTTTTGGTCATGAGGTAAAATAGCGTTTATCCATGGCCAGGGTGACAATTGTCGCTCAGGCTGATGAAACAAACGTAAGGACAGATGCAAACCGCGACATGTCCGGACGGGGATCGGGCAATACGACGGGCAATATCAGGCCGGGTATAGACAACACCGGAATCAATATGGGCGATGGTTATGCCCGGTGGATTGACCCCGGCAAGGGGTTTTGGGTTTAATGGTTCGGTGCCGATAGTCCGGGTTAATTGGTGATCATAAACGGCGAGCTCAATCGCCAATGCAGCCCCGTCCCGTTCGATCAGGCGTCCGTGACGGGGGCTGCAATCGGCGCCGGCCAGAAGCAACGCCACGGGTCGCAAATGGCCGACAACAGATTGGATAAAGGGCTGAAGGGACCGGACATTTGGGCACGGACGCCCTTTAAAAACACCAGCAACAACAATCCGGCGCTCAATAAAGGGATGGATATTTTTGCCATTCTGCGGCCCCTTGATTTGATCCTAATAACTTCCATCGGCGTTAACCGGCCTGTATCCCGGCCGGTGCAGAGGCTACAGCACAGTGCGGGATATAGGACCTGTTAGGGATGGATCCTACGGCAATGTCCAACTGCCGTCTCTATGTGTCATTTTCACTACTCGTTGGCATTAGTACGGATCAAAACAACGCCCAGACTTGCATCTCGCTGGAAGTTCCTATGGTATTCTTAGGGAACCAGGCCCTGTTGCCTAAACTCAAAAACAAGTTTGTCTATGAAAACCTTATCTGAACTGATGTCGTCCTTTGTGACTGCCGGTTCGGTTCGCTGGATCGGAATTCGTCCCGGGCGGCGCGCCGATATGATCAGTTCTGATCGGATAAAAATAACCGATAGCGGTTTGTGTGGTGATCGGTACAAAAACCCAGGCAACCGGGCAGTAACGCTCCTCCAATATGAGCACCTTGCGGTAATCGCTTCACTGCTCGGCAAAGATCAAATCAACCCGCAATGGTTTCGCCGGAACATCGTTGTCAGTGGCATTAATCTTCTGGCCTTAAAAAATTACAGCTTTCAGATCGGAACGGCCGTTCTAAAAGGCACCGGCGTGTGCGCCCCATGCTCGCGCATGGAGGTGCTGCTTGGTCCCGGTGGCTACACGGCGCTTCGCGGGCACGGCGGAATTACCGCCCGCGTCGTCGAATCAGGGATCGTGAAAATCGGTGATCAGGTCTCCTCCCTGCCGGCGGACGGGTGACGTAGGATCTGACAAAGGGCTCGGACAGGCCCGTCGTCCTGGACGCATCGCCATTCAATCACATTCGTCGAGCGTTTGGTTTATTTTAACGGCGCAGCTGATAATTTCGAACGCAAAAAGGCAATCGAGCGCTGTCAATGGGCCATACATTCGGTCTTCCTTGTGATTATTTTTGTCTGTAACCGCTGCCGACAGGTGGATCGAACGCGGAGGTTTAGGGCGATTGGCCCAAACCCTGTTGCCACAGATTTGCTTCGCGCTGGCGACGGGCCTTTAGACCCGGGCTGGTAAACAGCTGTTCCATTTTTTCAAACTGCTCCGGCACGGCCTGCAGGCTACCGGCAACAATGAGATTTTTGATGGTTCGCATTTCTACGCGTTTGGGGCCCGTCAACGACGTCCCCCGATTATAAACCAGGCTGATAAGTGCGGCTTTGCACAGATCCGGAAGGCTTTCGAAGTTTGGGAATGTTTTTGCCGTTTTTTCATAGTAGCCGGGAAGTGAAGACTTGATAAAGACCCGCCAAGCCGCTTCAAAGGCGATGGTTATGTCAGACAAACCGGCAATCATCGATGGACTGGCAATTTGTCCCAAAGTGGCGCTAAGGCGGGTTATGATCTGTTGCGTTACCTCGCCTTCCCAGTCGATTTCGAAGGTATTTATTTGGAATCGCAAATCGTATCCAATACCGATGGTCACGCCGCTTGGGTTTCCCGGGTCGTTGGGGTGGGTTGCGTACCGGTCGTAGTCAGTGCGGCTGGAAACTTCCTGGCGAACGATAAACGTCACTGCTTCACAGGAAAGTTTGGGCGACGGTTCCGGTTGATTATCCAACCAGTTGACCAACGGACCATCGGCAATCCCGGTCACCTGTTGGTTTGCCAGGGTTTGGCATCGATTTATGGCACCAACGGTGCCCGGTCCAAAAACCCCGTCGAGGAGCAACAGGGCACCCGTGCGGTTTAGAATGTCCTGCAAGGCTTTAACCTCATCGCCTTTGTCTCCCGTTCGTAAATTTGTAAACCGCAGGTCGCTTGGCATTTCGAGTCTCACAGGTAGCCCATTTTAGAAATAAACGTCGATATAAATTTACTGCGACCCGTCAACTTCAATAGTCGGGTAATGATTTTATCAACCAATAGACATACATATTAACGGGCCGGTTTTCCTTTTGGCTGACATTTGGAGGTAATATTCCGTCTTCGACGGTTACACCTTCCGTATCAATTTTTGGCGGGGTCGTCTGCAGAGCCGCCGTTGCGCCGACCGGTAAGGCAGGTGTCGTGCCCATGTTGGGTTCTTGATAAAGGTGTTTGTGGTCCCGAAGAGCCCAGGGCTGGCTGGATCCAACGCCAGCCGCCGTACCCCCACTGGACGTCGCCGTCGGCACCTTGCGGTCACTTCGGTCCGGATCGGTGGTTCCCGAAAGGTCGACACCACGCAAAAAATACCCTTCATAGTTGGGCAATAAAAACTGCCCTTTTCCGGGTGTGCCATACAGATCACCAATGGCGTAATACAATTCGGAAAATTCATCGATTTTCAGGGCACTGCCATTACATACTTTCCAGCCAAAATGCTGCAGGTCCGTCGTGCCCACGTCGCTTTCTTTGTCGAGCTGTAATATTTTGCCGGCAAAGGCGATGATCGCACCCACTGGCATTCCATAACTCTGGATTTGGGACTGACGGCGGTTCGGATGATAGGGCGTTGCGGGTGGGTGGGGTCCGGCAGGAAACCCGGGTGCCGGAGGCAACGGCGGTCTCATGAGGGATCACCATATCGGGGTAACCCACCGCCATCGCTTAAGATGCTCATCGACGTTGGTACCTGAATGACCCAGGGGTTTTGTGCCGGTGATGCGGGCGACGGCAAGCCATCTTGCTGTTTGATCTTATAATAGATTTCAATGTCTGTTTCCAGACAGGGGGTCAAGCAATCGCTGCCTGGCCAAATGAAACCGGAGTTCAAAAAATATAAAAAACTGCGGGTATAGGGTTTTTTTACCGGCAGCAAAATTCTGGCTTTATTGGCCCGCAGGAAATTCCTGAATTGCAAATCGGAGTTAAACATATTTAACAGGGCATTTTGCCCGTCTTCCATTGCCTCTTGTGGCGTTGATCCGATGTAAATCTGACAGTTCAAATCGGACCAACTGAGACTGTTACGGCAATATTCTATACATCTGGGTTGGCCAATTTGCTGTTGTGTCGGGAGGGAAACCGGTGGGCTTGGCGGCGGTTCGGTCGGCGCCCCATTGGTCATTTGCAAATAATGCGTATAGATGAGGGCGATACAGCCCTGAATGATCTGGTTGTTAATAATATCTTCCAAAAACGTTGGATTTGTTTCCTGTAAAACCTGTTTTTGCTGGGCCAATGCGGCATGGAAATCGGTCGTTTGTTTTTCGTAACCCTGGCAGATGCGTTGATAGGCCTGATATTGCCAATCGGCCAAATGTTCCGGGCTGCATTGGCATTCGATATCAATGTTTGCCACATAATAATCGGCGAATTCACCAGTGCCGGCCACTGGCGGTGCATTCGTGGGGACTGGCGTGGTTGTCGGCGGCGGAGTGGTTGCCGGTGGCGAAGTGGTCACAGGCGGCGAGGTGGTCACAGGCGGCGGAGAGGTCACCGGTGGCGATGAGACTGTCGGTGTTGCGCCCTTGTTTGCCGCAGCAGCCTGTTTGTCCGCTTCTGGCGGAACATCAGCAACAGCTGATGATGGGTTGGGTGTAGGTTTGGCGACGATTGAAATCGGTATGTTCTTATAGGCCTGGGTAAGTTTCGATGTTTGCGACCCCGGTGTTTTTAACGTCATCTGGCTCGACCCCACGTAGGCGGTGATCGAAGAACCATCGGCGAAACTGACCACCGAGATCGTCACCTGCGTTGGCAAATAACCAGCGGGGACATTGACATGGGTTTCACTGATTGGGTTTCCGCTTTTCAGCGTTTGGCTGAGGACCATCTTCGCTGGCGGCGGCGGTAATTCGCCGGGAACTTCGAATTGTTGGAAAAGATCTAGATAATAGGTTCCATGCGCCGGCGGTGTCGCCGAACTGAGGTTCTCTTGCGGTGCCGACGATGGTGTGGGAGTTGGCGTCGGCGTGGGAGCAGGTGTGGGGGTAGGTGTGGGGGTAGGTGTGGGTGTCGGTGTGGGTGTCGGTGAGATATCTTTATATCCGCCTAATCCCATGTCTTCAGGCGACGGCGGTGGCGTTAATTCGATTTCAAAAAATTTTTTTATATTTTTAATTAAGTGGTCAGCGGGGTTTTCCAGCATCACTTCCAGAACCAAGCGGTTCTCCTGGTTCCGAGAAAAAACCCGATAGGATTTGTTCACCCATTGATAGACACCACATATATTTTCAACGCCCGTCACATTATCAAATTTCGAAATGTCCATAATCTCTGTTTCTTCAGATTCGAACAGACTGCGGGTATAACTGACCTGTCGCGATATGCGCTTTACGGTTTTATCTATGATATCCTTTTCGAACTTCGATATATCCTTGTCGAAACCGCCGGCCGGACTTTCCTCCACCCACCAATTTCCTGTCGTACTGGTTTTCTGGATGGTCGGCTGGCCGTAGTCCGTGTCGTAGGATGTTATATTTGTCGTCGATTTCCGGTCGGACAGGGTTTTCTGGATTTGAGTTATCAGATCAGTTGATGTCACTTCCTGGCCATCTGTCTGTTGTTCCCTGTCGTCCAGAATTTCGGTCGATGCCTTGGCCCGTTTGTTTAATCGGCGGTTGGTATTTTCGCGAACTTCACCACGCAGTATGGTTTCTATTTTCTGGACTTCGCCCAGCTGGTATCCGATTAATTCGTACTGAACCGATCTCACGGCACCAACTGCATAGGGTTTGACCCAACCGGTCGGCACGGGTTTGCCCGGCTTTTTTCGATCTACTGATGTTTGATCGGTCGACGGTTCCGGTTTGGCTTGAATTTCCGACGGTGGTTTGGTCATCGGTATCGGTTTGGCTTGGTTTTCCGAAGGTGGTTCGGTCGTCGGCACCGGGCTTTCGTGGTTTTCTAAAGGTGGTTCGGTTGTCGGTACCGGGCTTCCCTGGTTTTTCGACGGCGGTTCGGCAGTCACTCGAGGGGGCATCTGAATTTTTGCCGGTTGTTCGACGGGCGACGTCGATTTTCCCTGAATTTGTGACGGAGGTTCGGTTGTCGGCACCGGGTTGTCCCGGGTTTCCGGCGGTGCTGTCGTCACCGGAACCGAGCGGGTTTGGTCTTTTGATGGTTGGCAACTGGCAGGCAACGGGAAAATATCAGAGGGTAATAAAAGTGTGCTGTTCAACCATATATCCAGTTGTTTGGGCGATGGCGTAAATGCCATTTCGATGGTCGGGTCTTGCTTCGCAGGTGGCCCGGGTTCCGTGCTTTGCTGTTGTGCAGGAGGTTGATCGTCTGTTGCCGCCGGGATTTCCATTTGGCTGTCGGGTGCGACGTTTACTTTTCCCTTCGCCGTTCCTGTCTTGTCGCCTTCGGCTGTTGTGTTCGCCGCCAAGTTATCGGTTTCCGTCGGTTTTATTGCTGTTGGTTTTTGCCTTTTAAAGGTAATGCCGGCCGAAACCTGGATGAGCAGGTGATTGACCATCAAAATATAATTCAATTTCTCCAGGAGTCTGTGCCGGTATCCAAGGCAAATATTCAAGGCGACTACGGAATTCCATATTCTTACCAGATCTTCCGTGTAAGCGGGGTTTTTTGTGGCGTCCAAATAGGCCTTCCAGCCTTTCAGTTGCCGTTCCACCACTTCGCTCAAAACGTCAAAAGTAACGATGGTTAACTCTTGGAGATCGCACCAAATTTTTAAAAAGGAACGGAAAATGTCCTGCAGTTCATCGACCGTATCAACGAACAGCTCGCTACCGGCCGCCGCAGATGTTGGATTGAGGGTTGCTTCGATATAAGCGACTGCCGCCTGCAGCATTCCGTTCCTGTCACCTTGTTGTTGCAGTTTGGTGAGAGAACTCCAGAATTCATTATGAGCTGTGACCGACTTGGGTGCCGAATAAAAAAAGGCGTTTCTGTCTTTCTTGGAAATCGACGGCCAGGGTTGGATATAAATATATGGAAACAGCTCTTGCGCCGCCAAATGAGTTTGCCTAAGGCCAAAGTCCGCCACTTCGTCGGCAATGGGGCTTGGCGTCGGCGGCAGCAGCGGATCCGGCGGTGTCGGGTCGGGAGTGGCGGTACCAAAGCCGATCATAAATCCTTCGTAATGCCAGGTTTGTTGGAGATAGGTTGACTCCAGCGAAATACGCGACGTCACTTGTTCCGTGAAACCGGTTAAATGGGCTTCGCTCGACTGCCATTCAATCCAGCCAGATAAAGTGTCCCACCCAGACAAACTGTCGCCATTGCCAAAATGGTGACTCAGATAGGTTCTCTGGGCCTTTACCAAAGCGGGCGGGAGATAAATATCAGTGGGATGGTTTTGCCGGTAGACCTTCGATGTGACAGCATAGGTTGGTGGCATATCGACGATTGTGAACTCGATAATAAGCGTGTTTTTATCGCCATAAAAGGCCTTGTCTTTCCATACCTTTTGTTTGATCTCCGTAACCATTATTTTATCTTTTACCAATGTGTCAAATGTGTTGCGACGAAATAAATCGGTTCTGAATGGGGCCCCGGCTGGCCTCCTTTCATATGAATGGATAGGGAGCGAATGCCTTGAAGATTGAAGGAATGTTGACTTCTGTTGAGGTTTTTGTCGTTGATCACATCGCACTCTTTTAAATACATATCGGCGCATAAACTGATGCGACTTGTAACAGGCACGCTGAGCGCGTTCCCTGGCCAAGGAAAAGAAACGGCGGCCGCTGGAACGCCGTTTCTCAGAAGTGACATCCTTTCAACAATGCTTTTAGTGGTCTTGAATATTCGCAACGTTTCCTGACCCTGTGTGATCGTTGACTGGATATTTATACCGAAGTCATCCGCCAATTCTCGGCAGGCCAGGAGGTTTTGAAGAGACCCCCTGAACAGCGATTTATCGTTTCTTCCGCGGAACTCACAAAGGTAATCCCAATGCACGCGAACGGGGTGGCACCAGAGAAAACCACACCGCGTAACCAGGTGCCAAAGCAGGATTTGACTGCCGGTAGCAATATCTCCTTTGCCAAAATACATACCGACGCTGGGCAGATTTGGATTTAAGGACCGGTTGACGAACTGGATATCCGTGTACATCTACCTTAACCATTGATTGGCTTTGGTTTGGGTGGCGGGGCTTTCAGTTCAAAGATATTCCCCAGTTCCCGATGTTGCGGGTCCAGACCAAATCCCAGGCGAACGCGCAGATACAAACCCGACGTGTAGGATTGTAACGAAATGTCGCCGTCGACCGTAAAGGTTTTCGGTTCCGGGGCAGGTGGGTCCGTAACCGGTGGATCACTGACGGGTGGGTCGGTAACCGGCGGCGTGGTTGTCGCCGGATCGGCAGCAGGCGGATGTGTCGATGGCGGATCAGTAGCCGGTGGGTCTGTGGCCGGCGGGGCCGTGACCGGTGGTGTCGGTTTCGGGATTTTTACGAAACCCTGTTCAATGGTTAACGCCGGAATTGTCGAGCTCTCACCTTTGGCAACATTAGTGAAATCGGTAACCGTCACTTTTACGGAAACAAATTTCCCGGAGGTGTCAAAGGTTGGGTCGCCGGTGATTTTCAGCCCATTGTAAGGGGGAGACTTCGCTGCGGTTGATTTCCAATCGCCCGAGTACCAAGTGGCGATGTTGCTGACGACTGGTTCTGGCGTTGGCGCTGGCGTTGGCGTTGGTGCAGGAGTTGGCGCAGGAGTTGGGTCCGGTTTCGGAGTTGTATTTGCTCCAGGGGCTGGCTTTTGGCCAGCTTTCTTTTTCTGCGCAGTGGATTGGCCACCGGATGGTTGATCGGATTTGGATTTTGTTGCGGCGCCTGCGGGTTTCCCTTCATCGGTATTTGGGGTGTCGTCTTCAGGTTTGTCTATCATTCTCATCGCTCCTGTTTACTGGTTGGCGAGCCGACTTTAATTGGGGCGAGGCGGTCGGAAGGTTTGGGGTGACAGGGGGTTAGGTCTAAGCGCT
Organism: Rhodospirillales bacterium; assembly: GCA_021775095.1. GTDB lineage: Bacteria > Pseudomonadota > Alphaproteobacteria > Rhodospirillales > Casp-alpha2 > JABMNT01. The sequence goes on from JAJFII010000103.1 coordinate 24,172, forward strand.
CCTCCGCACGGTATATTTGGACGGCCCAATCGTTGCCGTAACGTCCAACGTGGCATTGTTATTGTTATTGCCGTCGCTGTAATTTAACTGATCCCCCACCTGATATCGATTGGGGCTGGGTACGGAAGTTAAGGTCATTGGCCCGGTGGCACCGACCGGAACCTGTCCGTGTACACGATTGAGATCAAAAACTATTTTTTCAACGGCAACCGCATATTTTTGCGCCTGGCCGTTTAATAAGACCTGCCCGCCTGTAACTGTCGTCGTCATGTTAAGTCCTCCAAATTCTATGTAAATATGAATACATCTCAGGTGACAGGGGGGCTTTATTCTGCCCCCCAATGCCCGATTATTGATTGATCTTTTCGAGGTGGAAATCAAACGGCGAAGAACTCCGACCTGGTCCGCCACCGGTCATGACAATATTGGCGCTGGTGATTCCAAACAGATTAATTTCCGTATTGACCTGTTGAATGATTGCCGAATTCATCACCTGGCCCTCTTCAATTTGAGACACCACGCCAATATAAATTCTGGGATGAAACTCAAAGACAGCTTTTTGACCGGGTGCCATATTTGTTTTGGCAGCCAGGAGTTTCCCGTCTTTGAAAATATTGGCGTTGATCGCGCCGGCTTGCAGATTGTTCCGGACTTCAACTTCGTTGGGTGATACGGCGGGTGTGTTAGCGAGGTTCAATACATCGCCAGACGTATCTTTAACCATTTGGTAGGCCTGTCCGTCATAGGCGGTCATCTGCGGTGTATAGTTGCCATAGGAGTCGCTGGCGCAGACTTCGAATTTCAAGGGATAGACAAACGGATGGTTATCAAGGCGTCCGCAGTTTTCAATGACGCGCCAGGCAATTGCCAGTTCACCAAAGTCTTCGGCGACATTCTGTTGAAAAATCACGACATTGCTGTTGTTGGTGTCCGCTGATTTATTGATGAAGTTTAATTTGATGCTTTCTGTAGACATACCATGGTCTCCTCTGTCGGGTTCCTGTTAGGGTTCGTAGAGTTGGTAGAAACATGTTTTCTAAAACACGTTATGATTTTACTGGGTATTTTATTTTGCACCTTTGAATCCATCAGCCGTTTCTTTGAATTCATCACTTTGTGCGGATCAGCGCAAAGTGTGGTGCTGCGGACAATTTTTGGTGCGGACCTGCAGGCGCCATCTACCAGCAGCAGGCGAACTCAGAAAACCTAAATTAAGAATAACCGTGACGCGTCCATTTCCGCCGCTGTCCAACGCGACCCTTGGGCCAAGTTATTCACCGTCGGAATCAAAAAACCAGACATGTGGTTTCCTTATGAGGACTCCTTAAGTTTGATACAGGGGTGACTTAATTCATCTATGACACCCGTATTTCGCGACATGGCTAAAGGGCTTTTAAGTGCCCTCATCTTGTGTCGATATTGCATGGGGGCAAGGGTGTATTTTTTTTTAAAGGATGTTGAGAAATTGTTGGAGTCGTTATATCCGACCTCAAAGGTGATTCTTTGAACAGACATATCGGTAATTGACAGCAAATCAGCCGCCTTGATAAGGCGCTGTTCTCTGAACCAGCTTAAGGCACCACTTTTAAATTCGTCGCGAAATGCCTGGGACAGCGTGTTCCTATTGGTCCCCATTTTTACGGCAAGTTGTTCCAGTCCCTGATCATAGCTCAGATCTGACAATAAAAATTGGCAGGTTCGTGTAACAAGGTCGTTGGTAACCCCGGGATTACCCGCTATCGCGTTTGCAGACGACTGCAGACAACCATCGATACGGGTTAGGATCTCGTCTGCGATAAGGGGGTAGGTCAGGTAATCCGTTATGCCCTGAGCGAAGATCCCGGCTTTGTCGGCACACTGGCTGCTGATCAATGCCAGAATGGGTACCTTTATCCGTTTGAGAAATTCAATGCCAGGTCGAATAAATATGTCATGCCGTACGTAACAGGTTGGGCATTCGACAATCGCTATCTTTATTTTTTTTATGTTGCCCGCTGTTCAGTTCGTTCCAACCTGTCAAATGGCAGGCAATCGATCGCCTGTCTGTTAACAGAGATTTTAAGGCGTCATGGGTTTTGTAGGGAAGTCCTACGCACAGGATATCTAGTGGATTGTCGTCCGGGTTCGTGGCCATATCGAATTTACTCCTATAATTAGAAAATAAATTTATCTTGCAATCTTAATATAAAAATAAAGCAATATGCAACCTAAGATTGGAGATTCTTTAACTATTCATTCTTAAATATATATTTGATTTACCAATTCCTGCGTGGAAAACCAAAACCAGCGGTTTGCCGAAGCAAGAATTGGTGGTTTGCCAAACGATTGAATGTGGAAAAAAGGAATTGCGAAAAAGCAGGAAGTGGATACGACAGTCTTATATGAAATTCGCATATAATTTTTTTGTCTTAGGCGCGCATCTGGTAGACGGAAGTCGTTTGCCGCGCCCGGTCCGTGAAAATGAAACACCACAAATTATTGCAAAACCCAGGGGATTGCCGGGTTTGCGCGCGCCGTAATCCTATCTACCCGCCGTCAATCCGTATATCCTTCCGTTTGGTCGCGGAGGATTGCTGCCGGATTCCGCTCCCGCGCTGGGCCATGGCCGCCGCCGCCCGCCGTCTCAACGCGGATAATATCGCCCCGTGTCAGGGCCATTGCAGCGACCTTCGAGGCAAGGGGTTGCGCATCATCCGCCCCGGCCCGGCGCAGGGTCAGGTGACCGGGCCGTCCCGGCTCGCCGCCAAACAGACCATAGGGAGCCACCTTAAAACGGTCAAAATTAGCGGCGAACAGGCCTTCGGTGGCATCCAGTCGAAATTCCCGAACCAACCCCAGGCCGCCTCTGAATTTGCCGGCACCGCCCGAATTGCTGATCAGGCCGTATTGCAAAAAGGTGACCGGGTAGTCGTTCTCGATCATCTCAACCGGGGTGTTTGAAATGTTGTGAAAACCGCAGGAAAACCCGTTTGCCCCGTCGCCGTGCGGATGGCCACCCCAGCCACCGCATTCCAGATCGAAATAAACCTGGTGGCCCCCGTCGTCCGTGCTGGCGCTGAGCGCATAGGCGTAGCTGACCCCGTAATAACTTGCCGGAACACGATCGGGAAGCGCCTGGGCGAAGGCCCCCATAACCGCATTAACAACACGGTGGCCGACGGCCATCCGGTTGGCCACGGGTGCCGGGTGGCGGGCATTGACCACGGACCCAAGGGGCGCTTTGACGGAAATCGGCCGATAACACCCGGCGTTGGCCGGCACTTCGCGGCCAAGGGCCATTAAGGCGCCGCAGATAACCGCCGAGCGGGTCATATTAAAGGTACAGTTAACCGGCCCTTTGGCCTGGGCACTCGATTGCGACAGGTCAACCTCTATGGCCCTATTGTCAACGGTCAGACGGGCGTGAATCCGCAGCTGTCGGTCCGTCTCAATGCCGTCGTCGTCGACAAAATCTTCAAAGGTGTAAACCCCGTTGGGAATTTCAGCGAACATAGCGCGGATTTGGCTCTCCGATGCCGACTGGATGTGTTGGCATGCCTGCGATAATCGATCCGGCCCATACTTGCGGCCGATCCGTTCAATGGTTTTGGTGCCGGTTTCCAGAGCCGCCAGTTGCGATGAAAAATCGCCCCCCACATTGGCCGGTTCACGGCTGTTGGCGAGAAGTATTTTAACGATGGCCTCATTGCGTTTTCCGGCCTCAACGATTTTCACGGGTGGAATGCATAAACCTTCCTGGAAAACCTCCGTGGCATCGGCATAATAGCTGCCCGGAGCGCCACCGCCCACATCGAGATGATGCACCAGTATGCCGGCAATGGCGATCCGGCGGCCATCGACAAAAACCGGCCGGAAGGTTTGGATGTCGGGCAGGTGTTGACCGCCACTATAGGGGTCGTTGGTGATGACCACGTCGCCGTCGTGCCAGTCTTCGATGGCAATGTGATGGGCGATCAGGTCTTCAAGGCAGGCTGCCATGGAATTGAGGTGCACGGGCATTCGTGCCGCCTGGGCGACACTTTGGCCGTTGGCATCAAACAGACAGGTGGAATAGTCCAATATTTCACGGACCACGGAAGATCTGCTGGTGCGCCAGATCGTCACACTCATCTCTTCCGCTGCCGAAACCAGGGCATTGCGGATGATTTCAATTTGTACCGGGTTCAGGCCTTTCATGTGTTTTCTCCCGTCAAATCCATGGCGATCAATTCACCCGAAGTGAGCGGGCACAGACTCCAGCCGTCCGGAACCAGGATCGTCGAATGGGGCTCTTCGATAACCAGCGGTCCCGACAGGGTTTTGTCGGTTTCCAGGGACCGGCGGTCATAAACCCGGACCTGTTGCCAGTGGCCGCGGTTGTAAATACCGCGCCGACCCCGGGATTGGCCATCGCCAGAGCCGATCACCGGGGCCTTGGGTTTGTCGAGCAAGCCAATGGCGCTCAGGCGTAAATTGATGATATCAGGGGTAACGGTCGGTTCGGAATGGGCAAATTGTGACAGATGCAAGCGGTGGAACGCGGCGACCGCCTGGGCGATGGCGTTGGTGTCGGTAAAAGGTGTGGTGATCTCATAGGCCTGGCCCGGATAACGAAGATCGAGGCTGAAGGTGATGCGTCGGTCGGCGGCGCGAATGTTGTCGTCGTCGAGCAATTTATTGCCGCTTCGGCGCAGGGTTTCGACCGCCTGTGCCAGGTCTGGCAACGCCTGTTCATTGGCTGGCATCAGTTGCGCCGTCGTCAGGTCGTGGGCGATATCTGCGTAAAGCATGCCCCAGGCACTTAGGGTGCCCGGGTCGGCGGGGAAAATGACCTGCCTGATATCAAGTTCCGCCGCCGTTTCACAGGCATGCAAACCACCGGCACCACCAAACGAGATTAACGAAAAGTCCTCCGGGTCCAGACCCTTTTCGAACAACGACAAGCGGATCGCGCTGGCCATATGGGCAACCGCAATCTGGACGATGCCTTCCGCACTCTCTTCAACGCCAAGATCCAGGGGGGCGGCGATCTGTTGGTCGATGGATTGCCGTGCGGCATGACCATCGAGGTCCATCGTCCCGCCCAAAAAATGCGCCGGATCAATACGACCAAGGATGACATTTGCATCGGTTACCGTGGGCCGTTTGCCACCCCGGCCGTAACAGGCCGGGCCGGGCACGGCACCGGCGCTTTCGGGTCCGACGAACAAACCGCCGGCCTGATCGACCCGGGCGATTGAGCCGCCGCCGGCTCCGATGGTTCGCATTTCAACCATCGGCAGGCGGACCGGACAGCCATCGACCACACCCTGATTTACCTGATGGACCTGGCCAGCCTCGACCAGGGAGACATCATAACTGGTGCCGCCCATATCGACCGCCACCAGGTTGAGATTATCGAGGCGATGGGCGATGGTTTCTGCCGCTCTGGCACCGCCGCTGGGGCCGGAAAGGAGCAGACGGGCCGGTTGCCGGGCTGCCATTTCCGGGGTCGCAACGCCGCCATTGGATTGCACCAGATAGACTGGTGCGACCAGGCCATGGGCGTGCAAACGGGTTTTCAGGCGTTCCAGATAACTGCCGACCACAGGCATCAGCAGGGCGTTCAGGACGGTCGTCGATGTCCGTTCAAATTCCCGGAATTCCGGGCTGATGTCCGACGAGATGGAGACCCGAAGGTCGGGTAAGATGTCTTTTAGGAGCGCCGCAACCCGGCGTTCATGGCAGGGGTTTGTATAGGAATGCAGGAAGCACACGGCCACCGTCTCGGCCTCGCAGTGTGTGAGATCATAGGCCAGGGCACGGATGTCGGCGTCGGTCAGTGCCGTCTCGATGCAACCGTCGGCTTTTATTCTTTCTTTAAGGCCAAAACGCCGCGCGCGGGGGATCAACAGGGCCCGTTGCTCGGCAATATTGGCATAGACCTGGCTGCGCAGGTGGCGGCCAATTTCGAGGACATCCTCAAATCCGGCCGTCGTGATCAGTGCCCCCCGGGGCAGTTTGCGTTGCAGAACCGCATTGGTGGCAATGGTCGTGCCATGGATAAGGCTTGAGATCTGATCGAACCGAAAATCAAATTGCTGGGCGGCTTCGGTTAAACCTGTCAGCAGGCCTTCCGACGGGTCATTCGGCGTTGTTGGGGTTTTATGGGCCTGATTGCGGCCTGTGGATTGATCAAATATCTGCAGATCCGTAAATGTGCCGCCAATATCAACGGTGATCCGGATGGATTTATCCATCGGCGGTGTCAGCTTGGGGGGCATTGTTTTTTATGGCTCCTGATGGTTTGGCCAGACACTATGGACCGAAACGTCAAAGGACAAAACCGATAAACACTGTTGCGCCGACCGGCTCGCACCCCCCGGCGGGGTCGTCGGTTCACCCGCCTAAGCAAAATAAATTGACGACGGGCTTAACGCCTTTGATAGACCTGCAGCGCCGTGCTTTTAAAAATCTGTCCTTGGGCTGCTGCCGGAAGGCCAAGATCATCGAAGATATCGATCAGGCTATCGACCCATATGTGCGGCGTCGCCATAAGTGTCATAATTGGCCAATTGCTTGCAAACATCAGGCGTTCCGGGCCAAACGCGTCGATCAGAATATCGATCCAGGGTTTGAGCGTTTGTTTATTCCATTCGACGCCGGCGCGTTCGGCCAAACCCGATAACTTACACACGCAGTTGGTATGACGCGCCAGGTTGCGGATGTTGTGGGCCCATTCTTTGGTGTCGCCGGTCATGACATAGGGGCGACCCCCGTGATCAAGAATTGCCCTCACCCCGGGAACGGCATCGCAAACCGATCGAAGTTTATTGAGCTGCGTGGTGTTGACCAGGTAATCGATTGCCAGATTTTTTTCAGCCAGTGCCGTCATGCCGCGAACGGCAGCGGCTGACAGCAGCCAGTCAGCGTCAAAATGCTGGGGTGGGTGGGCACGAATGCCGCAAAATTTAGGATGTTGCATTAACGCCTCTATTTGTTCGTCGATATCATCGGCGGCTAAATTCAGCCAACCGACAACACCTCGGACAAACGTCTCGTTCGTGTATTGATAAAGCAATTCGGTGGTTTCCGTTGGATCCGCGGCGGCCTGAACGACAAACACACCGGTTACGTTTAGGCCCGCATTCTGGGTTTTAACATCGGCCAATGAAAAGTCCCGTTGCAGGGCACCAATTTTTTCCCGTATCCATATCTTACGACCATCGTCGCTGACCATCAGGCAAATACCGTTCAGGAGTTTATTTCCTGGGCCAAAAAGAAGGGCGGCAAACTTAATTTTGGTGTCTGTGCAGGGCAATCCGTGCCCCGTTTGGTCGGCGAACAGTTCATGCGTTCTGCCGGCCTGGCGTTTGTGCCGATCCCCAACAATACCGGTTGCATGGGCGACAATATGACCGGAATGATGAACGGCTCGCTTGATGTCGCCGTCGGCATCGTTCCCGCAACGAAAATATTAAAGGGTCAGGTCAAACACTTGGGTTTAATGAGCGATGTTGCCCATCCCTTGGCACCTGATTTGACGACGGTGAAAGACCAGGGTGTGATGCTCGGTTGGGGCAATGCGGCTCTTGGCTGGGGCGGTCTGGTTCTGCCCAAGGGTACACCGCCGGCGATCGTTGCAAAGTTACAGCAGGTGATCGGTGAAACCGTGCAAAGCGACGAGTATAAAAAAGCCTTGGGTCCGTTGGCGAATATGATCAAATATGTGCCACCCGCCGAGTTTGAGAAACTCTGGGCAGATAGCATGACGTTGCTCAAACCCTATGGCGACGAAATAAAAAAACCAATAATAACTCCTGCCGATGTTCTCCGATGAAGGATAAGGTGATCCTTCATCGGGGGATGTTGTACCCTTAGAATTTTTGAGAACCTTATATGAGCCTCCGCCGGGTCGAACTCTTAAGTGCACTCGTCATGTCAATGCTGATCCTTTACGGGTTTTATCTGACGTCGCTGATTGACCTGACGCTCAGTTCAGAGCTGGAAACCTTCACCGGACCCCGCGCTTACCCGCGTATCATATTGGCTGGGATGTTTGTTCTGGCGCTTATGTTGGTCGGCAAAGCCTGGGCCAATCGTCAGGACGATGAGATCGATTCCGGGCCCGTTGAGCCGTTCCACCCGCGCCTCACAAAAGTTGCCATGGCGCTATTGATTTTGGTGATATTTGCAGCGTTATTCGAGCCGCTGGGGTATTTGCTCACTCTGGTTCCCCTGCTTATGGCAATTGGATATTTAAATGGTGCCGATAATCTGGCGCGAAATGCAACCTATTCGATCCTGTCCATGGCCACCTGTCTGGTTATTTTTCGATATGGTCTGAATACCGTGCTGCCGGAAGGTTTGCTTGGCATAGACCAGATATTCTGAAATCTGAGTTATGGAAAACATTTACGATACCCTGATAAATCTGCCAAACCTGCTCAACGGATGGCAGTTCTTCACATTAATTATCGGCGTGTCGATCGGTATTATCATTGGTGCATTGCCCGGCGTCGGACCTCTGCTCGGTGTGGTTATGGCGATCCCCTTTACCTTTTATATGGATCCGGTCGCGTCCATGGCATTGTTGATGGGAATCTATCAGGGCGGTGCCTATGGCGGCGCTTTATCGGCGGTTGTTATCGGAATTCCCGGCACTCCCATGGCCGCAGCGACGATGCTCGATGCGCGGCCCATGGCGCTTAATGGAAAAGCCTCGCTGGCGGTGACCCTGTCAACCATCGCGTCGTCACTGGGAGGTATATTTAGCGCATTGATTCTAATTGCCGTGGCACCGGCGCTTGCCGCCATTGCAATCAAATTCGGCCCGGCCGAAACGGCGGCATTTGCTTTGCTGGGTCTAACCACAATGGGGGCCCTGTCGGGGGGGTCCCCACTGAAGGGGTGGATGATGGGGTTTCTTGGCCTGTTCATCGCAACGGTTGGTCTGGACCAGGTGAGCGGCGTCTCACGGATGACTTTCGATTCAGTCTATTTAGACAGTGGTATTACCCTCATTCCCCTTTTGGTGGGATTGTTCAGTATCTCCGAAGTTCTTTCGCAAATCGAAAATCCCATTCGGGCCAGCGACAGTTCGAAAAACCTGTCGGCATCTGCCGCCGTGTTCAAGTCGCTTATCGAACGCCCTTTTAATTACATTCGGTCCAGTATGATCGGCGTGTTCGTTGGAATTTTACCCGGCATTGGCGGCGTCACCGCGTCCTTTTTAAGTTATCGGGTGGCGATCGCCTTCAAAAAGGAAAAGGACCCGGAATTTCGCGACGGCAATCCGGACGGGGTGATCGCCAGTGAAGCCGCAAATTCTGCGGTCACCGGCGGCGCCCTCATTCCCATGCTGGCATTGGCCATTCCGGGCGATCCTGTTGTTGCGGTTTTAATGGGCGGTTTGATGATCCAGGGTGTGCAGCCGGGGGCCACAATGTTTACCAACCATTCCGAAGTGGTTCAGGGTATTTTTGCGGTATTTCTCGTTGGTGCCATCTTGTTGTTGCCTCTTGGGTTTGCCTTCATGCGGGCCATTGTCGGAATCCTAAAACTTCCGGCCTGGTCGATCATGAGCGGCGTTTTGATGATAAGCGTGATTGGTACTTACGCGGTTTCCCGCCAGATTACCGATATTTGGATGTTGTTGTTTTTTGGTATCGTCGGGTTCTTGTTACGAAAAGCCGACTATCCGCTGGCCCCGGTCGTCATCGGTTTTGTTCTCGGCCCGATATTCGAAAAAAACTTCAGGCGAACCGGTTTGATTTCGCAAGGTGATTTATTTGGCTATATATGGGATCGACCGATTGCCCTGGGCGTTCTCTCATTTACGCTTTTGTTCGTCGTTTTGCCTTTTATTCGATGGCCAAAGTTCCAATCTGCAAAATAATCGCCTGGCCCGCGACCGGCGAAAAGCATTTGCCACCGGACCCAGTGGTTGATGAGATGAGATTTGGCTGCTGATTTGCGCCATATGACCCCGGAAGGGCTCTAATCGTCGAGCAGGGAATTCACACTCATTCCGCGGCTTTGAGCTGACTTATAAATGACGCCGTGGGAACCGCGATCCCAATGCCACCACTGCCATTTTTTATATAACCGACGTGGATGCCGACGAGGCGAAAATTGTTGTCCGGGCCTTCAACCAAAATGGGCGAGCCAGAGTCACCGGGCAGGGCGTTGCAGCCATGCAAGGCGAGCTTTCGTTTTCGCTCGATCCCCCAAATGGCGCAACCGACATGGGCGGTCAAAACATGGCGTTTGTCAGCGCTGTAACCGGCTTGAATGTAGGGGCCGGCCTTTTTATTGCGGGCCTGGAAGGGGGTGCCGCCAAAATTTTCAGGTTTGATCAGACCGGTCGCCGGAACGGGATCATCGAGCAAATCAACGAACGCCCAGTCATCGGTAAAAGCGCTCATAGAATTCGGTGATTTTGAGCGATAGGCGGGGGCCGGGTGAATGGCAGTTATTTTTGTCGCAAAGAGGTAATTTCCCTTGTTCCAGCCGGCCACAAAATGCAGGGATTGCGGCGGTAAATAGGTACCGGTTCGTTTGTTCCACAAACAATGGGCCGCCGTTAACAGGCGCCGGGGTGCGATAACCGTTGCCGTGCAGTGGCTGCCCAGCCGACTGTTCAGACGGCCGACCGCGCGCCATGGAATTTCAGTGCTATCAACAATCGTTCGATGGTCGTTGCCCGGTTTGCCTTTGAGCTCGAGCAGGCGTTGGTACAACCTGGCATCGGTAGCTTGTGACGGTGTCACCGGTTGCACAACTGAGAACACCATGGCCCCTAACAACACCAGAAATTTGTTTTTCATAGGCTTGATCCTGCAATTTCCCGGGCCCGTTTTGCCTGCTGCGGGGTTGCATTGGCGTTTTGGTATAAGTTGTGTGGCCCATGGTCCTCGAGTTCGTTCGGCGTGAATCCGTTAAAGATGTCTGCCGAGTTAAGAAATGAAAGAGTGTCTGGTTCCATTTGCGGTTTCTTTCGTCTCCTGGCTTGGTCGCCCTCTGATGGCGCAGAATGTAGATCCTTGAGACCTGTTTGCCAGCGGTGATTTTGTTCCGCAGGCTCTCGCGTAACCGTGCCGCCCGCCGCGTACATTTCCAATGGGTGATAGCGGGCAGGTGAGGGCATCTCAATCGACAATCGAGATCTCTACATGGGCCAACTTGGATCTGGATGCCGGTTCCAGGGACCTTAGAGTTATCGGTTCAACTGTCGGGTTCTCGATTTTCAGAGTGTCTGAACCGGCCAATTGCCAGCAACGGCTCGCTTGTTGTCCCAGCGTTATCGGGGTTGATGAAAGATTATGAATGATCGTTATATGAGACGTCATAGGGGCCTGGCGCTGTGCCAGGTCGGCGGCGCGGCAAACCGTTAAGCAGGCGGTCGCCTGCCGATGATCGACGATCACATTAAAATTTTGCAGGGGCCCATTGGTCAGTTGGCCACTGACTTTCCAGTCACCGCTAAAAAATGCAGGTGTGTGGGTCTGCTTGATCCAGATATCCTCGGCCTCAGGGACGACCAGCCGCATGCCGTTTCCCTTGATCATCATCATATGCCGGTCGTACCCTTGGAAAACCGAAAAATCGCCGCTTTTCGCGACCTGGGCAATACTCACCCGCCAGACAAAACGGCCATCCTTATCGGGCGATGATTTTGCCAGTTCCGTGGTCTGACCACCGCCATTTTGCCAAGGCATGGTGGTGTAATCGTTGGTTGTCAAATGCCTGAAAATCGGGGAGGTCATTAAATATTGCCGTGTTCGCTGGGCGCGACAATGACTGCAACTCTGGAAATTACCTGGGCGACCATCGGTATGAGCTCCTTCGATTGATCCCGGATCGGTTGAATGACTTTTGGCCTGACGGCAAATGACCAGAGCCAACGGCCATCGCGGCTGCCATTGCAGATTGGCTGATACCTTAGCGCCAATTATACAAAGGTGCCATCTACCTATCTTTAAATATTGTTGAGAATATGGGTGGGTGGCGAAAGATCGTAGATAAAAACAGCGAAATAGCCCTTCGAACATAGGAAGCGGATGGCGTCGTGTTTCGGGTTTGAAGAAGATGACGGTTATGGTTTTGGCTTGCCCTTTAAATCACGACCAAGGCGACATCGCCAGCTTGGGGCTCGCCGAATATGATGGTAAGCTCTGTCGAGAAGGTCCAAAATGTAAACCAGGGTTCGGTCTGGATGATAAAAACCAGCCGAAATTCAGGTGGTAATGGGTCCTGACCCTCGCCTTTTGTAAACGGGAAAAGTTTGATGATGCGGAAAATTTCCCGTCGCTGGCGCTCGATGCCGGGTAATATTCAAGGTTCCCTGATAATTCTGGTCACTTCATTGGTATCGGTGATAATGACATCGTTGATTAAGGAACTTGGGCGCTCCATTCCTGTTTTCGAGATCCTGTTCCTCCGCCAACTCCTTGTTTTTTTAGTTGTTTCTCCGCTGATCTTTAGAGACATCGGCGGCACCTTCACGACCAAAAACTTTGGCTATCATGTGCTGCGCGGCGCATTTTCGTTGATCGCCATGTATACGGGTTTCACGGCAGTTCTCCATTTGCCGCTGGCCGAAGTGACGGCCATCAGTTTTGTCCGCATCCTGTTTACCACGCTGCTTGCCATGTTTTTCTTAAAGGAAATGATTGGTGTTCGGCGGTGGGTGAGTGTCGGTGTTGGTTTTATCGGCGTACTTGTCATCGTCCGTCCGGAAGCCGGCAATATCAACCTCTACGCCGGTTACGCCATTGCTTCGGCGCTTTTTGTATCGGGTATCAGTATCGTCATGCGAAAACTTTCGCAAATCGAAAATCCGTCGACAATTATCGCCTATCAGTCTGTTATTGTGGTCCTCGGCATGAGCGGCCCGGCGATCTATCTCTGGGTTACCCCGACCCCATATGAAATGTCCTTGATTCTGATGGTCGGCGTGTTGATGTCCGTGCTGCAATGGCTGTTCATTCAGGCGTTTAAGGTTGGCGAAGCTGCCGCCATCGCCCCAATGGAATATTCCCGCCTGATTTTTGCGATCCTCATTGGAATTGTTTTCTTTGCCGAAATTCCGATTCTAACGACGATGGGCGGGGCCTGTATCATCGTTGCCAGTACACTTTATACCATGCACCGAAATGCCCTGAAAAAACGAAATGGTCGGCAGACGAGGATGTCGACGGATGAATGAAAGGGAGGGCGGCCCTTTTTTGACCCGTTTGCCGACCGGGAAGGCGGGATGTCGTGCCACCGCAGGCAATTTTTGCCCGCAAGGATGCCTGAATAAGAAAATATTTCCGCCCCTGCCGCCAAATTGTGATTTGAGGCGATTGAATTTGACCGACAAAGTACTGGATATATTAACATTTCATTAATAATCATCGGGCCAAGGAAAATGGCATGTATTATGCATATTCTTGTCTGAATAGATCGCCCGTCGCGGTTTACGGATTGAAAGAATAAGACAATGGATCACAGCCCCTATCTCGATAAAATAAGAGCCATTCAAGTTTTGCAGGACCTGTTGCACGACTACGACGACCAAAAAGCGAGCCAGACACGTGGGCACAAAAGAAATCCCGGATCCAGGAGGGTATCCCACGAGGAACGCCGTTCGCGTCCTCTGGCGAAGGTCGCCTAAAGACAAATACCACAGGCGCAGCGGTATCATGGTCGCTCTTCGAAAAGCAGGGCTTGTTAGGTCCTGACCCTAATTGTTGTGGAATTCACGACTAACCGAGCCTGGAAATTTATTCCGGCGACGCCATGGATCATGTTAAAATGTCGATGACGGTAAAAGGACCGATGTCGAAGGCCGATATCCATGGGGAAACGGGAACGGATCGGGCGCACCGTCCTGGCGATAATTGCCTGGATGTTTGTTGCCCTTATATCAATGGAGCCGCGCGCCCAATTGTCTGACGAGGGCGCGCGCACCCTCGTCGCAGCCCGTCAACACAACGCCCTTCTTGCGCGTCTCGACAAGCTGGAACCGCTGTATTTATCTGACCGCGACAACAAAAAGACGCTCCGTGATCTGGTGACCACTTATGTTGCGCTCCTCGGTTTCGACCAGGGAACCGATTTCGGCTCAAACCTGTTCCTACTTGCTTCCATGCGTCTCGACGCGTTGACAACCATCAGCGGGACCGCAGATGCGCTACTGATAGCACGATTGCGGGCTCTGCTTTTTTTTCATCTCAAGGCCTTTCCCATGGCTGTCGAAGCGCTTGTCGGTACCGACAGCGCACCAGATATGATCATCCTTAGACACCTGCTTCGAGAAATCGGTCAGGATAGGTTTCGCGAAATCAAAGGGTTTCGACGTGGTGAAATTGCGGTTCGTGTATTTGAAAGTTTGGCGGAACAACCCGATGCACCTGGGTTCCTGTGGCCGGTCGAACATTACATTGTGACGACCCAGGGTAATACCCTGCCACACCGGGTGTCGTCGTTTTCACTGGTCCGCCAAGGCACCCCATCGACCGGACGTTATTATCTTTATTTCAACAACCTGAACCGAAGTGGCATGACCGCCCTCTATGGCACGCGACGTCCGCCGCGCCATGTTGTTCGAAATGAGGTGATGAGAACACTGCAGACCTTTATGGCGCCAAAATCACAATGAAGACCTTATGGCTTATTTCGCGCCACGCCAACGGACGAAAACTCCGCTTTCGGATCGTCGAACTCATTGGCTCGATTTTTGTTTTGTTCGCCCTAACCTCCTTAACCCCGTCAATTGTTACCGAAGCGGCAGAGAGTACGACGGCGGATATGACAAGAGATTCCTCCGCCGGTGCATCGTGGACCGTTTGCACGCCGCCCGGATCCTGCGACGGAAGCGCGGCACCGGAATCGGTTGAAAACCAACCGCCTTGGGAAGAGGTCCCGCCGACAGCGAAAGATACGCCAGAATCGCTACCGAAGCCGATTGGTGAGGACGCGGCCCTGGAACCACCTGTTGATATCATTCCCATGCCGGCACCGGTTATTGACGCCATTCAAACCGGTGACCTGGCGACACTGGAAGATATTCGGGATCACGCGATCCGCGAAGCCGGTAACGCCCATACGGCGGCGACGCGGGATCTTTACCATCGGGCCGGGCAGCAAGCCCTGGAAGAAATAAAGCGACGCGATGTGGCAAAAGAATCCTCTCCGGGTAATCTCGCAACGGCGGGTGCCCAACAAGTGCAGAACAAGGTAAATGTCACCTGTCCTGGCATTTCAGCCTGTGCGCAGTTGATGGCCGTTTACGCCAATTCTCCAGACAGCAGCACGCCGGCGGACCGGGCAATTGAGAAGGGACGGACCAGCTTTGGCGGCGGTCAAATCCATGAGGCAATCGTCTACGGCGAAAAAAGTTTTATTGGAAATCTGTTTTTTGAAAAGGAAGATGGCAAAGAAAAAATCACCCGGGCGGCCGACCCATCGGCTTTTGTTGGTGCCGATGGCGGAATTGGCAGCACCAGGATCGACATATTGCCAGCAGAAATCGGGCCGGCGGGACCGGTCCTCGACGACGACCTGATCAAAGGTGTGCGAATGCGCTTTGGCAAAAAGGCGCTGCGTTCAGCGATCGCTTTCGGATTTGATACGACCGAGGTTGAGAACAGGTTACTGGCGGCAAAAAACGCCGAAGAATATATGGCTGCGGCCTCCTGGGCCAACGATGAAGCGGTGCGGCGTATCCTCGCAGCACGGACACGGCGAGACCTCGATAGGGTTACGATCATATCGCTGGCGGAACTCACCAAGGCGGCGGAAACCTATAGGGACAAATGGGACAAACTACCCGAGCACCTTCGGTTCCCGGGATCAATGCGACGGATCCACGGTTATATCATTGACAGAAAAGCCGGGGACATCCGGATCATTGGTGACAGTGCGGGCGACGGCGCGGCCGTTGCCATCGACGAATTGATCATCGGTATTGCCGCGATCTGGAAACGCGGTGCGGAACCTCTGGTCTCCCTCGATCCGGAACTTGAAAATCTCGGTGGCCCACAATTTGTTCGTGTTCAAGGTGTGCCGAAAAACAGCCGTTTCGCTAAAATCATGCTCGATGCCGATTATAAAATGAAACGGATTGCGCTTGGCGAGGAGGCGGTTTCCATCGTTGGCTTTGAAAGCAAAAAAAACTTGTTCAGCGCCGAAGATATCGGCGGCACCTCCCGATTCTGGTTGACGCCAGCGCGCCTGCAATCCGCAAGTATCCTGACATCACCTGACGGGCGTGTTTATGTATTCGACGGGGCGATGCGCCTCTTGACAGAAGAACTTGCGACCAGCACGGGTGTCATCCGCGGCACCGGGCGACGTATCGTGAATGACGAGCGTGTCGCCAACGGTTTTACAATTCATATGACGGAATTCGAAAACAAATTCCCAATTTTCAGGCGGTTACACGCGCTCATGGATATCAGCCTGATGGCATCGTTGTGGCGAACAACAAATCTCAAATTACCGGTGATCGAAACCTTCATCACGCTTCCCGTTTCCGATGTGCAGGTGCCAGAGTCCTACCCCGGCCTCAGTGTATCGATGGGTCAGCCAAACGGTGAAAGGGCGGTCGTGCTACAAGGTGGTGCGACAATGAAGATTGCGTTGCCAGACGATGCGGTGCTCCCTGTAGATGACGCGGCACTTGCCCGCCTTGTTAAAAAATCACCATCGGCAGGCGTCAGCCGTAGCCTGACGAACAGCGGGCTGTTTTTGCTTACGCCGCAAAATAAGGCGACGGACTCGATCGAAGTTAAGATAGCCCAAGCCATGCGGGTTGCGATCTCCGGAAATCCCGAGCAGGCGTTTGTCGCAATCAATAGCATCGTCGAAGAAAACCCGGGTTCCGAATTGGCAGTCGCCGTTCGGGCCGAAATCGAAATTCGCTTGGGCCTTTTTCGGTTGGCGGAACGTGACCTTATTCGATTTACGGTGTTCTCCGCTGACGGTGATGCGACCCGGATCGCCCTGGCCCGGCTTGCCATAAAAGAAGGCAAATTTTTGGTTGTTGATACCCTGTCGGAGGACGACAGGCGGGTTCTCTCACAAGTTTTTTTTCTCGAAGCTCTGGCACTTCGCCGTACAAACGCCAAATTCTCAGAAATTCTTACAGCGATCAATCTGACTATCCGGTTAGAACCGGAAGCCGCACGCGGTTATGCCTTGCGTTCGCTTGTCCGTTCGGACGTGT
Source organism: Rhodospirillales bacterium (assembly GCA_021775095.1). Lineage (GTDB taxonomy): Bacteria > Pseudomonadota > Alphaproteobacteria > Rhodospirillales > Casp-alpha2 > JABMNT01. Next base: position 41,345 of record JAJFII010000103.1, read on the forward strand.
CCCAATATGACGAAGCCATCGCAGATATCGAACATGCCATCACTTACGATGCGGCAGACCTCAAACTCAAATTTTTAAAAATGAAATACCTAATTGAAACGGAAAAGTGGCAGCACTTACTCGATTTTGTCGACCCCCTTGTCGCCGCTAACCCAGAAAACGCCAAACTATTGGCTTGGCGTGCAATGGCGCGTTTCGGATTAACGCCCTGGGATTCCGATGAAGCCTATCGGGATATAAACAAGGCGGTGCGGGGCGACAAGCAAGACCCGGTAATTTACGTGTTGCGGGCGCGCATACGCCTCGGGGAGGGGGATCGTATTGGTGCCGCGAATGATATGGAGCGCGCCATAGCGCTGGCACCGAACCGGGTCGAAATGCATATGGATAAGGTAAAGATTACCAAAGATATAAGGGATGCTGAACGACTTTTGAAATTGGCCCCCGGCAACCCGAAAGCAACTCTTTTGTATGCAGTCAGCCTGATCGAGAAAGGTTTGCCCTCTGTCGCCCTGCCGTTGGTTTACAAGATACTCGAAGACCTAGCAGAAATCGGATATAATAAAAAAGCCATAGTGGAGGTTCGCAATCTGGCCCAGTTGCGTCAAATTTGCGCAAGGCCCTACGAGCGTTTTAGAAACCGGCCGCGGGCTGCTGGTGGTTGCGCCGACTAATGGCGTCCCAATGGAGATCAGCAAATGGAGATCTGATAGTGTTAATCGCACATATGATCCTTCGCTTTTCCTTTTTATTTTGTTATTTGGCCTTTGTCGCTGTCCCATCGGTTAAGGCAGCACCGCCCTCCACCCTATGGGAAAAGACCTTCGGCGGTCCGCAGTTCGATGTGGCGGCTTCCGCCGTCGCCTTACGGGACGGGGGCCTTGTAATAGCCGGTCGGACCACGTCGCAAGGTGCGGGAAACTGGGATGGTTGGCTCCTGCACCTGGACTCGGACGGTGAAGTTGTCTGGGATCGGACCTATGGTAACCTCCATGACAACCTGTTTTCGGATGTCGCCAAATTATCTGACGGTGGTTTTGTCATTGTCGGAACCACCGTTGATCGCGATACCTTGCAGGTTAAAGGCTGGATCCTGCGAACCGACCCAATTGGTGATGTGATCTGGGAAAAAAAAGTAGGTGACGGCTTTGCGATGTTGAATGGCATCGCCGTTTTTCCCGACGGCGGCATGGTGGCCGTCGGCTCGAAGTTAATCGGAAACCTGAAGTCCGACGCTTGGGTTTTGAGGATGAGCAGCGACGGAAAAGTGTTATGGCATGAGACACTTGGAATGATTTCCGACGACGAGGCTGCTGACGCCGTGGCAATTGTAAATAACAGTCAGATCGTCATTGCGGTGAATTCACTTACTTACGAGGGTGAAACAGAAAGCAGGATCTACCGTTTGCATCCGACCGGCACGCTTAAGTGGGACCACAGATTTGTTGGCGACAATGAACTCCGGCAAATATCAGCATTGACAGGTTTGCAAGACCACACCATAGCGGCAGGTTTGGGATTGACCGATAAAAACGACGCAGAGGCGAGGGTAACACGCATAGATGGTGAAGGTGGAATCCGTTGGCGTCAGGTCTATGGTTCCCGTGAGCAGGTCAGCGCAATATCCAGTGTTCAGGGGGGGCGGGGATTTTTTGTTGTTGGCACCAAAGCACCGGATCCCTGGTTGGCACGATTGGATGCAGCAGGAGATGTCGCCTGGGAAATAACCTTTCCGCTGGGCAAAACCACCAAAGCAAAAACCGCTGTGGGTTTCGTCGATGGCACCTTTGCGGTCATTGGCAATCAATATCACGAAAAACCCAACAGGCGCGACCTATGGGTCGCCCGCATCAATAAAGACCCGCTTCTGATCGCCCGACAACTTCAGGCCCGAGCCGTCCCAGTTGTTGAGAATATTAAGAAAATCGATACCCCGGGGGAAATTGCTGCCAATGACGCACGATTGCTCGGCGAACCCCATGGAAATGCTAAAATCGTTGGCACCCTTCGCCCGGGTCTCGAGGTTCGTATCGCCGGTATTTTGCCGACCGGATGGGTATTGATAACTGAGCAAGGCGTGCCCATCGGCTACACCTATCGCAATGTCTTTTCAGCGGAAACCCTGGTCGCCCTTGGTTTCGATAAACCGGTCGGCGCCGTCCAGAGCCAACCTACCACCGACCCGATTACCGCTACCGCTATTAACGACGCCTTGCCGAAAAGGATCGCTGACGCCCTGGTTGAGCAGTTCGCCCTGGAACAGGAACTATTGGCAGCGATGGTGCGTAGCGAACCCGCCAGGAAACATTACCGTATGGCCATTGGTCAAACGGGCCCGGAACTGAATGACCGCCAGCTAATAAATCTGATCAGTAAATACCGCCCTGATCGGACAGATATTCTACGCACTATGGGTGAGCGTCGCGCCGCCAACATTGATTTGCAAATCACAAACTTTGTATTGCCCCGGTTTTGGGAAATTGCCGAAGGCAACGAGCAGATCGACCCGAATAGTCCCTTTCTCGGTTTTCTTTTTCAGACGGTCGCGGTTGACGATGAAGGAGTCATTGCCTTATGCGCTCGTCCGGCAACCTATACGTCCGGGTATCGCCAGACGTTTTTGTTCGCCGTCCGCCAGGAAGGTTCAGGCCGGTTAGCACTGGTCGGCTCCTACAGCAACGATATCGCCGGTCATTGCGTCGAGAATTGGCCGACCGGTGCGGATTTTGACGGATGGCAGCCGATCGAAATCGAACGCCCTGTCAGGCGACAGCCGTTTTTTGGTGGCACCCAATGATAGCCGTTCATCGCCACCGATACCGCTCGGGAAAGGGACGAAAATGCCTAAGTATTGTGGTCGCGGTGTTCGTTGTTGCGGGATCACTATTTGGAAAATCCGCACTGGCACAATCGTCTGGCCAACACCCCGATGTCGATGACGTAATCGGCCAGCAGGCGGCGGACGCACTGGTTGAGATGTTTGATGCGTTATTTGCTGTGCGCGATCACATAAAACGTATGGGTCCAATGGCCCGGGACTATTATCGCGGCGATCCCAAAAACCTGGATGCTTTCATCAAAGGCGGTCAACCGGATCGAACCTCTGCGGATCATTTGAAATTTGTCTCGACCTACCGCTCCGACCGGCTCGATGTGCAATTGGTCCATGCCGCCATGGCCGGTTTGAATAGAGCGGGTTCAAGAACCAAACTTTTTTCTTTTCGCTTCGCTGTCACCGGTTTGAGCCAAATCATAGATGCCTCTTTGCAGTTGGCTAAAAAACTCTCGGGCCGGGATGGGTTCTGGATCGCCGATGTTTCCGGCCTTAACCGTTTTCTTGATCACGGAGCAGCCATTAACCTTCTGGATTTAAAAATTGCACAGGCCGATTTATCTCCGCTGGGAAACTCCGCGTTTCTTGTACCACCATTGGGTCCCTATAAACCCCATTATGGATACGGTTTCAAAGTTCTGCCGAGCGGGCAAAATTCATTCCCCGGGCCGGCGGCAACAATCGATACCGGTGGTCCGGTCTTGGCAACGGCGCTTGTGCTCTGTGCCCAACCCACCAACGAACTGGACGACGCGACCTTACTCCTGAGGGTCGAAGTGGCAGCGACCGGCAAACGAACCCAAGAGTTCCTGGGCAAAGAGGGCGGCGTTAAATGTCCTGAAAACTGGCCGGTCAATCCAGAGGGCGTTGGCTGGTCCCGATTGGTGCTGGACGTCGGGCCGCCGCGCCGCGCGTCGGGCTTATACCAGGATCCGGCACTCGGCATGAAAATCGCTAATCGGATCATTGGACTGGCACAGTCCGTCAGCGACGAAGGGGCCAAAGGAACGGTCGCCAACGCCAATGCCTTCCTTCGACCCGGTCTCGAAAACATTTCCAAACTTCTGGGGGATTATTACGATCTTGATGGATTTGCTGCCAGCCGTGCGGCACGCGATCAGGTTATCATTGAAGAGCTCGTCAGGCGCTTCAGACCCGACCGCCTGGACCTGTTTCATCATTTTATGGAATTTCGTGAGCGGGCTTCCAACTTAAATTTTGATATTCCCTTTGCCATGGAACAGCTGTTCAATATCAACCTTGTAAATTCCAAGGTACAGGGCTGGAGCGGCCTATGGGCTAAGGATATTTCAGGCTTGTTCAGGATTCTATCGGACGGTCACCCGATCGCACAAACCGATAGTTTTTCCTTGGCTATGACGGCAGCGGACGAGGCACCTTTGGGCCCACATCCGGGACTGGCACCGCCGGCCGAAGAGAAAAATCTGCCCTATGACGGGTATTTATTTTCGGTCATGGGAACGGGCGACACCGCCAGCATGGGCGAAACGACAATTTTTGCCGATTTAGGTCCAGGGATCCTTGCCGGTTCATCGGTTGCCTATTGCGCCCGCCCGGCGACCTACCTGGCCGGGGCACGGATGACAATGATTTTTCGCGGCTATCGGGGAACCGTCGGTCGGTTGCCCATCGTCGAGATGGATGCGTCAAAAGATCTTTTTGTTAAGGATCTTAACGGAAAGTGTGTGACTGAATGGCCAAAAAATCCCGCATCCGAGGGTTGGATGGCGATCTATCCCGCCCGTCTTAATTCGAAACCCGGTGGGTCGCACAATTATTATTCGTCCTATAACGATTTTCCGAACGTAAAATCGGGCGAAACCTTTCCGTGGATATCGCCACTGCAATAGACCTCCGAATTCCTCCAAAAAAAAGTTTCTACGGCAAGCCAGCACTCAGTCCCTGAACATAATTTAGGGCGTCACGTGCCGCCAGGTTGGCTGGTTCCGTACGGCGAATTTCCTCAAGAAAACGTAGGCTGTTATCTATATTTCCTTCACCGTACTCCAGAGAATCCAGGATCAGATCGGCTTTACTGCGATCCTTAAATTGACCGCGACGATCGACATTCAAGAAGGGCCGCCCGACCTCGATCCACTGCAGCATTTGCTCAATGACTTTTATGTCTTCGGCATTTCCGCCGTCCGATAGGGCCTGCTGGGCGCGCCGCAGGGCCGGTTCGGCTGCTGCGGTATCGCCTTTGTCGATCAGGTGCAAACCGAGTTTCCAGGCGATGCGGCCGGCAGCTCTGCGGCGCCGTTCGGCGATGCTCGTCGCCGTCGAGCTGGCGGCGTCCCGCAACACCTGTTCCGCTTTCAACTGCCCCGAATAGGTCAGGGCCTGGCGCAATTGTCGGTCATTTGGCGCGTTGATGACGGCTTTTTCCAGAATACCTACGGCGCCCGCGTAGGCTCCGTGACCGACATAATATCCGGCCAGAACAGCGGCGTCGGCAACCGCCTTGCTGGCGATTTCCGGGTCATCGGGGTTGACCGCGTCGGCAGCCAGGGGGCCGGCTCTCTTGCGTTCTGGTTGGACCTGGCTGGCCAGCCGCGTCAAAGCCGGGCCGACGTCATCATCGAGCAACTGCCGCAGGGCGGAGTCTTTTGCCGGTTTGTTTTCCCCGTAAAAAAGAGTGGAGATTGCCTCCGCGTATCTGCCCGCTTCGGCTGCCAGCGCACCAACGTGGATATTTCCACGCAACAACAGCGTTGCTTGTCCGGCAGCAGCCCGAAGGCGGTCGCCCAGGGTAAACGCCGCGCCGGTGCGGGCCTCCCATTCGTCGGTGCCGAGGCGAAATTGTTGGCATTGATTATTTGCGCGGTCATATCCGGCGTTGCACACACAAGTCATGCGGAATCCGGTCCCTGCCGCCTGCCGGGCAATTTCATGGGCATTGGCTCCACAGGACTGGGCACCGGCCTCAACAGCAGATAACAAAATAACCGTCACTAATATACAGGTTGTCACCGGTCGGCGCGAAATGTTCATCCTATTCCATCTCTTCCCGCAAAATTGGTAATAGTTACCGCTCAATCGAGACGTCGGATCATGACCGGTTCGCCGTCACGCCATACTTTGTAAATAAGGGTTCCATCTGGTTTGGTTGCCAGAGATGGTCCGTGAAGATTGTTAAAACCGTAGAATTTGCCGACGATCCGGTCGCCGTTTTTGATTTCCGTGATGCCATGACCATAGGCCGCTTCTTTTTCAAAATCGCCATAATAGGTGAGTTTTGGGTTTTCCAGTCGACCGCGGCCGACCCATTTTCCGGCACGCCATTGGCCTTCGTAGCTCAACAGATCGTCTAGGACTAATTTTCCGATCCCATGAAAATCCCCATCCTTGAATTCGCCTTCGTAGTGGCCCATTGGAAACGTCGCCATGCCCCGGCCATTTGCTTTATCGTGCTTGAAGTCCCCGTCATAGGTTGAACCGTCGGATTTGGTTTCCAAACCTTGGCCCTGTTTGACGCCATATTGGAATTGTCCTTTGTAGGTGTCGCCATTTCGGGTTGTCAGGATCGCCGGGCCATGCATAAGGCCATCGTTAAGGCCACCCTCATACCGATCAGCCGGTTTGCCACCTTTGAAACTCTGTAAAACACCCGGTCCCGTGGCAATCCCATTGATGCAGTTTCCAGACCATGTCACAGTCTCGCTATCGTCGGCAAAGGGCACCTGGATGCGACAATTGGTAGCGGAATCGGTAATCCACGTTTTCTCCGCTGCACCTGCACTGTTAGTGCCGGCCACCGTAATTAATGCAATCGCAGATAGCGCAAAGAACCCCATTTATGCCTCGTGAATTTGTGCCCTATCAATCTGCTGGTCAGGTTTCCTAGTCTGCAAAGATATCACAAACGGATAAGCTATTGGGAGGGTTTTATCGAACGCCTTTATTCGGTCCTGTGCCAGCCCACCAATGACCTATATTGGTGGCGCTCTTGAACAGATAAAATGGCGATATTCGCCCCGAAGCTAATCCCTTTACAGGGGTCTTGCATCTCTGCAAAGTCGTCGCCTAACATGACCGGGCTATGGAGCCTAACAGACCAATGCGCTAATTGCCTGTTGGCTGAGTGCAACGGACAGAATATCAGGAGCCCGCCAATGACCAGTCAGAATTTACCGACGCCCGATTATGCCAAAAACATGAAGCTGATCGGATATTCCGATCAGGGTGGTCGAGCCGATGGTGTTCAACTCATGGTCAACAAGGGATATGCAATCACCGGCCATATGTTTTCCGATGGGTTCAGTGTTATTGATGTGCGCGATCCGCGCAACCCCAAACCCGTAACCTATATACCCGCCCCGCCAAATACCTGGAACATCCATCTGCAGTCCTATGAGGACCTGTTGCTGGTGATTAACGCCAAAAACATGTTTGCCTCCGAAGAATTTCAGGACGAAAGCAAATATTACAAAGGGGCCATCGGCAAAAAGGTCGGTACCGCTGACGCCGTCGCCAACGCACCGCAAACCAGAAACTGGACGGCCGGCCTGTCGGTTTATGACATTTCCAATCCCGAAGAGCCGAAACAGATTTCCTTCATGGCAGTTGACGGCGGCGGCATTCACCGCCTTTGGTATACCGGAGGGCGCTGGGCCTATGCATCGGTGTTGTTGGACGGTTTTACCGATTATATTTTCATGACCATCGACATGGCGGACCCGACAAACCCCCGCGAGGCCGGTCGGTATTGGCTGGCGGGCATGCATACGGCGGGCGGCGAAACACCCGGTTGGGATGCCTCACGGCGCAACGGTCTGCATCACGCCATCGTCCATGGCGACACCGCCTATGGTGCCTGGCGGGACGCCGGGCTGGTGATGATGGACGTTTCAGACCGCGCCAACCCAACATTAATTACCCACAAAAACTGGTCGCCGCCGTTTGGCGGGGGCACCCACAATTGCCTGCCCCTGCCGGACCGGAACCTGTTGGTTGTCGCCGATGAGGCGGTCCTCGACAACTGTCAGGACGGCATTAAGTTTGTCTGGATCTTCGATATTCGCGAACCCACCAACCCGGTCAGTATATCGACATTCCCGACGCCCGACGAAGCCGATTATGTGAACAAAGGGGCGCATTTTGGGCCGCACAATATTTATGAAAACCGGCCCGACGGCATGGTCAGTTCCGATACCATTTTTGCCACCTATCAAAATGCCGGCGTTCGCATATTTGACATTCGCAATGCCTATCGTCCTGAAGAAATTGCCTCCTTTGTGCCGCCAACGCCAAAAACCCTCATGGACAAACGCCCGAACCGGCAAAAGGTCATTCAGTCCTGCGACGTTTGGGTCTCGAAAGAAGGCCTTGTCTACAGCAACGACTTCAACAGCGGCCTGTTCATTATGGAATATGAAGGCTGATTGGGGGGGGGCCGTTAGACCCGATTAAAGGTGCTCCCGGTCTTTGTTAAACGGGTGTTCCAGGCCATATCCGAAGACCGCCCGATAACCGTCGTGCTGGCGCCCCTGGTAGGTGAGGATCATCCACAAAACAAATAAAATTGCAGCCGACCCCAATAGGGCTCCGGCCAACAGGGGCATGGGGAATTGCATCAAACCGGAGCCGGCGGCACCGGCGGCAAACAGCATGGCCAGATATCCGGCCGTCTTGTGGTAGGCTTCGAACCGGCGGCGGCGTGGCGTCATGTTGTAATGGTCGCCCTTCCAGGTTTCCGGGTCATCGGGGTTGGCGGTGGCATAATATTTACCCCCGTGTTTGCCGCGAAACCACGACGATATGACCTGCAAACAACCAAAGCCAATGGTTAAGGCACCGAAGATCGAATGCATGGAGCCGCTGAACCCTTTGCTGACCGTCACCGCGACGATCAGGCCCGCCAGCGACAGGCCGACAGCGAGGTAAAGGCCAAGTTTGTGAACGGTAAACCACCACCACAACATATTGCTGACACTGATCTTTTTGGTGATGCCATAACGGCTCGGTTTTGGTTTGAAAAACCGAATGGCGATGATGCAGAGCGGCACCAGCACAAACCAGATCCCAACCATGAGAAGGGCGTGGTAATCCCAGCGAATTTGGATGGTTTGGTCTAAAAAGTCGAGATACACCTCGGTCGGTATATGCGGTGTGGTGGCGCCCATATTCATGTGTTCCGTTGATTCTGCGGGTTAATTCTGCGCGAGGTATTGCATTATCATGTAGACTTTCGGTGTCTGTCAATCGTAGGATAAATCTATTCTAAACGGCATGATACTGTTGCATACCGCCGTTAAGTCGCCGCTGTTGAATGTCACCGTTTGACGATGAAATATCCTTGCCGCCGATAGCCGCTTAAGAGTTAAGGAAACCATTCCCATGGCAATGCCAGAAAACGTGAAAACCAGTCCGGATTATCCCGTCCCAAAAACCCATAAGGCGTGGGTGCTGGACGACCCGGGGCAACTGAGGCTCACCGAAAAGCCGGTTCCCGTACCCGGGCGCGCCGAAGTGCTGGTGCGCATCGATGCAATAGCGGTTTGTGGGACCGATATCGAGGTGATTTACCAGGGCCCGCCGGCGTTGATTGAAGGGGGGGTGCCGTTTAACAAAAACTGGACGCCCGGGCACGAGTACATGGGCACGGTTGTCGCCCTTGGACTGGGGGTGGATGAGTACGCCATTGGCGACCGGGTTACTGTCGAAATCCATGCCGGTTGCGGCCAGTGTAAACGCTGCCGGGAGGGTATGTATACGTCGTGCCACAATTACGGCAAAAATTACGGCGATGTTAATAAGGGCCATCGGGCAAACGGATTTACCACCGACGGCGGGTTTTGCGAGTACGCTGTCAATAACATCAATACCCTGGCCCCGGTCAGTGATCAAATGAGTGACGAAGAAGCGACCTTGGTGGTAACCGCCGGGACATCGATGTACGGACTGACCGAACTGGGCGGTTTGGTGGCCGGTGAAAGTGTGGTGGTTACCGGGCCGGGGCCGATTGGTCTGCTCGGTGTTGCCGTTGCCAAAACCCTCGGCGCCTACCCGGTGATCCTTACCGGCACCCGTGATAACCGGCTGGAAATCGGCAGCAAACTGGGTGCCGATCATGTGATCAATGTGCGCAACGAAGATGTCATCGAAAAGGTCAAGGAATATACCGGTGGCATTGGTGCGGACTATGTTCTGGAATGTTCCGGAGCGGCCAACAGCCTCAACGAAGCCGGCAAGATGGCCAACCGCGGCGGCAAAATCTGTCTGGCGGCCTTCCCGCACGAAGAGGTGATGGTCGATGTGATGCATCTGGTGGCCAATAATATATATGTTTACGGGATTCGCGGTGAAGGCAAAAGCGGAACCCGCCGGGCCGCCGCCTTCATGGACCAAAAACGCTTTGATGCGACGCTCATTCACACCCATACCTTCGACATGGCGGAATTGCCCGAAGCCATTCGCTATGCCAAAGACCGGGTCGAAGACGCCATCAAAGTGGTCTTGAAAAATGATTATGCCTATGAAAAACAAGCGGCAGCAGAATAGAGATTATCGATAAAACGTTTTGCTTGGAAGAAGTGGGGTGACGCATGCAAAACGATCAAAACGCTCTGATCACAATCTGGCGGAGGGATCTTTATTCGGCCGTCATCGCCGACACACTGGATGGTTTTGGTTATCACCACCAGGTGGCAACCCCGGGCATCAGGCCGCTTGATGCGGCGATGGTGCTTTGCGGATTTGCCCGGGTCGGCATTTATATGCCGATTTATCACGACGATGACCAGGTGAACGTTTATGAAAATGAAATAAAACTGGTCGACGACCTGCACGAACATGAAGTGGCGGTATTTGCCTGCAATGGCAATAAACGCATTTCACCCTGGGGCGAACTGTTGTCGACGCGGGCAAAATTTTTAGGGGCGGCGGGGTGCCTGACCGATGGCTGCGTGCGCGACGCCCGGCAGATCAAACAAATGGCATTCCCGGTTTTTTCCGCCGGCCTGAACCCCGCCGATACAAAATTCCGCGGCAAACTGATGTGGTATGACGTGCCGGCGGAGTTCGCCGGCGTGCGGATCCAAACCGGTGATCTTGTGTTTGCCGACATCGATGGCGTGGTGTTCGTGCCGGGCGAACGGATCGGCGAGGTGATGGCAAAAGCCCTCGAGAAAGTTTCCGCCGAATCCACCGTGCGCCAGGAGTTGCTGGATGGGGCCTCTTTAAGTGAAGTCTTTGCCCGTCACCACATTCTTTAGTCGCCGGAGTTTGGTGCTATCAGGAACTCCAGTGATCGACGTCCGTTCCGAGGGCGTTCGGGAAAATAAATAGACGGCCAGCGGCCTGCACACACTCGTCAAAGCAACACTTTGGCGGGGAATTTTGTTGTTAAATACCGTGGCAAAAACCAGCAATGGGCTAAACATCGGGCCCAGTCCCCCTCTTTGTTATTCCTGGGGCAGGCCCCTTTGTTTGAGAATTCCCCTGACAAAATCCTGGGGCGGTCCGTATTTGCTGAAGCAGGTGTCGATATTTCGGATCCGGCTGCTGATGCTGATCTCCGGGAATCCAATTTTTGTCATTTCGCTGCGCATCACCGCAGTTACCCGGTTAAACCCATCGCGGTTAAACCCTTCTTCATCGCGCAAACGCAGGATGGCAATGCAATCGCTAATGCTTTCGTTCATCAGATGATCGGCGCTGTTGCGCGGAGGATGGGGTCGGTCCACATCGCCGGTTTGGTGGTGGGCGCACTCATGGCGGTCGATAAAACGCTGAAATTCCGCAGGCGTGGCGGCATAGTTAAACCTGAAAACAACCGGTTTGCCGCTGGCGTCCCTGACGGCCATACCGGCGGCGACGGGGGAACGCCCTTCGTTTCTCTCAAGGAAAAGCACCGTTTCCCCGCTGTTATTACTGCAAAGGGGCGGATTTACGACGTCATGGGGTGTCGGTTTCCGGACGTTCTGCGCCACCCCGGAACCGGCATAACCGACGATCAATGCCAGTAACATCACTGGAATAATGGCACATCGTTTCGGGCCCTTCACGGACATATTCTAACAGCTCCTTCACAGCAAAGTTTTTGATCACATCATAAAAAACAATCACAAATGACAAACGCAACCGCAGGCTTACAGGATAACTCAGAACGTCTTAGCGGGTAAAGAGCGTGCGTTCCCAAAGCCCCTGATTGCGGTCTGCATCACTACTTTTTATTTCAAGCCCAGACATGAAGGCCATAAACTCACCCTAAATATGATACTATGAATTGATTTTTTTTCCCGTTTCACGGAGAATTTACCATGCAATCGTTGGGTCGGGTCCTCATTACGATTATCGGGATTGTTTTTGGCAGCGCTGTTGCTGGCGCAACCACAGCTGACCAATCCGTTGATTTGCAACTGGTATTGGCGGTCGATGTATCGCCGAGCATCGATGCGGGCGAAGCCCTTTTGCAGCGCACGGGTTATTTTGAGGCCTTTCGCCATCCCGCTGTCATCCGGGCCATTGAGGGCGGACCCCGGGGCCGAATAGCCGTTGCCTATTTCGAATGGTCCGGTGCTAACATTCAATTTGTCATCGCCGACTGGACAGTTATCAATGACCGGAAAAGCGCCTTTGAATTTGCTGATAAACTGATACGTAAACCGCCGCGCAGTGCGCCCGGCACGTCGATCAGCGGTGCCATCGACTTCGCGGCAAAGCTGCTTAAAACCAATACCTTTAACGGCAAGCGCCGGGTTATCGATATTTCCGGTGATGGCCCCAACAATGCCGGTGACCTGGTGGTGTTTGCCCGTGATCGGGCGATTGCGCAGGGCATAACCATCAACGGTTTGCCCATTCTGGCAAACATCGAAGGTGAAATTAGCGACTTCAACATTCCTAATCTTGATTTGTACTATAAAAACTGTGTGATCGGGGGGCCCGGTGCTTTTGTCGTGGTTGCCGACACGGGTTCGGATTTTGCCCTCGCCGTCCGACGCAAGATGGTCATGGAAATAGCTGGGTTAACCCGGCTTAAAGGCCCACCCTATGTGAAGGCCGACACTTACCGGAGAGATTTACTGCGGCGTGTTGAACTCAATTCTTCCGTGTCGCCGCCGTGCAATATCGGAGAAATGTTATGGCAAAATCGTTATCATACGGATTTATGAAACCAGCAAGCTGCGTGGAAATTTGAATGCTCCCGAAAATTTGAAATCGTTTGATGGTAGTGCCTGGCCCTTTTGGTGGTAGGCTTCTGCGGAGATGCGAACGGATACACAGGAGAGCATGCGGCCGGTGGCGAGCAAATTCAACTGCGCGCCCTGTCGTCGCGTTCTTTCGACGGCTGCCGGCGTGGCGTTGGGGTTGTTATTGGCGCAGCCCCCGGTGGCGACCGCCGAGCCGGGGTCAGCGGGCCAGATGATCGCCGTCCCTGGCGGCACTTTTCAGATGGGTGACCCGCAGGGTGACGCCAACGAAACGCCAAAAATGGTGACCGTCGGGCCGTTTCAAATGATGCAACGGGAAGTCACCAACCGGCAATTCAGCGAATTTGTTGCCGCCACCGGCCATCGGACCGATGGGGAACGAACCGGCAGCGGTTATGTGTGGGGACGATCCTGGCGATTATCGAAAGGCGCGGACTGGCGCCACCCTGACGGGGCAGACAGTTCCATTAAAGGCAAAGCGGACCATCCGGTGGTTCAGGTTTCGGCTGGCGACGCCGCGGCTTATTGTGCCTGGCGGGGTCTGAGATTGCCCGACGAAAAGGAGTGGGAATTTGCCGCGCGGGGAACCGATGGCAGGCGTTATCCGTGGGGCAACGACCGACCCTTTGAGGAGCAATCCCGTCGCGGCAATTTTGGCACCGCCGCCTGCTGTGCCCCGGATCGATCCGATGGATATGAACGTACCGCCCCGGTCGGGACCTACCCCAGCGGGGCATCGCCCTATGGTCTGTTGGATATGGCCGGCAATGTCTGGGAATGGACTTCCAGCCGGTTTCCGGGCGAGCCGGATCATGTGGTGTTGCGGGGTGGTGGCTGGGGCAACAACAGCTATTGTTTGCGCGCCTCCTACCGACACGGCAACCCGCCCCAAATCGGCCTTAATATGGTCGGGATCCGTTGCGCCCGGGATCCGGAATCCTGATACTCGAACCCTGATATCCGTTGATCAGGATGCAATTAAGATGATGCAGACCCCTAGGTGACCGGAAATAAGAAGTTAACCTGACCGGTGCCGGAGCTTGGAAAATATTCGCTGATTTGTTCGCCCTGGCCGCTGTAGTGATCCCAGCCGAGCGCACCAAACATCATAGCCGTATCATGCATGTTGCCTTCACCGGAGCAGTGCTTCGAATACTCAGGCAGCATTTTAAGAAAGGTTGCGATCTCTCCTTTTTTCCAGAGTTCCATCACTCGGATGTCCATTTGCCGGTTGAACTCACTGGATATGGTAAACGTGCCATTGTTCGCTTCGTAAAGTTCGTTTTGCCAAATTTGGTGAGACAGGGACCCGGAAGCCAAAAGCCCGACGTTACTGTCACTTTCCTCGACAGCTTCGCGAATGGCTTCGCCCACCAAACGCGACGTCTCATAACTGTGGGCAGCGCACCAGCCGCCGACCGACACAACCTTGAAATGACCATCTTCATTCATATACCGCATGGGCACCAGGGTTCCGTATTCCAGTTCGAGGGAATCGATTTGATGGGACAGGGTATAGACATCCTTGGCGCAGGCTTTTTCAGCGATCAGGTCACCTAGCGCAGGGTTGCCCTCATATTGGTAATCCAGGTTCTGAATAAACTGAGGGAATTCGTTGCTGGTAAACAGGCCCTTAAACCGATGGTTGGCGTTAATGTGGTAGCCGCCATTAATCAGCCAATGGGTGTCGATGACAATGAGCGTATCGACCCCGAGCGCCCGCGCCCGCCGACTGATTTCCCGATGTCCGTCAATGGCATGCTGACGGGTGCCGTGCAGCCGCCCGGGTTCTTCCGACATCAACATTGTTGGAACGTGAGTGATCTTGGCGACCAGACTGAGTTTTCCCATATTCAGGGCCTTTCTATTTGCGTTATCCACCCAGGCGAGGGATTTTGTGTTCTCCCGTCGCCAGGCCAATATGTTTGTGTTCCATATAAAAGTCGAAGGACCAATCGCCGCCATCGCGCCCGATTCCACTGGCCTTAATTCCACCGAACGGCGTTGGCAGGTGACGGACGTTTTCAGAGTTTACCCAGATCATACCGGCTTCCAGTTGATTGGTGAAACGAAGGCCACGCGTCATATCGGCCGTCCAAACATAACCGGTCAGGCCATAATCAACATCGTTGGCAATTTCCAATGCCTCTTCCTCGGAGGAAAACCGTATGCAGGTTAACACGGGTCCAAAAATTTCTTCCTGGGCAATCGCCATCTGACTTTTTGCGCCGGTAAACAGGGTCGGGTTAACAAAATACCCTTGTTTTCCGAACCGGGTTCCACCTGCCGCAATTTTTGCCCCGTCTTTTTCAGCGATACGGAAATAAGACGTTACCTTGTCGAAATGCGTCTTATGGATCAGGGGACCGACTTCCGTCGCCGGGTCCAGGGGGTGGCCGACGTTGATGGTTTTGACCCGTTCCGCCAGCTTCGCCTCAAACGCCTCGGCGATTGTTTCTTGTACCAACAGCCGCGACGACGACGTGCATCGCTCGCCATTGAGCGAGTAGATCATAAAAATTACTGCATCAAGGGCCCGATCAAGATCCGCGTCATCAAAAACCACCACCGGGTTTTTGCCACCCAGTTCGAAATGCACCCGTTTGAGCGTTTCAGCTCCCTGCCGCATGATCATCGAGCCGGTGCGGCTTTCACCAACAAAAGCAATGGCTTTGATGTCCGGGTGTTCGGTCAGGCTTTTGCCGGCGTGTTCACCCAGGCCGTTTACCAGATTCCACACGCCCGGCGGCAATCCCGCGTCTTCGGCAATTTCAATCAGAATACGGGCCGTCAAAGGGGAAAACTCTGCGGGTTTGTGGACGACGGTGCAACCGGCCGCCAACGCCGGGGCGATCTTCCAGGTCGACAGCATAAAAGGCGTGTTCCAGGGTGTTATGATTCCGACGGGACCGATCGGCACCCGCGTGGTGATATTCAGCAGCGTTGGCGATGGCAACGAGTGTCCGTCACGGGCGCTAAGGGCGCGATCAGCAAAAAACCGGAAATTTTCGGCACCGCGAAGGGCGGCTTTCGACATGAACCTGAGCGCTTGACCAGTATCCCAGCATTCGCATAAGGCAATTTCTTCGGCCCGGGCGACGATCCCATCGGCGATGGCGTGTAATATTTTTTTGCGTTCAGTCAGTGGGAAATCCCGCCAGGCGGGAAAGGTTTGTTTGGCGGCTTGCGCTGCCGCATCGATATCCGCAGTTCCGCTTTTGGCGACGGCACAAATCAAACTTTCGTCGACCGGTGAGCGGGTTTCGAAAGTTTCGCCTGAATATGCGGGTACCGCCTGACCGGCAATCTGGTTCAGGATCCCGGTCTCTTGGAACCGCGACAAATGCCCGGATAATTTTTGCAAATTTTGGTCGAGGTCGCTCATCTGTCAGTCTTCCTTCAGGTACTGGCGAATGGTTCCGGCTTTTGGCGATAACTCGGGGTCAATGTCGCGCATTTCCATGGACAGGGCCAACGGGCGCGATGCCATGATCGGTTGCAGATAACTTTCGGCGGCGTTAAATATTTCCTCTGTCGCGCGTTTGCGAACATCGAGGGGGCGGCCGCCTCGCAGGCGTACGGAAATATCGATGTACCCATGGTCCGGATTGCCGTCGGCAATGCTGTAATGATCCGTCGCAAAAGCCCTGACGCGAACACCCGCAGCCGGAAATACATCCATATCAACCGCCAGGCGGCGTATTTTGTCGCAGAAATCAGACATATCGACGACGTCTTCCAGGTTGGCTGAATATTCGATAATAAAGTGCGGCATGGAACTTCCTTAATAAAGCAATATTTGTTATGTTAAATTAAACGGATTTGCATCGCAAATTTTTCGTCTCAGTAAGCGCTATAAACCGGTATGAACGCCCTATGCAAAAGTCAATAAAACCAAATCGCCAATCGATCTCTGTCGGGGCAACGCTGCCTCCGACGCGACGGTCTCTTGCCTTCGCCCTGTTGCGCGCCCGGGAACATGTAATGTCGCCCATACGGGCCATGCTTTCCCATGCGGGAATTACCGAACAACAATGGCGCGTCCTTCGCGTCCTCGATGAATTCGGTCCCCTGGAACCTTCCAAATTGGCGGAACATGCCTGCCTGCTGCTTCCGAGCCAGACAAGAATTGTCCAAACCTTGTTCGAAAAGGGCCTGGTACTCCGCAGCCCAAGCTCAAAGGACCGTCGAAAACAATCGGTTGAGATTACCCCAGCAGGATTGGAAATCATCCGCGATAATCTCGAGCAGGCTCGCGAAATCGCCGGTAATCTGGAACGGGTCCTGGGAAAAGGCGGCCTGGACCAGTTGCTCGACCAACTCGAACAATTGGATAAACTGTGAAGCCCGGTTAACGGGTCAATCATTTGTTAGACCACTGCAACCAGAGTTCTTTGGGTCCGCGGAACGTGAAGTTTGGAAAAAAATCGAATTCCTGGTCGGGCACCAGTTGCAGAGAGGGAACTTTCTCAACCAGGGTCTCAAAGGCAATCTGGCCTTCTAAGAGGGCTAATCTGTTGCCGATACAAAAATGCGCACCTCGCCCGAAGGAAATATGGGCCCGGGCATTTTTTCGATGAATGTCGAATTTTTCAGAATCTTGAAAAATTTCTTCATCGTGGTTGGCGGAAGCCAGCGACATAAAAATTTGCGTGCCGGCCGGAATTTTAATTCCGGCGATTTCCGTGTCCTGCAGGGCAATCCGCCGCCAGCTGGTCTGCGGTGAATTGAGCCGAAGGACTTCTTCCAGGGTGTTTTTGATCAGCCCCGGATCCAGGCAAAGTTGCCGCCATTGATCGCCATGTGCCAACAGGCAAACCAGCCCGTTACTGAGGAAATTGGTGACAATTTCATGGCCTGCAAAGGAAAGACCATAAACAATGGATTGAATTTCCCTGTAACCCAGTGCGTCCGGCGTATCCTTGTGAACAGCGAGAAGTTCAGAGGTAAAATCGTCGGCAGGGTTTGCCATGCGGTGGGCAACAAAGTCGACACAATGACGCCAATAGGCGAGCATTTTCTCGGCAATGTCGACCTGCTGGTCTTGCGACGTTTTGCCCCAGGTAAATGCCAGACGGTTGGTCGTCCATTTCTTTAGTTTCGTGTCGTCATCTTCAGCAAACCCGATCAGTCGGAAAATTGTCTCTCCGGGAAGCGGATGGCCAATCGCCGTGACAAACTCCGCCGGGTTGCTAGTTGTCAGCATTTGATCAATCAGCAATTCGCTGCGTTGGCGCACATAAGGTTGCAACAGGCTCATTCGCCGGGCGGAAAAACCAGCCAGGGTATATTTACGAATGCGCGTGTGATCCGGCGCCTGACAATTGGACATGACAGCGACCGGATTGTAATCGGGCACGTCCAGCACGTCTCTGGCCGCTTGGCAAATCGGCAGTACCGGGTCCTGGACGTTTTCAGAGGAAAACACGTCGGACCTTTTGAAGACTTCTGCAACGTCCTGCATACGGGTTAATACAAGATAACCCAGTTGTTCCGCGTAAAAAACCGGGGCGGTTTCCCTGAATTTCTGCAGGGGCCCATAGGGGTCCTGCAAATAGTCAGAATTGTACGGGGAAAAATTGTGATCCACAGGGCAACCGGAAGGCACGACGGCGTCAGCAGAACGCATTTTGTGGTATGGATTGGCAGTCATGAGTTAATATCCGTCCAATCAAATGGCATTTGCATGTCGATTATTGACAGTAATTTAATTAACATGATAACAATTAATAAAGCAAATTTAGTTTTATAAGACTCGTCATGTTAAAAAGGTAGTGACCGTTAATTGTAACTTCAAAAATTCAGGGAGGATAATATGAAGTTTACTCAGCGCACATTCATAAAACTGGCTCTGGCCGTCCCGGCCATATGTATGGCAATAACCACAGCTAACGCTGCAGAATTTGAATTCAAACTCCACCATTTTCTGAGCCCCAAGGCGCCAGCACACACAAAAATGTTAACGCCCTGGGCGGAACGAATAGAGAAAGCCTCAGACGGCCGCATCAAAATAACCATCTACCCGTCGATGACGTTGGGCGGAAAACCCCCACAACTGCCGCGCCAGGTACGAGATGGTATTGTTGACATGGCCTGGATCGTAAATGCCTATGCGGCCGGCGCGTTCCCGCGCACCGAAGTTTTTGAACTCCCCGGCGTTCATCAGGGCTCATCCGCTGCCGTCAATCTGGCGATGTTCGAAATGTATGAAAAATACCTGAAGCCGGATTTCAAAAAGCTGAAACCGCTGTTCCAGCATGTTCACGGTGGCCAGGCCATGCACATGGCCGATAAGCTGGTGAGATCACCAGCCGATCTGCAAGGCCTGAAAATTCGCACGCCGTCGCGTACCGGGGCCTGGGTCATCGAGGCATTGGGTGCCAGTCCGGTAAAAACGAGTGTTGGCGAAATTCCCGTCGCGCTTTCTAAAAAAGTCGTCGACGGTGCCTTAATCCCCTTTGAGATTATCCCGCCCCTGAAAATCCAACAACAGACCAAATACCAAATTGAAGGCCCCGGTGGCAAACGGTTAGGTACGACCTCGTTCCAGGTGGCGATCAATACGGAACGATGGAACGGTTTGCCGAACGACATCCAGAAGATTTTTTTGGATAACTCGGGCGCGGCCTGGCACGAAGAAGTCGGCAACATCTGGGATGGTGCTGAAGCCGGAGGCATCGCTGTCGCCGTCAAAGCTGGCAACGAACACATCCAGTTGAGCGACGCGGAATGGAGCGAGTTCGAAAAGGCTGTAGAGCCGGTCGTTGGCCGCTGGATCAAGGAAATGAACGACAAGGGAATTCCTGGCCAGATTCTGTACGATAAGGCGCGTGAATTGGTTGTCAAATATTCGAAATAGTTTGGTGTGATCTCTTTTGCTAAAGATCGGTGGGCGGGCCTGATCGGGCTCGCCCACAAAGTCATTACGGCGTGGGCCTTGATCGGCGGATTGGTTCTGGTGGTCGTTGTCCTGATCAACGCCTATTCAATTCTAGCAGGCGCAATTATCAACAAACCCTTTCCGGGGGATTTTGAACTGACGGAAATGGGGGTCGCCATAGCGGCGTTTTGTTTCCTGCCCTATTGCCAGCTGAGCGGTGCCAATGTAACCGCCGATATATTCACCACCAAAGCCGGGCCGACAGCCATCGCTTTGATGAATGTCCTGGCATCGATGGTGGCGATTGTATTCTCAACTGTGTTAATCTGGCGGATGGGGGTGGGGCTTAGCGATTACATCGAATACGAAGAAATGACAGGAATTCTCAGCATTCCTTTGTGGTGGGCATTTGTTCCGGCACTGTTTTCCATCGTGTTGTTACTGGTGGCGGCAATTGTAACATGCGCTGATCTATCATCCCCTTTTAAATCTCAGTCGTCAGGGCAATCGTAAGTGGACCCGAACCTTCTCTATGGCATATTTGGTGTTTTCGGCCTGGTGGGTTTGATTGTCATCCGCATGCCGATTGCCTATGCCATGATCATCGTCGGTGGCGTCGGTATTTCGGTTATTGACGGACCTTTGATAATTCTCAATCAGCTCAAGGATCTCGCCTACGGTCAATTTTCGATTTATGATCTAACCGTTGTTCCGATGTTTGTGCTGATGGGTGCCATTGCATCGCGCGCCGGGTTATCGCAGGATTTGTTCCGTGCCGCCAATGCCTGGTTTGGCTGGATGCGCGGCGGTGTCGCAATGTCGGCAATTGCCGCCTGTGCTGGGTTTGGCGCCGTCTGCGGGTCGTCGTTGGCAACCGCCTCGACCATGGGTCAGGTCGCACTGCCGGAGCTCAAGAGATATAAATATTCTGACCAGCTGGCAACAGGAACATTGGCTGCCGGCGGTGTGCTGGGGATTCTGATTCCGCCCTCCGTGGTTTTGGTGATCTACGCGATTATTGTTGAAACCAACGTTGTCACCATGTTCATGGCGGCTTTCATCCCGGGACTGATTGCGGTGGTTCTGTTTCTTACAACCATTGCCATTTACGTTGCCGTCCGGCCGGACAGCGGCCCCAAAGGTGTGGTTCCGACGCGCAAAGAATTTGTCGATGCGACGGTCCGCATATTTCCCGTTCTCGGCATTTTTATTGTCGTAATTGGCGGCATCTATTTTGGTTTCTTCAATCCGACACCGGCGGCATCCGTCGGCGCTTTGTTGGTCGCTGCCGTCGGCTTATTCCGTGGCGCACTTAATCTTCGGGCGATGAAATCCGCCTTACTGGAAACCGCCCAAACGACCGGCATGATTTATCTCATTTTGTTCGGCGCTGAAATGTTAAAAATTTTCATGTCGCGCGGCGGCGTTCCCCAGGCCATGGCAGAATGGATGGTGCAGTCGCCGCTCGAACCCATGACCATTCTGATCCTTTTGTTGTTTGCCCTCATCCTTCTGGGTTGTTTGATGGATAGCCTGTCGATGATCCTTTTGGCGATCCCGTTCTTTTGGCCGGTTATCGTCCAATTAAATGGCGGCGATGATGTGTTAGCCGCTAACTCGGCATTTGGTATGAATGCGGAAGATCTGAAAATCTGGTTTGGTATCCTGGCGCTGATCGTCGTTGAGCTGGGATTGATCACGCCACCGGTCGGCATGAATGTATTTATCATATCCGCACTGGCAAAAGATGTTCCGATGTCGGATACATTTTTGGGTGTTGCGCCGTTTTTCGTGGCGGAGCTCGTGCGTATCGCCATCCTGATCGCATTCCCGGCTCTAACGCTGTGGTTGCCATCGGTACTTTCCGGCTGATTGCCGGGCCTTCCACGGGAACTGGCGTTGAGATATTTTGGTATTTGCTGCTTAATCAAGAGCGCAGATCCATGGCCCGTGCCGTGCTGTTTTTTTAAGTTCAGGTTTTTCGCCTGGCAGCGTTATGGTAGGCCAGATACCCGCGTTGCGTGGAAATATGGTCGGCGAGAAATTTGGCATCATGCCATACGCCCCAAATGAACGAGGATCCCCGACGCGATAACCAGGGCAATCCCAGGAAATATATGCCGGGTTCAGCCGAAATACCGCGCTGATGTTTCGGCCTGCCGTCTTCGTCGAACACGCCAACCGTCAACCAGTCGAAATCAACGGCAAAACCTGTTGCCCAGATGATCGACGTAACACCGGCCTCCGCCAGATCCAATTCAAGGATCGGGTCGGTCACGCAATGGGGGTCTGGATCGAAAGTGCGGGCTTGCGGGTCGTCGGGCAGGTCAAGACCATTGCGTGCCACGTAGGCGTCGGCTTCGTCAAGTAACGACAGATAATACGCATCCCCCCGGGCAATCGTGGCGGCGATATCTGGCGCGAAATTCAGCACACCCTCCTTGAACGATTTTGTCAAACCAACAAGTGTCATTCCCTTTGCAGCCAAACGCCGGAAATCGATTGTATGTCCGCCGTCGGCACCGCTGACCGCGATCGTTACATGTTCCATGCCCGGCACCGCCTGGGCATCCCACTTGCCGAGGACTCCCAGCCACCAGACGTTGTCGCGTCCGCGGTACCTTCGGGGCGGACGGTCGTGCGGGCCGACCGAAAGATAAACCCGTTTTCCGGCGTTTGTCAGTTCGTCGGAAATCTGAACGCCCGAAGAGCCGGCTCCGACGACCAGCACATTTCCGTCGGGTAACTGGCCCGGATTGCGGTAGGCGTTGGAATGGATTTGCAGGACTCCTGCATCTTTGGGAACAAAGGTTGGGATGATCGGGCGCTGGAAAGGTCCGGTGGCGGCAACCACATTGGTTGCCTCGATGACGCCGTCCGACGTATCGATCCGAAAGCCGGGCCGGCCAATATTCTTTTGCACGTTCCTTACGTCCACACCGCAGCGAATAGGGGCGGCGATCTTTTCTGCATAATCGACAAAATAGTCGGCTACTCTTTCCTTAGGCACAAAGCCATCGGGATCTGCGTCAGGAAACGCCATGCCCGGGAACCTGTCATGCCAGGCCGGGCCGTTGGCGACCAAAGAATCCCATCGTTCCGAACGCCAGCGTTCAGCAATTCGGTGCCGCTCGAGGACGAGGTGAGGCACGGTGTTGTTGCTCAGGTGTTCACTCATGGCAATGCCGGCCTGGCCGCCCCCAACCACCAGCGTATCTATTTTTTCAACGGACATTTTTAATTCCTTTTTGGATTCCCTGTAGGGCTTTTGCAGCAAACTGTTATCATCGGGCAACCGCTGGATCGCAAAAAATAAGTGATAACGACGCCGATAAGTGCGATCCGGTTATGCGACGGTTCAAACGGTTGGCTGGTAACACAGTTTATTTGTTATTGATCGCACTAACCCGCCCGGCAATGCGTCCCAAAGTAATTGCGGTCAATAGGCCGTTACCCGATAAATATCCCCAATCTGCCGGGCCGGAGACGCCGCGTGCGGCACCACCTCCGGCAAAAAGATTTGGCAAAGCTGTGGTGTCGGCGCGTAAGACGCGGGCGTCGCGATCAACCACAAGACCACCTTGTGTGTGAAACAGCGAGCCGGTTACTTTGACCGCACAATAGGGGCTGCGTAATTCAGGGTTTGTCGTAAAATCACGACCGAACCTATCCTTGCCAATTCCGCCGGCCAGGGAAACAATCTCTTCCATCGTTGCCTTGAACGGAGCTTCCGGTAGACCGCATTTTTCAACCAATTGAGATATCGTATCGGCTTTAATGATGGCACCCGCAGATACCGCTTGCCTAAAATCTTCAAAACCCTGGCCGATTTCAAAAAGCCGGGAATCGAAAATATTCCAGGCGATGGACCCGGGCTGGGCGATAACCCGTCGCCCCTGTTCAGAATAACCGTCATGCTCATTAGAAAATCGTTGGCCATGGGCATTGACTTGAATGCCGCCCTGCATCATGAGCGCCCAGCTGACCAGAATCCCATGGGGATGGGCGACAGATCCGTGACCCTGATAGGACCCCAGATCCGCCGTCGCAGCGCCCAGGGTCTGACCCCATAGGATCGCGTCGCCTTGATTTCCGGTGTGACCAAAATAATTGGCGTCTGCCATTTCCGGGATCAGCCGTTTGACCATTTCCGGGTTGCCGCCGAACCCGTTGCAGGCCAGTATTAATGCGGAACAACCGAGCGTCTCCAGGCTTCCGTCTGGCCGTTCAAAACGCAATCCGGCGATCCGTCCTGTTGGGTCAGCAAACAAATCGATAACGGTTGAATCCGTGAGAACGTCAACCCCCGCCCACTCAACAGCCTGTGTCATAGAACCGATCAAGTCTGCACCGATGCGCGAAGCAGGCGCATGCATCCTCAGATAACTGTGGTTTGGGTACAAAAACCCTTCAACCAACGTTAATTCAATGCCATGTGTCTCCGCCAACCAGTCGATTGCAGGACCGGATTCTCGGCAAACAACGTTGACCATCTCCGGGTCGGTCTGTTGGTGCGCCTTGCTCAGGATATCAGCCGCCATGACGGCAACGCTGTCGCCGATCTTTTTGTTTTTCTGGATACGGGTCTCGCAGGCCGGGATCATTCCTGATGACAAGGCGGTTGATCCCTGCGGCACGGAATCGCGCTCAAGAACGATAACCTCGACCCCGGCGTCGGCGACGGTTAATGCCGCCGTCAATCCGCAGGCACCGGCACCGATTATGACGACGGGAACAGAGATTTCGAATGTGATGCCTTGGGATGATAAAACAGCCATGATTTATCCTTCAAACGCCGCGACGGCGTCGGCGCAGGTGGCGATGGTGGCCAG
The DNA here is from genome assembly GCA_021775095.1 of Rhodospirillales bacterium. GTDB lineage: Bacteria > Pseudomonadota > Alphaproteobacteria > Rhodospirillales > Casp-alpha2 > JABMNT01. The sequence goes on from JAJFII010000103.1 coordinate 66,065, forward strand.
GGTTGAAAGGGAAGCTATTGTCGATCTGTGGACTTCATCGCTAAACGCGGCGCAGCCGTCTTGCAAAACAACACATTTGAAATCCCTGACGTGGGCGTCACGCACCGTCGACGCGACACCACCATTGGTGACGATCCCGCAAAAAATCAAAGTATCCAGTCCGGCGCGGCGCAAAACCCATTCGAGGCGGCTCATATAAAAGGCCGAGAACGCAACTTTTTCCACTTTCAGATCGGCTGGTTTTAAGTCGTTAATGAGGTCCTGGCCAAAACTACCCGGGGCAAAATGGCCTTTTGTCAAAAAAGGTCGAATGTTTTTTAAATGTTCGGAGATAAAAGGTTCATCATTTTTGCCCGGCACCAGGGTGAAGTGGGTCGAAATCACCCAGGCTCCCGCCGTCCGCGCTGCGTCTGCAACGGTTTTTTGTTTTGCCGGCAAAGCGGCAATCGCCTGGCATTTCTGGCCAGCTTTTGCATAAGCCCCATCCGGATGAACAAAATCGTTTTGCATATCACAAATAACAAAACCGGTCCGTTTGGGGTCAATGTCGAACATATTTTATGTTTCCTGTGATCGGGTAATGACCAGATTACCAAATTTATCGACTGTTCCGCACAGGTCCGGCTCAATAAAAATGGTTGTGTCCGGTTGTTCCAATAGGGCCGGGCCGGCAATTTCGGCACCGATGGGAAGGACCAAGCGCTGGTATAGGGTTGCCACATGCCAACTGCCATCAACCCATACGTCACGGTCGCCCAATTGGGCACTTGCAATGGTGCCGCCGGCTTTCGGGGCAAGAAGCTCCAGGTCAAATTTTGCGCGCCTGCCTATCACCGATACCCGCAAATTGAGGACCCGTATGGCGATCCCTTGCAGGGGACGGCCGTAGACCTGACCGTAACGGGCAACAAACGCATCGTGAATTATATCCCGGGTGACGGTGAGCGTGCCATTTTGGATTTTAATAGGCAGAGCAACATCGACAGTGTGGGTTTGTCCCACATAAGACATGTCGAGTTCAAACTGCGTATTAAGATCAGCAAATTTGACATCCGCATCATTCAGCAGCTTTGATCCGTCCGCCGCCATCTCCGTCATGTGAGATTGCAGATCAGCAATATCCATGCTGTCCAGCATGGCATTTACCGTTTGCACAAAATCGTGACGCATATCGGCAATGGTACAGCCCAAGGCACTGGTCACACCGGGGTAGCGCGGTACTAAGGCGCTTTTCAATCCCACTTCTTTAAGGAGGGCACCTGCATGAAGCGCGCCGCCGCCGCCAAACGGCATGGCTGCGAATTCATTGGGGTTGTGCCCCCGTTCAATGGAAACCAGACGAATGGCACCAGCCATACGTGAGTTGGCAACCCGGACGATGGCTTCAGCGGCATCCAGGGTTCCCAGTTTCAAAGGTATTCCCACGTGGTTTTCAATTGCCACTTTTGCCGCAGCCACATCCAACCGATCGAGTTTTCCACCAATCGGGCGGTCGGCATTTATTCGGCCCAACACCAAATTGGCATCGGTAACTGTCGGGCGGTTGTTGCCGAGGCCATAACAAACGGGGCCGGGTTCCGATCCCGCCGACTCGGGACCGATTTGCAGCAATCCGCCGCGGTCCACCCAGGCGATGGATCCACCACCCGCGCCAATGGTCGTGATTTCAATCATCGGAGTGCGAACGACCATGCCAAAATCAATGGAGGTTTGTGCACTCAAAGCGCTTACCCCATCGGCCACTAAGGAGACATCAAAACTGGTGCCGCCCATATCGCAGGTGATCACATTGGGGAATCCGGCAACACTTGCGATATAAGCACTGGCAATTACCCCGGCAGCAGGGCCGGACAGGGCCGTACGTACCGGTAAGCGCCGGGCCACATCAACCGACATGACGCCGCCATTTGACTGGACGATCAACACCTGGCCGTTAAATCCACCCTCTTCCAATGCGCTTTCCAGGCGCTGCAGATAATTGCCGATGGGCGGCTGTAGATAAGCGTTCAGGGTTGCCGTTGATGTGCGCTCAAATTCGCGAATTTCGGGCAGGATTTCCGTCGATGCAACAACGTGTTCGTTTGGCCAGACGTCGCGAACCGCCTTGATAGCAATGTTTTCGTTGGTGAAGTTGGCAAAGGCGTTGATAAATACCACGCAAACCGATTCGGCACCCGCGTCAAGCAATTGCCGGGCAGCGATTTTTACATCATCCGGATTTACCGCAGTATAGATGGTTCCGTCTGCGAGTGTGCGTTCCGGTACTTCCAGGCGCATATTGCGCGGAACAACCGGTTCGAATTGACCCCAAAGGCCCCAGGTGGTCGGCCGGTCCCTGCGCCGCATCTCCAACACATCACGGAATCCTTCGGTCGTGATAATGCCGGTTACCGCGCCTTTGCGTTCGAGCAAGGCATTGGTGCCAACGGTTGTGCCGTGGACGACTGTCGATAACAAAGAAAAATCTTTGACGCCGGTACGAATGCCTTCGATGAAACCAAGTGATTGATCAGGACGGGTTGAGGGAACTTTGGCGACCTCACACAAACCTGTTTTTTCATCCAGGAAAAAGACATCCGTGAAGGTTCCGCCGACATCAACGCCGACTACATATTTCGATTGATCGTTCATTGCGTCCTTGTCGCCCTTAATTTGGTGGTCCGAGCCTGATCAACGGTTCCGTTGTCGTCGATCACAACGCCATAATCGCGTTGCGCCGCGTCGCGGCTGACATAACCCAAACGGACGTCGCGCAAAACCGCTTCCGGTTGGCGTTCGGTAGAGGCCCCGTAACCCCCACCTCCCGGTGTCTGCAAAAGCAGGTGCTGGCCTTTTTTTATTCTGATGCCGACCATTTTGGAGGCCATGGGCGGTTGGTGATATCCGTCGTCCTGCTGATAGCTGAACTGGTTCAAAGCACCTTCCGAACCGCCGACCACACCTTTCGGCGCATATCGCCCGCGTTCACCAAATAAAAAAACGTCGGCGTTTTCTTCCAGCAATTCAATCTCGTAAATCGCACCCAGTCCGCCGCGGTGGCGCCCCGGTCCACCGCTATCGGGGCGTAAGGCCCACTTGCTGAAAAACATCGGATAGGCAGATTCCAGAATTTCGATGGGTGGAATTGTTGCCGTCGAAATTGGCGCGTTGCCATGATTAAGCCCGTCACCCGCCGGGTGCCCGCCGTGGCCACCACCAAAAAAACTGAACATGACCCAACGGCGACCGTCCCGCCGATAACCGGCCAGCGACAGCGCATTGATCGTGCCATAGGCACTGGCATTGCTTCGCTCTGGCGCGACTTTCGCCATCGCCCCAAAAACCACGTCGATAAGTCTCAATATGGTTTCCGTGTACCCACCAACCGGTTTCGGAGCCTTTACCGATAACAGGGTGTCGTCGGGGATAATGATGTCAATGGGATCGAGTACCCCGGAGTTGGCCGGCACGTCATTAAAGATGTGTTTGATGGCAACATAAACGGATGCCACAGCGGTTGAGAGCGCGATATTAACCGGCCCGGCGCAGGCCGGTGACGAACGGGAGAAATCCAGCGTCATGGTTTCACCGGATATGGTGAGGTCCAATGCAATTTTTAAGGGCGCGTCAATAATTCCGTCGTTATCAAGCCAGTCGTCACAACAATAGGTGCCGTCGGGAAGCTCAGCGATGTTCATGCGCATCAATTGCGCGGCGCGGCTTTGAAGTTCAAGGAAGGCTTGCCGGACGGTGCCGTCGCCATATTCATCGAGAAGTGCTGTTAACCGCCGCTCGCCCAATTCCAGGGCATTGATTTGACCGTTTAAATCGCCATATAAACTGATCGGCTGGCGCGAGTTGGCCTGCATGATATCGACGATATCCTGGCGAAAGTTTCCGGCTTCAAACAATTTGACGGGTGGGATTAACATGCCTTCCTGAAAACATTCAGTGGCTTCCGGGTTATAGTTACCGGGCACATTTCCACCGACATCATGCCAGTGACCAACCGATGCCAAATAACAATACAGCGCGCCATTTCGGTAGTAGGGCCGAACCAGCTTAAAATCAGACAGATGGGTGCCGCCATCATAAGGGTCGTTAAACACGTAGACGTCACCGTCGGCCAAATCATCGTCTTTGGCGGCTTTGTCAATCACCGCCTTAACGGCAAATGCCATAGCACCAACAAAAACAGGCAATCCGGATTTACCCTGAACCAGCGTTTTACCGGTCGTCGCATCGTAAATACCGTGCGATGCATCATGGGCCTCGGCAATGATCGGATTAAAGGCGCTGCGGAATAACGTTGCATCCATTTCGTCGGCGATTTGTTCAAGTCGGCCCTTTAAAACGGCCAGCGTTACCGGATCAATCATTGAAGTTCTCGGCATCATAGTGCGCCCCGGCATCAAGGATACCTTGAGTGCCTAAGGATTCATTCAATTCTTTAAAATCCAGCATTCGCTTGCGGTACGGCTGGTTCCAGCCGTGCGCCCTTAAACTCGCGAAATATTCTTTTTCCATCAAAGTACGCGCACGGACCAGCCCACCCGGAAATATCACCATCCGATAACCAATCTCGGTTAAGGTTGTGGTATCAAACATCGGCGTAAAACCGCCTTCAACCATGTTTGCCAGCAACGGAACCCGATCCATAAACCGCGACGTTAAGGTCCGCATTTCCGCTTCATTGTTTGGTGCTTCAATAAACAAAATATCGGCACCGGCTTCCAGGTATCGTTCGGCCCTGTCTAAGGCGGCATCAAAACCTTCTACGGCAATGGCGTCGGTCCGCGCCATGATTAGAGTGTTTTTGTTTGTCCGCGCATCAACGGCGGCTTTAATCTTGCCCATGGCTTCGGCCGGGCTTACCAGACCTTTGCCCTTCAGATGGCCGCAGCGCTTGGGCAGGGTCTGGTCTTCGAGCTGTATGCAATTGGCACCGTTGCGTTCAAACAATTTGACCGTCCGTTGCACATTGACGGCATTGCCAAAACCGGTATCCGCATCGACAACCAGGGGAATTTCGACGCGCTCGCGAATATTGGAAAGGGTTTCGGCGACTTCGCTCATGGTGACCAGACCAATATCCGGTCGCCCAAACCGGCAATAGGCGATGCTTGCCCCTGATAAATAAGCAGCACCAAAACCAGCCTGTTCCGCATGGGCGGCGCTCATGGCATCATATATGCCGGGGGCAACAACCGTATCACCACGTGAAAATTGCTGTAAAAGATCGGGAATATTCATAGGGGGGATGTTCCAACCAGTGCAAATCTCAAATGATATAGAAATATATCATATGTGCTTGAGCTGTCTACGCTGGAGATTACCCAATAGCCCTATTCCGACGGTGACCAGGTGGATTCCTTGCGCGACAGGTTCATTCGATACTGATATCGATCCGGCCGGTACAGTCCGGTAATAAATTCGACCGGTTGATTATTTTGGTCGTAGACAATACGCCGGATGCGCAGCAGGGGCGCGCCGATATCGATCTTTAACAAAGGTGCCACATTGGCGTCGGCCAATGTGGCGGTTAAGGTTTGTTCGGCCCGCGAAACAACAACGCCACCACGTTCCAGCAGCGTCAACAAAGGCGTTGTTGCCAAATCCTTTCGTGTATAGGTCCGGGCCACGGGTTCGGGAACAAATGTTATGAGATGGGAAAAGGCTTCGCCTTCATGGGAGCGAACCCGCACCGCCCGCTGAACCTTTTCTGTTGGATCGCAAGCCAGCGCCTGAACGGTCTGCCCCGTTGGCAGGACGTATTCGAACGCCAACAATGAGACCTCCGTTTCGAGCCCCATTGCCATAATATTTTCAAGCATGCCCTCGATATTTGCGCGTTGTGGCGCAGTTGGGCTGCTATGAATAACTCGGGTGCCGCGGCCCCGCTCGCGTACAACCAGTCCGTCTTCGGCCAATTCATTGAGGGCCCGTTTTGAGGTGATACGGGATACACCAAAGGCCCGTGCTGTTTGATCTTCGCTTGGTAAAAAATCACCATCAGCAAACTCCTGATCAATTATTTTATTGCGCAATACCAAATAAATCTGATGATAAAGCGGGGTCGGGAGTTTGTCGTCAATCTTTGCCAGACCACCGAAATTCGAATATCCTGATGCCACGTTTACTTTCTTTCAGCCGCTTTTTGATATAGCGATATACCATTATTATACCATTTCGAACTAAATGTATCTTTCTTAGTTCAGTTAACGGCGGGCCTTCGAGGGGACGGCAAAATCCAGATATCAATTCGTTCCCGAAAGCTGCGCGCATTTTGACGCGTGAGCAACGGCGGTGAAACCACGGTCTTCTGTTTTGCAACCCGCTCCGGGCAAGGGCACAACCCAGAACCCATTGCGGGAATCGGATTTATAGATCGATTTCCTATAATTGGCGGTAAACTGGTGAGCCCGCAGGTCTGGTATAAGGGTAAATACATAATTTTTTGGAGGAACCGATGACACGCCAACAGATGATTGACCTGGTAAATAAATATTTCGCGGCGGTCGATGGAGAGGACATCGATACGATCAGACAAACCTTGACCCCCGATTGTGTTTTCACGGTTGAAACCCATGGTGTCGAGCTTCGCAATTATCAACAGATCGAAGGCATGTTCGAACGACTTTGGGCCAGCCATGCGGCCGTCAAACACCAGAATTTTGTCTATGTTCCCGACCCGGATGAGGACCGCATAGCGACGCGATTCCAGGTTGTTAACACCCACCCTGACGGGCAGTTGGTCTACAAATCGAATTGTAATTTTTTCGAGGTTAAAGACGGTCGGTTCTGTCGTGTCGCCGTTTATATGGCCGGGCCGAATACGCTGGATAAAAAGTAGGTGTCAACGCATGGATCAAAGACAATCGAAAAGGCTCCGAAATGAGACCTTGATCGAGACGGATACTCAGAGCCTGTGGTCCCTAATGATTAAATCTATCTGCTGCATCGAGCATCGCCCGCACGACAGGATCCTTTGGTGCCGGTGGTGAGGGATATGCCCTGCGGCTATGGCTTAATCCTAATCCCAAAACCGATTCGGCCAATTTATAGGTAAGAGGCCCGGGATTGATCACCGGCACGGAAAGTCGTTCCGTCAGATAGCCGTGTGCCTGATGCATGGTTGTTGATCCCAACAGGATCACATCCGCACCATCTTCTTCAATACAGCGCGTAGCCGCATCGAAGAGCAGAGGAAAAATATCTTCTTCTTTGCCGCCCAGTAAACCCTGGTTATCGGGTGCCACGTCGATCGCCCGGATAGACGCACACTGGCGGCTGAGATTCAAATCCTTCAGGGTTTTTGTATATAAATGATCCCAGTGGCTCCACATGGAAACGATCGAGAACCGGTCGCCGAGCATCAACGCGGTCAACATCGATACGCGGCCCGGGCCGATGACTGGAATATCGAGAACTGAACGCAGGGCGGCAACGCCCGAATCACTCATGGTATCAACACAGACCGCATCAAAACCCCGGTCCGCAGCCGAAATCCCGGCTTCCATAATACCCACATCGGCCAGCACCATATCGTATTGACTGACGTAGTTTTTCGGTGCCATGCGTACCGATTCAAACTCAAAGGAAATGCCGGGGCCCAGTTCAACGGCGTTTACCTGATCGCGTCGTTGATCACGGTTTTCTTCGCTCATCGGAAATGGAACAATTACCAGAACCTTGGACATCGAGACCTCCAACACGTAAATTACACTTATATATATGGGAACAACTATCGTCTGAAAGCCAGGGAATTTCCACATGATAAAAATCGACGGGTATCGTCTTTTTATAACCGGTGCCGGATCGGGGATTGGCCTTGCGACGGCCGCTCTCGCCCAATCCTTAGGTGCCTCGGTCGCGGGCACGGTTCGAGGTTCAGATCAAAGACATGCACTGGAAAAATTTGCCGCGCGCCAATTGATATTTGACATCGACGTGACCGACAGTGAAGCGCTTGATCAGGCGATTGACGCGACAATTACCGATCTTGGCGGGCTCGACGGAGCCGTCGCCAGTGCGGGAATTATAAAATTATTTCAGTCGACGGAAACCACCGATGATGTCTGGAGCGATGTCATCGGCGTCAACCTGAGCGGATGTTTTTATCTGGCTCGCGCCGCTGCACGTCATATGAAACCCAACAAAACGGGTTCCATTGTTCTGATATCAAGCCAGATCGGTTTGACGGGTCATCCCCGTGCCGCCGCTTATGCAGCGTCAAAATCCGGGATCAATGGATTGACCAAAACAATGGCCCTGGAGCTCGGCCCGGACAACGTCCGTGTCAATGCCGTCGGCCCGGGACCGATCAACACGGATATGACAGCGGAAACCCGGTCGATACCGGAACGTCGGGATTTTTTGTTGCAGGGTATTCCCATGGGCCGATTTGGTGAGCCGGAAGAAATTGCCAACGTCATTTTATTTTTGTTATCAAACGCCGCATCCTATGTTACGGGTCAGATATTGTGTGCAGACGGCGGCTATACGGCAAAGTAGATTTTAAATGCCCAGATAGGATTTTTTAAGCTGTGCATCGTCGATCAGTTCACTGGCTGGCCCTGACAAAGCGATTTCACCGTTTTCCAATACGTAAGCCCGGTCGGCGACGGCCAAGGACTGTACGACATTCTGTTCAACCAAGACGATGGCTAACCCGTCGTTGTTGATTTTTTTTATCAATGTAAACATCTGCTCGACAAGCAGCGGCGATAACCCGAGCGACGGTTCGTCCAATATCAGCAACCGGGGTTCGGCCATCAAACCGCGGCCGATGGCGACCATCTGCTGCTCGCCACCCGATAATGTACCGGCCAGCTGTTTCAGTCGCGCGCTTAGACGCGGGAAGATTTCCAGGATGTGTTCAATGTTTTTCGCGCGGTTGCCCTTGCCCCGGCGATAACTTCCCATCTCGAGATTTTCCAGGACGGACAGGTTTGGAAATACCCGTCGGCCCTCGGGGACCTGGACCAGACCCATTTCAACGATCCGTTCCGAAGCCATGCCGGATATTTCCTGGCCTTCAAATTGAATGGAACCGGCGAACGGTTTGTATAATCCGCTAATGGTATTGTTGAGCGTTGATTTTCCTGCACCATTGCTGCCAAGAACAGCGACGATTTCGCCGGAATTTACGTTGAGATCAATACCGCGTAAAACCTGGACCAGGCCGTAACCGGCCTCAAGGGATTTCACTTCAAGCACCGGCGGCAACCTCCCCGGTCATGCGTTCGGCCGCCCCGTGGCCTAAATAGGCCTCGATGACATTGCTGTCGGATGCGATTTTGGTCGGTGTGCCCGCGGCAATCAAAACACCATCATTTAAAACATAGGCAAAATCAGACAGGTTCATAACGGCTTTCATAACATGCTCAATCAAAAAAATCGTCACACCAGAATCCCGAATGCCTTTGATGACTGTGACGATTTCGTCTATTTCCGTCGGATTAAGACCGGCCATAACTTCGTCAAGCAAAAGCAATTTTGGTCCCGTTGCCAGGGCACGGGCTAGTTCCAGGCGTTTGCGTCCGGCAACCGTCAAACCTTCGGCGGCTTGATCCAGCAAGGCTTTCATGCCCACTTGCTCGGCCACGGCACGGGCGCGTTCTTCGGCCGCCTGGCGATTGGCAGTGCGGTGATAGGCGCCAACCATTATGTTTTCGAGGGTACTCAAGGTGGCGAACGGCTGGGTAACCTGAAAAGTGCGGACGACGCCCCGATCACAAATCCTGTGCGGCTTGAAGCCGGTTATATTTTGCTTCTCGAAGGTCACTGACCCGGCGTCCGGCGCGACGAACCCGGCGACCATTGCGAAGGTTGTTGTTTTGCCGGCCCCGTTTGGCCCGATGAGCGAGACGATTTGTCCCTCATCAACAGACAAATCCACAGTGTTGACGGCAGCCACGCCGCCAAAGGATTTACACAGGCCTTTTACCTCAAGCATCGGATTTGCCCCCGGTTTGCTTTTTTTGAGACTTAAAAAGACCGATCAGGCCGTTTGGCAAAAACCCAATGATCGCCACCAGAATTACGCCATAAACAATCAGGCTCAGGCCTGGCGTGTCGATGAAGTGGCGTGCCACTTCGTTCACCGTATGCAATACAAAGGAGCCGATCAAGGGACCAAATACCGTTCCCATTCCGCCAACGATTGTGACCAGCAACATTTCAACTGACATGCCAATTGAATAGGCAATCGGTGGGTCTATGTAGAGGTATTTTTGCGCATAAAAGGTTCCTGCGGCACCCCCCATGGCACCGGTAATCATGATCGCATAAATTTTGCACCGGAATGCATTGACGCCCAAAGCCTCTGCGGCATCTTCATTTTCGCGGATCGCGATCAGGTAGGCGCCAAACCGCGAGCGCTCCAACCAAAAGGCGATGGCCAAAGATATGATCACCATGACTAACGCCATGTAATAATAACCGGCCGGGTCGGTGAATTGTAAATTTTTGATGCCCGGCGCATGTTCGATAAAAATGCCGACGCCGCCGCCGGTGAACTCAACGGAATTTGCAATAACGCGAAAGACTTCGGAAAAAGCCAGCGTGATCAAGGCAAAATAGGAGCCGCGCAAACCATACCTGAAACTAATAAAGCCAATGAATAACCCGGCCAGCGCCCCTGCGGCGATGGCGGCAAAAATGCCGATCCACGGATCAATGCCAAACGTTGTCAACAGGATCGATGACGCGTAGGCGCCAGTGCCAAAAAAGATCACGCCGCCAAAAGAAAACTGGCCCGCATAACCACCGAGAATATTCCATGACTGCCCCAAAAAGGCGGAGAATAAAATCAGCGACAAAATATCGATGTAAAATTTGTTTGCGACGAAGACCGGCACAAACAAACTGACGATGATACCGATCATCACCAGGATCCCTGTACGGCTCTTCAGGAGGCTCATTGTTTTGCGCCAAACAGCCCGGTTGGACGGAACACCAGGATCAGGATAAAGATCAGGGAAATACCGATCTGACCGAGGCTCTCGCCCAGGAACAATCCGCCAAGGGATTCGGTTATTCCAATAATAAATCCACCGACCAAGGCGCCGACAATGCTCCCCATGCCGCCGAGGACGACGATGGTGAAGGCGACGATAACAAAAATATTTCCCGTATAGGGGTCGACATAAAACGACGGCAACAACAAACAGCCGGCCGCGCCCAAACAGGCGATACCGATGCCATAGGTGATGGCATAAATATTCTCGACATTTATTCCGACCAGGCGCGCCCCCTGGCGTTCCTTGGCAACAGCCCGGATTGCCTTGCCCAAATCCGTCGTCGCCATAAGCCACCACAGCATCAGGCAGATCACAAGAGAGGCGACAAAGGAAATCACCTTGGGGTAAGACAAATACACAAACCCCAAATCGAAGGAGTCATAACTGTAGGACAGGCTAATGGTTTGTTGGTCGGCGGTAAAAAAGAACTGGGCGGCATTTTCGAAAATGATCGATAAACCCAAAGTAATCAGCAGAATATTTTGGTCCTTACCGTGCGATAACTTGCCAATTCCCCAGCGGTACAGGGCGTATCCAAAAATATAACTGCCTGGAATAACAATAATCAGCGCCAAATAGGGATCAATGCCAGCGAACTTAAAAAGATAAAACGTCGCATAGAGCGCCAGCATTAACATGGCACCATGGGCAAAATTAATGATATGCAAAACACCGTAAATAAGCGTCAGGCCGAGAGCAACCAGCGCATAGATCGCACCAAACATCAAACCGTTCAGGACGGCGGCCGGCATCATTGATATATTCATTGCAAGCATAAACGGGGTCCGGTCATATCCTGAGCACAGGGAATAGGTACGGGCGCGGTCCCAATCAGGAACCACGCCCGTTTATCATCTTGAACGCACGACCCTTTAGGCTTTTGACCGCGGGAAGACAGCTTTTGCGGAGGCGTATTCGGCAGGTGAGATGATTTGCACGTCACCTTTTTGCGCCTGAATTGCGACAGCGCGGGAGCCGATATTCTGGCCGTCATACATCTTTGTCGGGCCATAGGGCATGAACATGGGATCCAGGGTGCTGTTTTTCAGAGCTTCGTTCACCGCTGCAGGATCGGTTGAGCCAGCGCGCTCGAAACCATCGGCCAGGAAAGCGATGGAGAGGTAGGCCAGATAAACCTCAAAGGTGAAGAATTTGCCATCGGCTTCGACACGTTTGCGAAGCGCCCGACCGGCGCTCGACTTTGGATCGTACCAGTGGTTCACATCGATCATATTCTCGGCAATCTGCGGCAGGTCTTTGACGAACTTGAAATTAAATCCACCGCCAAGCACGGAATAACTGGCCGCAAAGTCAACTTTTTGCTGACGCAGGGTGCGGGCCAGCAGGACATATTCACCCGGATAGTTAATCGGCATGACGATATCGGCTTTCATCGCTTTAATGCGCAAAGCGATGTTGTCAAAGTTACGCGTCGGGTTGGCGTGTTTGATCGTCTCAAGCACTTCGAACCCTTGCTCGCTGAGGTATTTGTTCATGAGCTTGGCTGTGCCTGTGCCAAATTCTGATTCTTCATGAACAATCGCAACGGTTTTCGCAGGAGAACCCGCCGCCTTATTAATTGCGCCCAGATTGGTCGCGGCAGCCGAAGCGATCCGACCGTAGCCGTCGGCCATGCGGAACACATTTTTTAAGCCGCGTTGCACCAACTTATCGGATACACCAACATCAATGGAGAACGGTATGTTATATTTCGCCGCAGCGGCCGAAGCCGCCAATCCGACGGCGCTTTGATAACAGCCTGAAATTGCATGAACGCCTGCTTCATGCATTTTTTCGACTTCGGCCGCGCCAATTTGTGGCTTGGTTTGGGAATCACCCAATAAGGCTTCGATCTGGGCACCGGCCAATGATTTGATGCCGCCCGCTTTATTGATGTCGCCAATCGCCAACTGAGCGCCATAACGCAACTGCCCGCCCGGATAGGCCAGGAACCCCGTCGCTGGATGAATGAGGCCAATTTTTACGTTTTCAGCGGCTTTTGCAATATGCGGAAAACCGAAGTTACTTGCGGCCAGGGCGGCGGCGCTGGCGGCTGTGCCGGCGACAAAGGTGCGGCGTGATACGCCGGATTTCAGTATTTTCTTGGTCATGATATTTTCTCCCTATAATTATTCTATTTTTCTACTGATTTTGATAAGCTTGTGGAAACCTCCGCAAGCCCGCTCAATAAGCCTAGCACAACTCGATCTGGTGCCAGCTCACTAATTCGAATAGGCCTCGACCCCCTTCATGCCGACGCCGCGTCGGCGATCATCGCGCCTGAATCCTGGCGCGCTCTGAACAATCCAACGGAATGCGCATGGGCCGCAATGGCCTGATCACTCATTTCTGTCTCGAGACGTTTTTCCTCGCCAAATATACCGGCTTGGGCGCGGCCGCGAACCAATAGGGCCGTGGCTTTCGGTTGGCCCGTTTGGATAACAGATGCGGGAATATAACTGATGCCAAATCCAATGCGTCGGTCCTTTCCGGAATTGCCCTTCGAGCAATGAATAAGATCCGTGTGGTGCAACGACATTTCGCCGGGTTTCAGTTGCACGGGTGTTCCTGGCTCCTGGTCAAATGTGTTTCGAATTCCCTGTCCGCGTTTGATCATATTCCATTCGCCGGTGTCGTCGGTATGTTCAAAATCGCCCCATTTATGGCTTCCGGGCAGGACATGCACGCAGCCGCTTTCGACGTTGGCTTCCGACAAGGCCACCCAGGCCGTTACGTGCAAATGCGGCTCAAGGCCGAAATATTTGCCGTCCTGATGCCACAATACGTAACTCGGTGTTGCCGGCTCTTTGATCCAAGTGGTCGAATGATAAACCAGAATGTCCGGCCCGATAAGATCTTCAACCGCATCCAGGATCAGTGGATGATGTGCCAACGTGTCGGCCCAGTTATAGAGCAGGTAGGATTTGGATTTCTCGGGAAAATCAATGGGGTGACCAGCGTCAGCCTCATGTCCTTCGAGCTCGGCGCGCAGTTGGCGAACCTCTTCGGTGCTCAGCACAGAAACAGGCGAAACGTATCCCTGTTCCTTGTAATCTCGGACTTGAGCCCCTGACAGACGCTTTGGCATAGCCAATCCTTCGCCACTTGATCTCAATTGGTATAGTGACATATCATTTGTCTCGAATTCAATAGGCGACCGAAAAATAAACCATAAAATCCGCAATTGTGAGTCTGAAACAATGACCATCACCCATGCCGACCGCGCACCCTATTCGCCGATCCCCATACGGCCAAAGCTCGAGTTGCCAAACGGTGCACGGGTCGCCCTGTGGGTTGTTCCCAATATTGAACATTACGAATATCTGCCCCTGCCGTCTGCGGTTCGCGATCCCTGGCCGCGGACACCGCACCCGGATATCATTGGTTATGCAAGCAAGGATTACGGCAACCGGGTCGGGGTCTGGCGGTTATTTGAGGTCCTTGATAAACACCAAATCCGCGCCACCGTATCCCTCAGTTTAGCCAATTTTGTGCATTTTCCGGAAATCTTCAAATCCTGTGAAGAGCGCTCCTGGAGCATCATGAGCCACGGGATGTACAACACACGCTATCACTGGAAATTGACTGAAGATCAGGAACGCCAGGCAATTAAAGACTGCGTAGACCTGTATGGCGAGTTAACCGGCCGAATGCTGCCGGGATGGTTTTCACCGGCAGCGTCGAACACACTGATAACTCCCGACCTGGTGGCTGAAGCCGGCATCAAATATTACTGTGACTGGTACCACGATGATCAGCCATTGCCCATGAAGGTTCGCTCTGGTCGATTGATCACCATCCCCTACACAATGGATATCAACGATTCGATCATCTACAAACAGCAGTTCGAAGGGGCAGAGTTTGCGCAAATGATCCGCGATGGCTTCGATACCTTGTACGCGGAGGGTGAAACAAGTGCACGGGTTATGTGCATTGCGTTGCATCCCTATATGATGGGGCAGCCCCACCGGATTAAACATCTCGATAACGCCTTAGATTATGTTTTATCCCATGAACGTGTATGGGCCGCAACAGGCGAGGAAATCGCCGATTGGTATTTGGAAAATGGCCGGGAGCACATGGCGTTTACCTTGGGCGCGGGGGCCGATGCATGAGCAAACCGGTGCCTGGCATGGATCACAACCTATACCCGTATTCGGCGCTGCCTGAACGTCCTGATCTCAGGTGGCCGGGGGGTGAAAACCTGGCCTTTTGGGTCATGCTGCATCTCGAATACTGGGAACTTGAACCGCCGGCCGGTGCCCACAAAGATCCTCGTTTTCAAGGTGCCTACGGGTCCTTCAACCCCGATTACATTGGTTTTACCCAACGGGAATACGGCAATCGGGTTGGTATTTTCCGTGTATTGCAACTGCTTGAGCGTTTTAAGCTTAAAGTTTGCGTGGCGGCAAATGCAGGCGCAATCGATCGTTACCGATATTTGGTCGATGCCTGTTTGACCCGGGGTTACGAATTTGTCGCCCACGGTGAATATCAGAACCGAATGATAACCAGCAACTGGAGCGAACAGGAAGAACGGGCCGCAATTGAAAAAACCACGGCAACCCTTCAATCGGCGACCGGCGTCAGGCCCCGTGGCTGGTTAAGCCCGGACTGCGGAGAATCGACCCGCACGCCGCAATTGATTGCAGAAGCCGGATACGATTACCTGCTTGATTGGCCCAACGATGATCAACCCTACATGATGACAACCCAACCCAATCTGGTTTCCATCCCCAATCACCTGGAATGGGATGATGTGCAGGCTTTGTGGTTACGAAAAATCCCAAATCCTCGATATCCTGAGATCGTTGGCGAAGCATTTCGCGGACTCCATGAAGAAGGCGAAGCGTCAGGTCGATTGTTTGGCCTGTCGTTGCATCCCTGGGTCATCGGTCAGGCCCAACGGATAAAGTATCTGGAACAGGCGCTATCAGACATCACAGAGATCGACAAAGTCTGGCAGACAACAACCGGAAAAATTGCCTCCTATTACCAACAGATTGCGAGGCCTTAACCGTGCTGAAAAAGACGCGCAAATGAGCTTTTATCTGGACCACGTTGCGGCGTTTGCGGCGTCCTGCACATTCGATGATTTACCGCATTCGGTTGTTGAACGGACAAAACTTGTCATGGCAGATTGCATTGGTGCCATTGTCGGCGGTTCGGTCGAACCGGAAATGCAAACCCTGTCATCGCGATGGGCGGGCGGTACAGGTATCGGGCCCGCAACGGTCATTGGCACCAACCGGAAAAGCGATCCGGCCAAGGCCGCCCTGTTGAACGGCACCGCCGGGACTTTTCTGGAAATGGACGAAGGCAATCAATTTTGCAAGGGTCACCCGGGGATGCATACTTTCCCCGCTGCCATGGCCTGGGCCCAGGATAATGTCGTTTCCGGCCGTGAAATGCTTACCGCAATTGCCGTTGGTTACGAAGTCGGTGCGCGGGTCGGCATCGCAACCAATCTGCGCATGTCCATGCACCCGCACGGCACCTGGGGAACAATTTGTGCGGCGGTTGGCGTCGCCCGACTGGCCAAGTTTGACGCCGGACAAATGAAACAAGTATTAAATGTCAGTTCCAATTTGAGCCTGGCGACAAGCCGCCGGACCATGCTGGAAGGGGGCACGGTGCGTAATCTGTTTACCGGCGTCAGCAATCAAATGGGCGTACTGGCCCATGATCTGGTAATGTCCGAATTTACCGGCGAACACGATGGTATCGGCAACGTCTTTGGTAAGGTCGTTTCAGACGAGTTCGATCCGACGGCAATGACCAAAAACCTCGGCACCCATTGGGAAATTGCCCGTAATTATTTTAAACTTCATTCCTGCTGCCGGTTCAATCATGCGGCGCTCGATGCTTTGGAGAAAATTGTCAATTCGAACGCGGGCACCCTGTTGATTTCAAAAATTGATAAAATAGACGTCGATACCTATTTTCTTGCCGCCGAGCTTGATGATCGCAACCCCAAAAATACCCTGGCCGGAAAATTCAGTGTCCCGTTCGCCATCGCCACGACCCTGGTCAATGGCTCGAGCGATGTCGCCAGCTTTACCTGGGACGCGATTCGAAATAACACCATCCAATCGCTGGCGCAACGGGTATCAGTGCGGGATGACCCTGAGATGTCGGCAAAATTGCCTGACCTGCGCCCGGCATCGG
The DNA here is from genome assembly GCA_021775095.1 of Rhodospirillales bacterium. GTDB lineage: Bacteria > Pseudomonadota > Alphaproteobacteria > Rhodospirillales > Casp-alpha2 > JABMNT01. The sequence continues at coordinate 83,236 of JAJFII010000103.1, forward strand.
TAAAAATCATCATGAAAGACGGAACGGTTTTTACCGCCGATACGCAAACCAATCGGGGCGACTGGCGAGACCCTTATTCATCAGATGAATTGGCCGCGAAATACCACAGATTAACCGCCCGAGCCTGGCAGCCCGACTGCGCCGGGGAAATATACGACACCGTTATCGGGCTCGAAGACCTGGCGTCGATCAAAATTCTTGGCGATAAAATGCATCGCGCAGGTTGCCATGAAACTGGTTGATTGCGCCTGCATCATCCGCAGCAAAAACGCCGGGCCAACCCTGATAACCATAGATATCCTGTTCGATACGGGCGCGGATTTCGAAAAAGCCCGGAATTCACAGCGTTTGACCGAAGGTCACATCGCAAAACGCTATGGTCTGTTAATTGATCAGGTCCGCATCATTGCCTATCCGCCGGCCCATGCCCTGAAAATTGTCATGGATCGCCTGATTGTCGCCGGAACCCCCGGCGACCGGGATGTCTACGGTGCCCAGCAACACGGCCCCCTATTGGATATCGAGCTATGAGCGCCATCGCAAGGCTGCGGTCTGAATTCGTCGCAGCGTCGCCGCAGCCTGAACTTCGCGTGCTGGCCGCGTCCGGGCAATTGGGGTATGGCATTCCTGAAGCGGCTTTCCTGAGTGGCCTTGAACGCAAACCCCATGTAATCGCCGCCGATATGGGCTCAATTGATCCCGGCCCGGCCTATTTGGGCAGCGGGCAAATGGCATCAACGCCTGAAATGAGTCGTCGGGACCTTGACATGGTGCTGACGGCGGCCCGGCAATTGGACGTGCCTTTGCTCATCGGCAGCGCCGGGACGGCGGGCACCAATGGTCAACTGGATGGGGTTCTTGAACTGGTGCGCCGTATTGCAAAACAACAAAACCTGCATTTCAAACTGGCATCGATCGAAGCCGATATGCCCCGCGCACGGATTAACCGGGCCGTCGAATCCGGTGAGACGAAACCGATTGGCGCGATCGCGCCGTTAACCTCAGATGCCGTATCCGCATCCTCTCACATTGTCGGACAAATGGGTACGGAGGCTTTTCTGCGGGCCCTTGACCTTGATGCCGATGTGATCATTGCTGGTCGGGCCTGTGATACGGCACCGTTTGCTGCGGTCCCGATTTTTTTGGGTTTTCCCATTGGTCCGGCCTTGCATATGGCAAAGATTATCGAGTGTTCATCCTTGTGCTGTGTCCCGGGCGGGCGTGATGCCATGCTCGGGACTCTTGATGAAACCGGTTTCACACTCGAAAGCATGAACCCGGACCGCCGGGCAACGCCCCGATCCGTCGCGGCGCACAGCCTTTATGAACAGGCCGATCCCTTTTGTGTCGCCGAGCCGGATGGGGTTTTACATCTGGACGCCGCTCACTATGGGGCCGTTGATGACCGCCGGGTTTATGTGCAAGGGGCCCGTTGGGTTGAAGCGCAACGTAAAAGTGTCAAAATTGAAGGGGCGGAACGACTGGGTGAACGTGTGGTTTTGTTGGCGTCTGCGGCAGATGCCCGTTTCATTAAACGGATCGATGCCCTATTGATCGAGGTCGAAGATATTGCCCGTAGGCTTATACCACCAAAGCCGCAAACGCCCTATCAGGTCCATTTCAGACAATATGGCCTGGACGGCGTTGTCGATTGGCCAGAACCACCTAGCGAACTCCCGCGCGAAATGTTTTTGCTGGGCGAATGCGTCGCCGAAAGCGCGGACGAAGCGCGAAACGTCCTGGCGGTCATCCGTCAACATTTGTTGCATTACGGATTTGACGGGCGTATTTCCACCGGTGGAAATTTGGCGTTCCCGCTAACGCCTGCTGAACTGGATGCGGGTACGGCCTATCGGTTTAATATTTATCATGTCATGCAGCTCGACGATGCCGCAGAATTCAAAACACTTTTTCCTGTCCGACTGGAAACCCTTTAAAGGAAACCTAATCATGGTAAACAGCCAGATTGATCAAAGCGATTATATTAAGGCCTTTATGGCCGAGCGGACTGTTGATTTCAGGCGCGCGGTTCTGGTCATTGTCGATATGCAATATGCGACCGGTCATCCAAGCGGTGCGTTGGCGCGGCGCATGCGAGAAGAGGGATCGAACGTCGCCGCTTATCGGTTCGAGCGGATTGAAAAACAGGTCATTCCAAATATCCGACGGTTGTTGGCCGGGTTCCGCAGGGGCACGGGTGAAGTCATCTATTTAACCGTCGGATCTGCCCGGGCAGATTGTTCGGATGCGCCACCGCACATGAAAAAACTCTTCCAATCCCTGAACAATTTCAGCGGCAGTCGGGACCACGAAATTATCGACGAACTGAAACCCGAGAACGGCGAAACCATCCTTAACAAAACCTCGATTGGTGCCTTCGCATCAACGGGTATGGATCATCTGTTACGCTCGCTCGGCAGGGATCAACTTTACATGACCGGCGTCTCCACCAATATGTGTGTCGAAACCACCGCCCGTGAAGCCGCCGACCGTGGTTATGCGGTAACCCTCGTCGAAGACGCCTGCGCGACAACACACCAGGACCTGCACAACGCAACCATCAAAAATTTTCAACGGTTGTTCGGTCGGGTATTAACCTCCGTTGACGTTGTTAACGAACTGCAGTTAGACGGGTTTGTTCATCCGCCCTAAAAAACCGGGCATTCAGTCGGGTGCCCCGATCGGCGGCTTTGTCGATCCTTCCGAGGCTTTGTGGACCCGGTGCTCCGCCGGTTCCGGGGCCGTACGGAGATCATTATCCGCCTGCCGGAGGCTCTACGACAATCAGATCAGAATCCGTGTCGACGACGGATGCACGGCTGTTTGGCAGGATTGGCCCATGCCCGTTGAATTTGCAACCGGGCCCGAGCAGGACCATATCCTGAACTGGCTCTATTTCTGTTCCCCAAGACCGGGTAAAAATGAGGATAAGTTAGGGGCGGGACAAATTATCTCCCATGTATAAGATATGTTTTTAGGTATCTGATTTAAGGGACGTCATGGAACGCGGAATATTTCATTACATAATTAAGAACACCCTGCCGCAACAATTTGTGATATTCGCGTTGATTCTTGGGACGTTACCTATTTATTACGTCACCCTCGATCTTCCAAAACAAATCATCAATAAAGTGATCTCGGCCGCACCAGAGGTATTTCCGGCGCCACTAAGTTTTCTTGGCATTTCCTATGGGATGTTCTCCCAGATGCAGCTCCTTATTGTGCTGTGCGGGCTATTTCTCGGCTTTGTCAGTATCAACGGCGTTCTGAAATATGTCCTTAATGTCTATAAAGGACTGTTGGGCGAGAAGACCCTCCACCGGTTGCGTGGCGAATTGTTTTCAAAGATCCTGCGGTTTCCACGGGCGCATTTTAAGAGTCTTTCACACAGTGAACTGGTTTCCATTATTTCTGCGGAAGTGGAACCTTTGGGGGGATTTATCGGCGACGCCCTGTCCCAGCCGCTCTACCAGGGCGGATTATTGGCGACGGCGATCAGCTTCATTTTTATCCAGGATCCAATGATGGGGTTTGCGGTGATCGCGTTATATCCCATTCAAATTGCCATCGTCCCGCGCCTGCAAAAAAAGGTAAATGAGCTCGGTCGGCAACGCATTCATGAGGTTCGTAATCTTTCTGAAGGTGTGACCGAGGCGGTGAATATGGTTCAGGAAATCCAGTTGTCCGACGCTTTTGATATCGAATGCAATCGATTTGGGAAAAAACTCGATCGGATTCTAAACATTCGCCGGGAGATTTATCTTAAAAAGTTTTTTATTAAATTTCTCAATAATTTTATTGCGCAATTGACGCCATTATTTCTGTTTGCAATTGGTGGAACGCTTGTGCTGCGGGGTGAATTCAGCCTTGGTGGACTTGTTTCCATTCTCGCGGCCTATAAGGATATGTCTCCGCCATGGCGGGAGTTGATCGATTTTTATCAGCTGCAGCAAGACGCCAGAATAAAATATGAGCAAATTGTCGTTCGCTTCACGTCGTCAAAACCTGCTCCTTCTAATCACCGGACAAATGCACTGACACCCTGGTCTGCGGCGGATCCCTTTGTTGTTGCAGAAAACCTATCTGTTGGTGAGGACGGGCGGCAGCTGTTAAAAAACCTTTCCCTGCAAATGAACCAAGGCGACCATATTGCTGTCATTGGCCCAAATGGCAGCGGCAAAGGCCTCCTCTCCCAAGTGGTTGCGGGTCTTGTCGAGCCGGACGAAGGGGTTGTTCTGCTGAAAGGCGTGGCGCTCTCGAAAATGGGATCCTCTGAGAAGGCGGCCTTGATTTCCTATGTTGGCAACGAGCCTGCGTTTATCAATGGCAGCGTGCTTGAAAATTTGACATTTGGAATGAATGAGGAGCGGAGCGCAACGGTGCAAGGGGCCGTATTCGGCTCCGTTCGAGCAGTTTGTCTGGACGGAGACCTTGGTGAGTTGGGATTAAGGATGGTTGTCCCGCCCGGTTATGACCCTGGCATTGAAAAACGCATTCTTAAAGCCAGGTTTAAAGCGTGGGAACGTTATGCCGAGTTTTCTGGGAATCCTCTGGTTGAGCCCCTGCACCTTAAATCTTACAACACTCATGCGACCATAGGGGAAAATATAGCCTTTGGACGCATCCAGGGGGCCGTTTTTGATGACCGGAAACTCCTGGAAAACCGACAGTTTCGTAGAGCGATCGAGCGTACGGGGCTCGAACAACCGCTAACCGATATCGGTTACGATGCCGCGCTAATAGCGGTGCAATTGGATGATCAAGTCGATCGAAAAAATGACTTAATTGCAAACCTCAACGTCGCCCTTGACGATCTTCCACGAAGTCGATCCATTGTCGCCAGTTGCCCGCGAGAGAACATTAAATCGCTGGCGCGACGCCACCGGAAATTTCTTTTGGCGTTATCGCTCAATATTATATCCGGGCAACAGGAAGGCGTAACCATCAGCGCCTCAGTCAAGCAACGTATATTGGCGGCACGCGATATTTTTGTCTCCGAGTTGTCCAGGTCGACCAAAGCCGGTTTCACCCTATATGATTGGGAAAAATATCATCCGTCGCTGTCTATTCGAGAGAATATCCTGTTTGGCAAAATCATACAAAAGAACGTCCAAGCGGAGCGGGCTCTTGACGGACTTCTTAAAAAAGTGGTGGTTAAATGCGGCCTCACGGAGGACTTGAAATCGGTTGGCCTGAAATTTCGGATTGGCAACAATGGCGCGTTGTTATCGCACGGGCAAAAGCAAAAACTGGCTCTTGCCCGCGGACTGTTGGCGGAAAAAGAAATTTTGCTAATCAATGACGCGATTTCTGATTTCGGCAAATCCGTAAGGTCCAATTTAATTCGAAATGTCATCGATTACAGGAAAAATAAAAGTTTGTTCTGGGTATTAAGATATCCGGGTGATTCTGCTTTATTCCCGAAAGTAATTACGGTCAGGACCCCTTAATTTCATGCAATTCTGTTTGTCCGTAAGCTTACGAATACAAGAAAACAAGCGCAAGGACATGCCAGACCTATTCGAGCCTTGTTTTCGCAGAAGGCGTGAGCTTACGGACAAACCCCTTGGGGCGGGGTGCTTTATCTCTCTGGCTTCGTTGAAAAAACTTGAAAACCATGAGGTTTCCTGCGCCTTTCCGCCTAACCGATAAGATAAATCACCTCCGCAGAATGGATGAAATTAATGGGTCCTGACCCTAAATTGAAATAACTCCAACCAACAGAACGCCCCGTTCAGACGAGATGGCACTACTTCCTGAAAAAAGCTGCGATAGGTTCACGGGGTCAGCACAATATCGTACCGATTTTATGAACTGGCGTTTCAAAGGCTAATACCAAGGAGTAGTGATAATAACCCATAGAGATCGTCCAAGCACTCTGCTGGGCAGGAAGAAACACGCAGGCGATGCGGGGTATCGTCAAGGGTTTTTGACGCCCTCCGGCGGCGTGCTTGGACGACCAATATGGCGGCAGGGCGAGGCTTTCGAGCAGTGTCGCGCACGGCTTGCGATACCAGTATCGCCGCGCCGTACGCTCCTTGTCGAAAACCTTGCCCTGCCGTCTCTATGAGTCATTATCACTACTCGTTGGTATAAACCGCATCCACCACATGTCTATTTTTTGATAAAAAAGTCGATAATGCAACAGGAAGGAGATATTCGACCTGACCAAACCATATCGGATACGTGCACCTATTCCGACCGCAAAATGAATAATTTCAAGTGATTTTATACCATAGCCAAACGGTTTTATATCCAGGAGCGGTTCTAAACAGATTTACTGTGCTCAAAGGATTTCCCGGTTACCGATGCCCGATTGGGTCTCCAATAACTCCAGTTCAAGGGCCTTTTCAACCGCCGACCTTGGTTTTGAAAAACCCGCCAGCAGATTATAAAGAACCGGTGTGAGAAACAGCGTGAGGATCAGCGCCAATCCAAGGCCGCCGACGATGACCCAGCCGATGGCAATCCGGCTCTCCGCTCCGGCACCGCTCGCAATGACAAGCGGTACCGCGCCGAAGACCGTTGAAATCACGGTCATGACGATGGGCCGGAAGCGAAGAACTGAGGCTTCGATGACGGCATCGCGAACCGATTTCCCCTGATCACGCAGCTGGTTGGCGAACTCGACGATCAGAATGCCATTCTTCGCCATCAGACCGATCAGCAAAATGATCCCGATTTGGCTGTAAACGTTTAGCGTCAAGCCGGCAATGGTCAACGAATAAACCGCTCCGGCTACCGCCAGCGGTACCGATAGCATAATCACCAGCGGATGAATGAAACTCTCAAACTGTGCGGCGAGGACGAGGAAGACAATCAGCAGGGATATCGCGAAGGTGACAATAATATCGCCTGAGGTGTCCTTGAACGTCGCCGTAAGTCCGCTATAGCCGAGTTTTGTCCCTTCGGGCAAACTGGCCGATGCTCCCGCCTCCATATAGGCGATGGCGTCGCCGAGGGCATAATCGGGTACCAACCCGGCCGAAATTGTAATGGACGGCAACCGGTTGTAGCGCCGGAGTTCCGATGCCGCCGCCGTTTCCGACGAGCTCACCAGAGCGCTCAGCGGGATAAGCACTTTGTCGCCGGCAACACTTTTGCCGGACCGGATAAAAATATTGGCAAGGTCGCTTGGCGTTCGTCGGTCTTCGAGGCGCGCCTGGACAATTACCGGATACTCACGTCCCCGGTCGATATAACTTGTTAATTCACGCGATGCGAACAGGATCTGCAGCGTCGAGGCAATTTCCTGGGTGCTGATGCCGAGATCATCGGCCCGCCTGCGGTCCAGTGCCAGATCGAGTTGCGGTTGATTTTCTTCAAAATCGATGTCCGGGTTGATCAAATTTGTATTGGCTTCTGCATGTTCGAGCAGCGCCTTGGCAGCTTCTTTGACCTGCTCAAAATCCGCCCCGCCAACGACAATCCGCAGCGGTGATGAGCTGCCGCGCAACCCGAGGCCGGCAGGGCTAGAGACCGCCGCACGCGCCCCCGGCAGGCCACGTACAACCGGCTGCAACTTGCGGACAATTTCGCCCTGAGTGGCCTCTCGTTTGTCCCAGGGTGCCAGACGCAAGACAACAAACGCACGATAGGGACGGTTTCCCCAGCCCACCAGGGAATAAAGAGTTTCAATATTACCGTTATCAAGTTGTGGTTTGAGGGCCGCTTCAATGACTTTTGCCTGTGTATCGGTATAATCGATGTTTGAGCCTTGCGGGGCGGTTAACGGCACAAAGGCAACCCCTCGGTCCTCGGGCGGGGCCAGTTCACGCGGCAGTTTCTCATAAAGGCTGACCCCACCTAATACAAAAACAACAGAAACGGCGACGATAATTAGCGGCGCATCAATAGCACTGTTCAGCAAATACCGGTAAAGTCGGCCAATTTTTGAATCTGCAATGGCGGCATCGTCGTCCTTCAGACCTGCCGACGAGTTCTGACGATTGGCAGATGGTTTCAAAATTCGAGAGGCAATCATCGGACAGAGACTGAGGGCGACAAAGGTCGATATGATGACGGCAGCCGCCATCACCAGACCGAACTCACTGAACAAACGCCCGACTTGCCCGCCGAGAAAGGAAATCGGGATAAACACAGCAATAAGAGTGATCGAGGTTGCGAGAACGGCAAAGGTCACTTGTTTGGTGCCGCGCACGGCAGCGACCAGCGGTGATTCGCCGCTGTCAATGCGCCGTTTGATATTCTCAAGCACGACAATGGCATCATCGACGACCAGCCCGATGGCAAGCAACAGAGCCAACAGGGTCAGAACATTAATCGAAAATCCAAAGGTTGCGATCAGCGCCATACAGCCGATCAGTGCAACCGGAATTGTCACCGCTGGAATCAGCGTTGCACGAACCGATCGCAGGAATAAAAGAATAACCAAAACAACCAGGGCCAGGGAAATTCCGAGGGCAACCAGAACTTCGCGAATAGATGCCGCAATGAACAGGGCATCGTCGGAACCGACAATGATCTTCATACCCTTCGGCAAGGTCGGTTGCAGGGCGTCGATTTCATCCCGCACGGCTTTCGATAGGGCCATGGTATTCGATTGACTTTGCCGAACAACCTGCAAACCGACGGCAGGATTGCCGTTCGCCCGAATGATCGTATCTTCGTCCTCGACGCCACTTGCAACCTGCGCCACATCGCCAAGCCGGATCGGATACCCATCGACCGTACTGAGGACAATGGATTTAAACCCCTCAACTGTCGATAAGCGCCCGTCCAGGCGAATTTCAAGCAAGCGCTGGCTGGATGTGATCTCGCCGGCCGGCAACTCGACGTTGTTGCGTCGAATTGCCGCTTCGATGTCGCCAACGGTCAGGTTGCGGGCGGCCAATGCGCGTCGATCAATCCAGATGCGGATCGCATAACGCCGTTCTCCGCGAATATCGACACTGGCGACACCATCCAGTGTCGATAAACGATCCATGACGAAGCGCTCGACATAGTCAGTGATTTGCTCCGGTGTGTGCCGGTCTGACAATACCGCCAGCCGCATTACCGGATCCGAATCACTGTCATTTTTGACGATAACCGGTTCCGCTGTTCCCTCGGGCAGATTTCCGCGCGCACGACCAACGGCATCACGCACATCATTAGCCGCCTCATCAATATTTCGCCCGATTTCGAATTCGATCACCGTGCGGCTGTTTCCACGTCGGCTTTGCGAAGAAATGGATTTGACCCCGGCCACACCCGCCACAGAACTTTCGACGATCTCTGTGATATCGGTATCGATAATTTGCGGCGATGCGCCGGTATATGTGGTGGTTACTGTGACGACGGCTGAATCCACATCCGGCAGTTCGCGCACCGGAATAGAGAGCAGGGACGCGGCCCCGGCCGTAACAATTAAAAGACTGATAACAATCGCCAAAACCGGGCGTCGGATCGATAAATCAGAAAGTGTCACTAATATTACCTCTCGAAAACAGACTTCAGCGGACGGATGAGCCGGTCGCGTCGTCCCGCTTTTTTGACGGCGCAGCTTTATCTTTTGTTTTTCCCGGAGACGGTTGCCCCTTTACGGCGACAACCGCCCCGTCTCTAATTTTTTGAACGCCACGAACCACCACGGCCTCGCCATCGACAAGGCCTTCGGTAATTTCCGCGTAGCCAAAGGAGCGACGTCCGATGGAAATATGCCGCTGACTGACGCGCTGCTGATCTCCTGCGGTTTCGACAACGAAAACATAGGGACGATTGCCATCTGCGATAATTGATTCTTCGGGTACGGCCAGTGCTTTTTTTGCATCCAGGACAACCGACAAATGGACAAACATACCGGCAGCCAGTGCCCGGTCTTCATTGGTGATAATAGCGCGCGCCTTAAAAGAACGCGACACCGGATCAATGCGGCTGTCGATGGTGTCAATCGTTCCGTTAAACACCCGACCCGGAAACGGTGCGGCAACGGCAATGACCTTCTTGCCAAGTCCAACGGTTCCGAACAGTCCTTCAGGCAGAGAAAATTCAACTTTGACCGACAACAGATCATCCAGCACAGTGACGACATTTCCGACGTCGACACGGGCACCCGGCTCGACACTTGAAAAGCCGACGACTCCGGAAAAAGGCGCAGTGACCACACGGTCACGTAAGCGTTTGGCGGCCCGGTCCTGGTCGGCCTGGGCAATCGCCACTTTGGCAACCAGACTTTCGACCGTCGCCGTTGACGTGGCATTTTGTTTCTTCAGGGTCTCTGAACGTTTGAGCATATTGGTCGCTTCCCGCAACCTGGCGTTCGCTTCAATCACATCTGCCTGCTGGATGACATCGTCGAGGCGCAGTAATTCAGCGCCCGCTTTGACCTGATCACCGGAGGTGAAGCCGACTTTGGTTACCCGGCCGGACGCCAGGGGGGTAATCTCTACACTGCGCAGTGCCAGTGTTGAGCCAACCGCTTCAACCACCACATTGAGATCACGATAATCCGCTGGTACGGTTTCGACGTTAACAGCCCGTCCGCCTTTACGTGACGGCCCAGCCGTTGCGTCCTGCCCTGCAGTGCCGTAGGTTTCCCAGCCATAAAAGCCGCCAATGGCGACGACGCCGAGCGCTACCAGCATGCCAAATTGTATTGATACCCTCATTACAGTCCAATTCCATAGGTTACGAAGACAGTCCAAATTCATAGGTTACGACAGGCCCAAGGTGCGACCGGGCCTGGCCCGAAACGGGTGCCTCTCTTTCGTCTGATAATAAGGCGGTTCCGATATAATTCATAGCTGATTTTCTACCTGTCCTGGCGGTCAATAGCGGTTTATTATCAAGAAAGAATTGGCAGTGGGCACCGTCTTGAGCGAATTCGACTGCGGAAAATTTTCCTGTTCATCTCGGCAAGATCAGTGCGTTTGGTCAACCCGACAAAAATTGTCTCGTGTCCGGATTTCAGTCGGTGTCGGGCCCGATATTAGCTCGTTACGCCGTTGCGGGATCATTGCCTGACTGGGTGCGTGAGGCGAGGGGATAAAGGATTCTCGGTTAGTCAGGAAACCCTGCGGTCGGATTGCTGTCGCCTGCCGGCGGCTGCGGGTAATGCAGGCCACGCTGCGCCGAAAAAGACCGATCCGCTTTAGGAACATAGGGCCCCGGGTCATAACCGACCAGTTTTCCATCTCTGACCCAGCCATCGGCAATGTCCTTGCCATAACAGTGCGTCGCCAACCGGGATTCGAGGTCCTGGGCGATGTCCCGATAAGATGGCTCACCCGCGACATTGAGCCGTTCGTCCGGATCCTTTTTTAAATCAAAAAGCTGCAAATGGTTGCCTGCCGGATACCAGATCAGTTTGTGTCGTCCATCATGCAACATGCGCGATGCGCTGTTGTTTTCCATGACCTCGCCGTACAGGTCGTTGCGTTTGATATCGCCGACCAGTGATAATCCGTCACAGGACGAAGGGATATCAATTCCCGCCAGATCAAGAAGTGTAGGCATCACGTCTTGCAGGCCGACAAGCCGGCTGTCGGTGGAGCCCGCCGGAGTTCGCACGTCGCCGGCAAGGCCCATCAATACCAACGGTATGCGCGCCGAACTTTCGTAAAACACCCGTTTTCCAAACAATCCGAAGTCGCCCAGCATATCACCATGGTCAGCACATATCAGGATGATTGTATTGTCCAGTTCCCCTTCTTCCCGCAGTGTCCCGAAGACCACCCGCAACTGGTGATCAATGTGGGTGCTGAGCGCGTAATGGGCCCGTTTTGCATCGGCTAAGGCCCCCGCCTTCATCGCCGGCCAATAGGTGTGAACCGCTTTTAAAGCGTGCGGCAGGCTGTCCAGATCTTCCGCCCAGTCGGCGGTCAGCGGCTCATCCACCGCTGTCTGACGGTACCGCGCCAGATAATCGGCCAGCGGGACCAGCGGCGGGTGCGGATGGGTATAGGAGGCCGTCCAGAAGGACGGGCGGGTCGGATCGCGGCGCTTGATCGTCCGGCACAGTGCCGAGGTGATCCAGTTGGTTACATGGCAGTCTTCCGGCAAATGCCAGGGCCGCTGCATGTAGTTGTTGTTACTCATGCCATGAAGGAATTGTTTGCCGGCATACCCCCGGTCCGCCAGATAAAGATCGTGATCGTCGATCGCCAGATGCGGACGGCCTTCTTCCGCCAAATACACGTCGTCAAAACCAATTCGGTCACGCTCTGGATACACATGTAATTTGCCGACACAAAAGCTTTGGTAGTCGGCCGACCTGAACGCGCCAGCAAGGGTCGGGATCTGCGGCATGGGAGCCGATTTGTCAAAGACCCGATCACCGTGGGTGCGCGGCGTGGTGCCGGTCATCAGGGTACGCCGCGCCGGGATACAGATTGGGCTTTCCGAATAGGCATGCGGAAAATAAATACCATTGCGGGCAAGTTGATCAATGGTCGGTGTTTCGACGATCGGATGGCCGGCGACACCGAGGCGGGCACCCGACCATTGATCAACGATAATCAAAAGAACATTGGGCGATTTATCAGCCATGGGCGGAGCTTCCTTGCAAGGGGGAATGGATTTACAGGCGGGTTTACGGTCGGATCCTTATCGCTCAGGAACTTCAAGCGCCAGCCTCCGATAGGCTTCAGGCGGCGCTTCGTTTCTGGCCATTATCCGGACCATTTCGTCGATCAACCGCGCTTCGACGTGCGGATTGTCGATGGGGTTCATTTGTTTGGGGTCCGTTTGCAAATCATACAGCACCGTATTGGCGTCGCCGATTTGCGCCCCCTGGCCTTTAACCGGCGCTTTGCCTGCCGGTAACTTGAGCACCGGAAACCCTCTCAGAAACGCAAAGGATTTTTCGACACTGGCACCGGCAAATTCTTCTTTTGCAAACATCGCGCGTTGGTGGGTAGGCATGAGCGTGTACTCCCACAGTTCCTGGTTATCCATATCTTCAGGATATCTGAAATAGGTGTAGCGGCCATCCGTTACATTTGTCGCCGCACCAAACCGCCCATATACGGCGGCCGGGCGGAGCTTTTGCTCGGCTTCGAGCAGGGGCAGCAATGAAAATCCTTCGACGCTGTCGGGGATAGCACTGCCGTGAATCTCCAGCAGGGTCGGCATGATATCGACGGCCTGGGTCAAAGCCTGGCGCCTTTGGCCGCCGTGGCTGGCAAACTCGGGGTGATAAACCAACAGGGGAATATGGCTGATTTCGCTAAAAAACGGCATCCGGCTTTTTGCCCACCATTCATGTTCCGCGAGCATAAATCCGTGGTCGGTCGTGACTATCAACGCCGTATCCTTCCACATATCGTGGTCGTCAAAATAGTCCAGAAGTTTTCCAAAATAGGCATCTGCCATACTGACCAGAGCGGCATAATTCGCCCGGATTTCCGCGACCTCGTCGGCATTTTCCTGAACCCGTTGGTATCGCGGCCAGTTCAGTATCGGTCCTTCATATGGCGTCGGATAAAGCGCCCGAAACCGCTCCGGGGCAAAAAACGGCTCATGCGGATCGAAACATTCCAGATGGACCAGCCAGTTGTCGGAATGCCGGTTTTGCTCCAAAAATGCGAAAGTTCGATCAAAACATCCGACCATGGAAAAATCTTTTTCTGATTTCACAAACTCCTGATTGATCATGCCTTGCAACCGTCCGGAGTGGGCGCTTGGTTTGTCGATCTGCAGGGCGTGATATTTTTTCTTAAATTTGCCAATGGGCGGCTCGACAATCGCCCGCCAGGGATCCCATTCCTGACCGCGCAAAAATTCCCAGGACGAATAGCGGTTGTGGTAGGTCAGCCCGCCGTCTTCCCAATAATGATAATGATCTGTGATCAGATGGGTATAGGTCCCGTCGGCTTTCAGGATTTCCGGGTAGGAGACATCGAACGGCTCCAGGGGTCCCCAGCTGCGGTGCAAAAAATTGAGCCTGCCCGTGTGCATGTCGCGCCGTGCCGGCATACAGGGCAGGCTGCCGACATAGTGAGTATCAAAGGACACGGCTTTTTCGGCAAATTTTGAAAAATTCGGCGTTAACAGCGATCCGCCATAACTTTCGAGGGCCAACCGGTTGAGCGAATCAAACAGCAAATATATCGTTCTCATCGTTCGATCCACTTTTCTATAGAACACAATAATAATTACCTTATTGCAATTTTAATCAATATTGTATATAAAAATTCGATAATTAGGAAATTTTGTATGCAAAATAGTGAAAATATAGCGATAAAAAATACAAATACTTTACCCGAACCGATGATATCGGTCGATTCCGGGGACACCTTGGCCAACGCCATCCGACGGCGGCTGGCTGACCAAATCCTCAACGGAGAATTTCCGTCAAAAAGCAAACTTGATGAAAAAGAACTGGCCGAACGGTTCGGGGTTTCGCGGACACCGGTTCGCGAAGCGCTGCGCCAACTCGATGCGGCAGGTTTGGTCGAGGTTCGCCCGCGTCGTGGGGCAATTATTGTACCGCTTAATAAGGAACGCATCGGTTATGCCTTCGAGGCGGCGGCGGAACTGGAAGGCATAGCGGCCGCCTGGGCTGCAACCCGTGCCACTTTGATCGAACGCAGCGAGTTGGAAAAAATCCACAATGACGGAGCCGACGCCTGTTTGCACAACGACCCTGAGTGGTTTGCCACGGTAAATCGCCATTTTCATGACAAGATATCCGAACTGGCGCGCAATCCGTCGCTGGCCGAAGCGGTCAGTGCCGTCCGGGTGCAAACGGCGCCTTATCAGAAAGCCCAATTCGCCCGCAATGAACGGATCGAAGCCTCACAAAATGAGCACCAGCAAATTATCAATGCCATTTGTTTTCAGGATGCTGACGCCGCCAAACGGCTGATGAAGGAGCATGTTTTACGCGCCAGCCTGTGGACACTGGAAGAAACCGACTAATTGAAAACGAGAAATTCAAGAGTAAGCAACCAAGGGAGATATCTATGTTTAAGCCTTTAGAAAAACTATGTATTCGTACCATTTGGGCCCTGTTCATCGGCACGATTTTGGCCAGCAGCGTCGCGCACGCCGCCGACAAAGTGATCATGGGTTCACGCAACACCAATTTGGACGTGATCCTGTTGGAAAGCGGCGTCGCCAAAAAATATGATCTCGACATTGAAGTCGTGCGCATAAAAACCGGTATTGAAATGGCTGAAGCTTTAATCGGTGGCGGTATTGACGTCGGTATCGTCGGCGGCGCACCTTTGGTCTCTGCCATATTAAGGACAAAAAAAATTGCCTTAGTTGGCAGCTCATGGACGACGGACGGCGGTTACGCAAAAATTCTGGTGCGTAAAGACAGCCCGATAAAATCCATCGAAGATCTCAAGGGTAAAAAAATCGCCAACAAGATCGGTTCCGGGTCCTATCGGGCTTTGGGCGACTGGTGTGCGAAAAACGGTTGCAAAGTTTCAGATTTCCAAATCCTCAATACCTCCCCGGCTTCAATCATCGCCGCCTTGGAATCAAAATCAGTTGACGCTGGTATTTGGTTTGCGCCGACTACGTCGATCGCCGTCCACAAGGGGATCGCCCGGATCCTGATGGATTTTAAGGGGGCCAACCTGGGCGCCGCTACCTGGGCCGCAAGGAAAGAATTTGCTACCAAAAACGCCGACGTTATGACCCGGTTCCTTGCTGCAACGATCGATGCGCAGGAATTGATTTTGAACGACCCGCAAAAAGGCGCTGAGCTCCTGTCGGCGGGACTAAAAAAAGCCGGTCGGGACCTGCCGGTTGAAGTTTTGGCAATGGGCATGAACGATTTTATATACGAACATGGCATGCTCGACGGCAAATTGGTCGCCGTCTATGATCAGGTTTTCGACGCGTTTAAGGCGCGCGGAAAATACAAAGGCGACAAACCCGACTTCACGACGTTTATGGACGCGCGTTATTATGACGCGGCCTTGAAAATCCGCAAATAATCAAACTTAAATTGTTGTTCCGGGGCGGGCTCAGGCCCTCCCGGACTAAGCATGGGCTGCCCTGAATTCCAATGCCAAGGTAGGTCGGCGTTTGTTCGCTGGCTAAATTTTGAGCCGAGTTGTCAACCCGCACTGACGAGCATGAGCGCCATGGATAAAAAAACCTACAAACCCTATCTGATTACCTTCAGCTCGATTTTTTTGTTTGGATTGTTCTGGGAGTTTATTGCCTATGTCGAGGTCGTCGACAGAGTCCTGTTTCCGCCAATCTCGGCTATTCTCGAACGTCTTGTCGAAATGACCGGCCCCGGCGACGGGACCGGTCCCAGTTACCTGATGCTGCGCCATATTGGCTCTACCCTGTTTGCCCTATTATGCGGTTTTTTTCTGGCCGCCCTGGTTTCGTCTTCAATCGGCCTTGTCATGGGGATTAATGCCACCGTTTACCAGTGGCTGCGGCCGATCATTACGATGTTTATGGTGATCCCAAACATCGCCACCGTGCCGGTCATCATTCTGTGGTTCGGGCTGGGAATGAAGACGGTTCTTATCATCGTCGTCATGGGCAGCAGTTTTCCAATCATCTATACCGCAGCGGCCGGCGTCCAGAGCATTCCCATCAAAATGATCTGGGCGGCACAAACCGCCGGCGCGTCGAGATGGCAAATTTTATGGACCGTCGTTATTCCCGGGACCATGCCGTATCTTCTGGCCGGACACAAACTGGCGCTCGGCCGGGCCTGGCGCGCAGTTATCGCCGCCGAAATTTTTGCCTCAACCGCCTATGGCATTGGCTTCATGATATTCGATGCGCGCACGTTCTTCGATACCGAAGCGATGTTTGCCGGCATTGTTGTGGTCGGATTGATCGGATTGTTTTTGGAATCGGTATTATTTAAATACGTCGAAAAAATCACTGTCGTCCGTTGGGGCACGTCAACGGCCAAGGACATATAGGAACTCTTGTAATGGAACCTGCCAAGCCAACCAAAATATCTGCGCAAAACATCTGCAAAACCTATAATCCAGGAACCGCCGGAGCCGTCGAGGCAATCAACGGATTGTCGCTCGATGTGGCAGACGGCGAATTTGTTTCTTTGCTAGGCCCCTCGGGCTGTGGCAAATCGACGTTTCTTTATATGGTCGGCGGCTTTGAAAAAATCACCTCTGGCAGCCTGACGTTGGACGGCGAACAGATCACCGGCCCCGGCCCCAACCGCGGTATTGTTTTTCAGGAGTACGTTCTGTTTCCCTGGCAAACGGTCGCCCGCAATATCGAATATGGCCTCAGGATTAACAACACACCCAAACAACAGCGCGAGGCAAAGGTCGCCGAACTTGTCAAGTTGATCGGCCTCGAAGGATTTGAAGATGTTTTTCCGTCGAAACTTTCCGGCGGCATGCAGCAACGGGTATCGATCGCCCGGGCCATGGCCTATGACCCGGACGTTTTGTTGATGGACGAGCCGTTTGGTGCGTTGGATGCGCAAACCCGAAACCGCATGCTGGTCGATTTAATCGATATCCACCAGAAAACCCACAAGACGACCATGTTTGTTACCCACAGCGTCGAAGAAGCGGTGATGATTTCCGATCGTGTCTGCATGTTTTCGTCGCGTCCGTCAAAAATAAAGGAAATCGTTACCATCGACATGGAACATCCAAGGTCGGTTACCGACGCGCGTTTTGTTGAATATCAAAAACGCCTGTTGGCCAGCCTTGCCGATGAAGAACACGAACGCGTTCAGCAGCATCAATGAAACGGACCGACGAATTCATTGACGGTGCATTACAGAGGATAAAAACAAATGGACCCTAAAAATCTGGTCATTATTATGGACGATGAACATGGATCGCCGTTTCTCGGTTGTTCGGGTCATCCGATCGTCAAAACACCAAACCTTGATCGCTTAGCCGCGAACGGCACCCGGTTTGCCAATGCCCACACCAATAACCCGATTTGTATGCCGTCCCGGGCCAGCTTCGCAACCGGATTGTATAGCCATGAAACCGGATATTGGGACAACATCATCGCCTATGATGGACGGGTAAAAAGTTGGGGACACCGGTTGCAGGACTCCGGCCACGGCAGTGTATCGATCGGTAAACTGCATTACATGAGCGCCGAAGATCCGACCGGTTTCGATCAGCAAATTATCCCCATGCACGTTCACAACGGTGGCGATCTGCACGGGCTCATTCGTAACGATCCCCCGACCCGCCATCAATCCAAACACTTTGCCGCACAAATCGGCCCGGGCGACACGGAATTTATTCATTATGACAACGATATTTCGGCCCGCGCCTGCAAGTGGTTGCGCGCCGCCGCCGAAAACCCCGGCGACAAGCCCTGGGTCGTTTTTATCTCCTTTATCGGTCCCCATTATCCGCTGGTTGCACCGCCTGAATTTTATCAGTTATATGCGCCACAGGACATGCCGTTACCCAAACCCAAACCGCAACGCACCGGTAAATTGCGCGACTGGTGGGATGCCTTTGAGAACTGTTACATCATCGACCAGTTTTTTGAAGATGACCACCAGCGCCAGATCGCCATTGCCGGTTATTTTGGCCTGATCAGTTTCATCGACGATCATGTCGGTAAAATCATGACCGTCCTGCAAGAAACCGGACTGGCCGAAACCAGCCGCGTTGCCTTCACCAGCGACCACGGCGAAAATTTAGGCAACCGGGGACTGTGGGGAAAATCAAACATGTATAAAGAATCCGTTGGCATTCCCCTGATCCTGTCGGGCCCGGATATTCCGGCCGGTAAAGTGGTGGAAACAGCGGTCTCGCTGATCGATTTTTATCCGACGGTTTTGCATTGCCTGGATATCCCGCCAGACACTCAGCCCGCCCCTCATCATGGCCAATCGCTGGTTGATCTCGCCAATGCGCAAGACGATGCCGAGCGTATGGTGTTCAGCGAATACCACGCGACGGCGTCACGCACCGGTATTTTTATGCTGCGCAACGGCGACTATAAATATGTCCATTATGTCGGCCATGGTGCGGAGTTGTTCCATATGCAGACGGATCCCGAAGAAACCGATAATCTGGCAGGCAAACCTGCCTACCAGTCGATTGTCGACGGGTTTGAAAAACATTTGCGAGATCTCCTCGACCCGGAAGCGGTCGATGCCCGGGCCAAAAGGGATCAGCAAATACAAATTGAGCTGTGGGGCGGACCGGAAGCGATCTTAAAACGCGATGTGCCGATCCGCACCCCGGCACCGACGGCAGAGCCGGCGGCATGATGTTTATCTTACCGGGCCATCAACTCGAACATTAGGTTTGCAGGTTTTACTTCAGGGGGGGAATTTGGACTGGCTGCTTTCCTCAATAGATCCCGACCGCGCCCATGAGGTTGGTGCCCTGGTCTCCTGGCATGGCCGGGGCATGGTCCTTGCCTGGGGATTTGTGTTGCCGTTTGGCGTGCTCGCCGCCCGGTTTTTCAAGATTATGCCGGGGCAAAACTGGCCGGCTGAAGTTGACAATCTGGCCTGGTGGCATGCCCATCAAATTTTTCAATATACAGGACTGGCGATCGTCGCCGCTGCCCTGGCCCTGATCCTCAACGCCGAGGGCGACACGCCGTCGGCCGGCCTGCATCGCTCGGTCGGCTGGACGGTCTGCCTTTTTGCACTTGTTCAGTTTTTGTCCGGGATTTTTCGCGGATCGAAAGGTGGGCCGACGGATCTGAGTGGCGATGGATCGCCCTTCGGTGACCACTATAACATGACACCAAAACGGCTGGTTTTCGAGTGGCTGCACAAATTTTTGGGCTACCTGTTGCTGGTATTGGCCTTGATAAATATCGTCAGCGGCCTGTGGATGACCAACGCCCCGATCTGGATGTGGTTGGGGTTCGGATGCTGGTGGTTTGTATTGATTTTTGTGTTTGTTTTTTTACAAAGCCAGGGGCGGGCGGTCGACACCTATCAGGCGCTTTGGGGCCCCGACTGCAAACACCCGGGCAATCACCGCAAACCCATCGGCTGGGGCATCCGCCGCATTACGAAGGATCCCCCGCAATAAGCGCCGTCAGTTGCCATGCCCTCGGAACCGCCGGGTAGGGGCATATTAAGATCTGGAGATATGTTCGCGCGAGAAAGACTGGTGGGCCTGGTAAAAATTGATTAAGTGTTTTAAATCAATGTTTTAACGTGCCCGATCAGTACCCCACTCTGGCGATGGCGGACATTTATCGCACAAGGTCGGGGCGCATTCAGGATGCACCCCTCGGGCGCGGTTATCTGGACGGGTTCCAGCGTGCCTACGTTATTGGGGATGGTGTTGCCAATAATGCAGTGGATACCGAACGATGTATAGGCCTCGGCATCGGTCAGGAAAACGTTGATGCCATAGTTTGATTCCGGCGACGCGCCCAATTACACCACAAGTTCCACTGTCAGGAATCTAAAAGCACTTCCAATTCATCCAAGTAGTTGTCCCGGGTTACTCGGAGGCAGTTTTCGAATGCAGCTATAAGTGCGCTAAACGGCTGAAACTTTGAGCGTATCAAAGAGCTTTTGAACGGCAATTCAAAGGAGAGTCGGCGAAAAACAACCTCCCGATGCCTGAAACTAAGGGCTGAAAACGGATTTATAATCGTCATGCCAAGGCCTTGTGCAACGGCTTCTCCCGCCATGAGCGAGTTGTGTACCTCAATTTCTCTGGTCAGTATGATCTCATTCTCTTCTAGTGTCCGTAACAGGCGTTGCGCGTATGGATCGTTTTGCCCTAATCCAACGAATTTTTGGGACCGCAAGTCTTCAAGAGTAATCTCCTTTTTTGCACATAGTGGATGGCCAGCAGGAAGCAGACAAATCTCGGGTGCATCTGTAAACAAGCTGAAGTCAGCCCCGTCTGGCTCGATCGCGTATGCGGCAAGGCCGATATCACACTGCTGAGAAGTCGTCATCTCTGCGATTGTCGGAGTTTGCCGGGTTGAAACCATGGTTTGAACACCCGGATTACTTTCACAGAATGCTTTTACTGCCGAGACAAGAAAACCCTGAGCGTACGCAGGAGCACAGGCAATATGAATCGTGCCTAGCCGCAGATTTCTGATTTCTTCGGCTGCCCGGCCAATGCGTTTCAAACCGCGAAATGACTTATCGACTTCCTCATACAATAGATACGCTTCTTTCGTTGGAGCTATTCTATTGCCTGAACGAATGAACAGCGTCATTTTTACCGCATCCTCCATTTGCTTCAAGGAGCGACTGACTGCAGGTTGAGAAGTGTTCAGCAATTCGGCCGCACCTGTGACGGTTCCTACTGCCATCGTCGCGTGGAAACACTCTAAGAGTCTGGAGTTCAACTGCATTCGCGCTTTCCGGTAGTTCTTGATTTGCGGTCAGGAATTCAAAACCCGCCAATAGGGCAGTATATCATAAGTGGATACTCAACGCCATTTATTGTATTTTTCAATAAACTGCGCGCATGTTCAAATTCCATCAACAAGAGCGTTTTGTTGAGAGATTATGATCCTGGTGGGAATGCAAATTTCACCAGGCTGTCAAAGGAGGCAGTTGCGAATGTATGATTTTTATGCCGACACCAAGACCAAGCCTACAGATGCCATGCGTAAGGTCGTATTGGATTGTGCGGTTGGCGACGAACAAAAGGACGAAGATCCGACCACAACGGAACTGTGTTCCCGGGTAACAAGACTTCTGGGTAAGGAAGCTGCCGTATTCCTGCCATCAGGCACAATGTGTAATGAGATCGCTATCAAAGTGCATACCAATCCAGGCGACGAAATCATCTGCGCGCAATCTTGCCACATAATCAATTTTGAAACCGGTGGGCCATCGGCAATCAGCGGTGTGATGATCCACGCAATACCTGGCGAAAGCGGTATTTTTACCCCTGAACAGGTTCGTGGATGTTTGCGGCCCGACTCTCGCTATATGCCAATAAGTGCGCTCCTGTGCGTTGAGCAAACGTCCAATTTGGGAGGTGGTGCAATTTGGCCTCTTGAACAACTGGACGAAGTTGCCAATGTCGCCACGGAAGCGGGGCTCGCAACACATATGGATGGCGCGCGACTAATGAACGCTTCTGTCAAATCCGGCGTACCGGCTGCGCGTTATGCACAGAATTATGACTCTGTCTGGATCGATTTCACAAAGGGTCTGGGCGCGCCCGTAGGCGCGGTTCTTGCCGGCTCCAAGGAGTTCATTGCAAACGCCTGGCGCCTCAAGCAGCGGATGGGCGGAGCGATGCGGCAATCTGGCATTGTCGCGTCGATGTGTCTGCATGCGCTCGACCACCACGTATCGCGATTGGCCGATGACCACGACCTGGCTGAAAATCTTGGACGCGAAATTGGCAAGCTGCCAGGCGTAAAATCAGTAATGCCCGTGGAAACCAACATTGTTATTTTTGATTTGACTGAGGAAGCTCCAAACGCTTTCGAATTGGTTGGACTTCTCAAAGCCGAAGGTGTTCTGGTTGGCGCGTTTGGTGAGCGTCGTATACGCGTGGTCACGCATCTTGATGTCAATCCGACGGCGGGAGATATGCTCTTGCAACTCCTGAGCATGCACCTTGGTATTGTTGAAGAGAAGAATGCCGAAATTTCCATCTAACAACCACAGTTTCCAAAATTAGCTGCCAAATTTTTTTCGAACAGCCGATGGCCATGCCATCAATGCATTAAAATCCGTATCCACGTATGTGGATGATTTCCCCCTGTGCCGCTCTGTAATCCATCTGCTGTTTTCCGGTTTTGCGCGGCATCAAATTCATGGAGGCCTGGATTTCTGTGAGAGTTACACGCAGTATGGCGAATTTATAAATGAATAATCCTACGAAACACTTCTCCATAATTGCTTCCGCAGTCTGGGCGTGCGGAAAAGCCCTTGTTTTCCAGTACTAAGTTGTCGCCTGTTTCCGTTTAATACACGGCAACGAAGTGGTGCCTAACGTGTAATCCGTTTCTTCTTTATGGGTTCAATCGATTGATTTTTCACGTATTTCTGCAAATCAAAATGAAACGCACCGTGGTGAGCTGCCTTCAGCCGGCGATTTCGACCCTGCCTCAAAAATTCAGTATCGGTGAAACCACTCCACTACAGTGCAACAGTAGCGGAGAAACTCAAAGTATATCAAAACCGTATACTTAACGGGCCATATTGTATTATCAACGATAGTCAGAGTTTGCAAAACTGTAACTGTAATTGCTGCTGATTTGATTTGCGTCTAACCATAGAGGCTCATTGTAATAATCTGGCGGCACCAATTAAACTCGTTGGCAAAGGAGAAACCAGATGTCGCAGGCAGGCAAAACCAAAATTTCAAGACGGCGAATGTTGAAGGTGACGGGAGCAACAGCCTCCGCTGCAGTGTTGGGTGGAGCATTTTCAGGACTGGCGTCACCGGCATACGCGAAAGGAGCAAATTCGCTCGCTATCGCAATTGCATTTGACCCTCCCAGCCTTGATCCATTAGCTATCGAACAGAGCGTGCCAGCCCAAGTTACTTGGAATATTTATGAGCCACTTTTATGGCGAGACAAGAATGGTCGAATAATTCCCTGGCTGGCAGAGTCAATCAAACAAACCTCGCCGACGACGCATATATTGAAACTTAGAGATGGCGTGAAGTTCCAAAACGGCGAGGCGTTTAATGCCAGGGCAGCTGCCTTCAGCATTAACCGAATTCTTGACCCAGAAACGAAATCGCAGTGGATTGGAACGGTAAACACCATTAAAGCAGCCAAGGCCGTTGGGGACCTTGCTGTCGAGGTCACGACAAATGAACCTGATCCCGTCCTACAGTCTCGATTGACAGTGATCGCAATGATGGCTCCAGACTGGACTTCCGAAGTCGGCGATCAAGTTGGCGTCCAGACAAATGGAACTGGTCCCTACCAGCTTGAAGAGTGGAAAAGGAACTTATCCATAGATCTTCAGGTCAATCCTTCTTATTGGGGACCAGCGCCTCAAATTGAAAGCCTCACCTTCAGGGTCATTCCTGAGGATGCAACCAGATTCCAGTCGCTCAATACCAACGAAATCGATCTTTACCTTGGAGTGCTGCCAGACCAACTAAAGCAAGCGCCGAAATATCAGGCTGGTCTCTCACAGAATTACTCATTTTTGCGACTCAGCAACTTAGAAGGCTCAAGCATTGCAGATCCTCGGGTTCGACAGGCAATGAACTACGCCATTGATAAAGACGGATTGAGAAATGCGCTACATGGAGGTCTGGGTAATAACCTAAACGGGCAATTATCTGTTCCAGAGATGACGGGTTACAATCCGAATCTGAAACCATTTCCGTACGATCCAGAACGCGCTCAAGATCTTATTCGGGAAGCTGGGGCACAAGGTCTCGATGTGACTGTCGAAGGACCAAAAGGGCGGTATACCGGTGATGCCGTCGAAATGCAGGCGATCAGCGCGATGCTTGAGTCTGTTGGACTACACATTGATCTCGTTCTTCGAGACCCAAATAACTGGGTAAGAATTGGCGACCGGAACCAAACACCATCACCTCCGGAAGCTTGGTACGTACGCCATACCAATACGACCTTCGACGCGGATAGGACGCTTTCGTCGTACTACTCATTGAGAGGTTCGTATTCTTCTTACAGCAATGCTGACGTTGATCGTAATCTGGATGCATCACGAAAAGAAATGGACCCAGCCAAGCGCCTTAAGCTATTGAACCGAGCCTATGAAATTGGCTCTGTTGAAGATCCGATGGGTGTCTATCTTTTCCAGCATACCGAGCTTTGGGGAATGCGAAAGGAAGTGGAATTCACACCGTATGCTGACGGGGTACTTCACGTATCACAAATCCGAATGAACGGGTGAGCACAAAGTGAAAGTAAGCAAGCCGGGTTTGACCTGGCTTGCTTTTTACTTCTTGAGGGAACGGCATGTACAAGCTTGCGATGCACCGACTGGGCCATTCAGCGCTATTAATCTTTGGCGTTGTAACGGTCATTTTCTTCACAAATTTTCTTCTAGGTGATCCTGTGCGCGTGATGCTGCCAGCATCCACACCACCAGAGGCCGTTGAAGAATTCCGACGCCAAATGGGCTTCGACAGACCAATTCTGGTACAGTACTGGGACTTCATTTCCCATGCGGTCTTTTTGGACTTTGGCGACAGTTGGTGGCAAAAATCGCCAAGTCTGGAGATTGCCCTGCGACCATTTCCAGCAACTCTGCAACTCGGTATCGTCGCCGTCGCTTTGGCGTCAATTCTGGGCATAGGCATTGGGCTATTTGCCGGCGCGCGTCCAGGTTCTCTGTGGGACAAGCTCGCAACATCCCTGTCGATTCTCGGTGTATCCTTGCCACTTATTTGGTTCACCTTGATGATGGCCTTGATCTTCTCGGTTTGGCTCGGGATTCTTCCTACTGCTGGCTACGGAACTGCGGCTCATATGGTTTTACCAGTCGTAACATTGGCCGCATTACCGCTAGGGCGTACCGTGCAAATCACACGAGCAAGCATAATCGACGAACTCGCCAAGCCATATATTACGACCGCCCACTCCAAGGGCCTTAGTGAAAGAACAATCATCCTCCGCCACGCGCTTAGAAATGCTCTTCCTCCGATAGCAACTGAAATTGGTTGGGAGAGTGCGCTTCTCCTTACAGGTTACTCTATCATCGTCGAATCCGTGTACGGTTGGCCGGGCTTTGGATTTGCCCTGTACCACGCGATTCTTACGCGCGACATGCCAGTTATTATCGCCATGGCCTTTGTCGCAGCGATGGTGGTGGTTTTCATAAATGTAATTGTCGACATCATCTACGTGATTGCTGACCCAACCATTCGGAAGAAGTGAGTGCCCGCCATGAATATGAGTAAAACGGCATCAACCACACCGGGTCGCCCGATAAGGTCAGTAGGAAGAATATTGAGATTCCTAAGTGATTTTTCCCGAGACAAATATGCGACAGTAGCGCTGGTCGTATTCGTGGTACTTGTCCTGAGCTCAATTTTTGCAAACCTTGTCGCACCTCACGATCCGCTAAAATTAGACCTCCTCAATCGCCTTGCACCACCAGTTTGGGTCGAAGGTGGATCTTGGAAGTATATCTTCGGAACTGACCTCCTCGGTCGCGACATACTTAGCCGATGCATTTATGGCGGTAGGATGTCGCTGGGTATTGGTTTTGCGGTGATACTAATTGGGGGCACTTTTGGTTCACTAATGGGGTTGTTGGCAGGATACTTGGGTGGTCGATTTGATGCCGTCTTGATGCGGTACATCGATTTTCAAATCTCGATACCTTACTTCCTACTAGCACTGACAATAATGGCTGCTATCGGCCCTGGAACCAAAAACCTAATAATCGTCCTTTCGATTGGCAGTTGGCCTTTGTTTGCCCGATATGCGCGCTCGATCATGATGTCCCTAAGACAACAAGTGTTTATCGAAGCAGCCCGCGTTGCGGGCGGTAAAGAAATCGTAATTATGACACGACACGTGTTGCCGAATATTCTTTCTCCGCTTGTGACACTTACATCTCTCGAACTTTCCCGAATAGTGCTTACCGAAGCTACGATGAGTTATCTTGGAATGGGTGTAAGAGCACCTACTCCTGCGTGGGGGTTAATGGTTCAGGAGGCTCATGACTACCTTATGATTGCCAATTGGGCGGTTACGACACCCGGTGTTTTCATCATGATAACGACCCTCAGCATCAATATCTTTGCGACCCGGCTGAGAATTTCCACCGACCCATTGCAACGGGGTAAGCACTGATGTCAGAGGTAAGCGAAATGTCCAATCAAAGCCGCACCCGTTCACGGGAGGCGAAAACCCCTATTCTCTCTGTCAGGGATCTAAACGTTGAGTTTTCGGTCGGAAACAGTACCGTGCACGCAGTTAACGGCCTTTCTCTGGATCTTCACAAAGGTGAAACCCTTGCCGTAGTCGGCGAAAGCGGATCCGGGAAAAGTGTCAGTATGCTTTCTGTGCTTGGCCTTATTCCGCAACCGCCGGGTAAGATCACCAAAGGTCAGGTATTGTACGACGGTCGTGACCTGCGTTCGCTTCCGGCCGGAGAGCTCCGCAAAATCCGTGGAAAAGAAATCTCTATGATTTTTCAAGATCCGATGACGTCTCTCAATCCAACGATGACAATCGGGCGTCAGATCACCGAAATGCTTGAGCTTCATCTGAAGATGACCTCAGCACAGGCAAAGAACCGCGCGATTGAACTGCTTGATCTGGTCGGCATCCCCGATCCGGCCAATCGGTTCGGGCAGTATCCGATCGAATTTTCGGGCGGCATGCGGCAGCGGGTGATGATTGCGATTGCCCTGTCCTGCAATCCGAAAATCCTGATCGCGGACGAGCCGACAACGGCCCTGGACGTCACCATTCAGATGCAAATTTTACAGGTCGTGAATGAACTTCGTTCTAAAATGGACATGAGCGTCATCTGGATAACCCACGACCTGGGTGTGGTAGCCGGCATCGCCGACCGGGTGATCGTTATGTATGGCGGGCGTGCTGTTGAAGTCGCAGAAGCCGAAGATCTGTTTTACAAGCCGCAACATCCGTATTCAGTAGGGCTCTTAAATTCGGTGCCCAGCATCGCCGACCCTGTTGTCGACCGACTGGTCGCGATTGACGGACTTCCGCCTGATATGTCTCAGAACAGAGAAGGCTGTGCCTTTCATCCTCGTTGCCCTCTTGCCCGGGAGATCTGCACAACCAAAACGCCGGAACTGGAAAACAGAGCAACCGGCAGTCACGCTGCCTGCTTTGCAAGCCCGGACGACGTGGCATCTCTGGCGCGGCTCGGTGCCGATCAACGAAGCAAGGCACAAGCGGGGTGAACAAAAATGACAAGCAACAGCACAGATAACATTCTTTCGATCAAAGACATCCGGGTGACCTTTGGTGACGGAGCCAATGAAAACAAAGCTGTCGACGGTGTGTCACTGAACATCGAACGGGGAACTACTCTGGGCCTTGTCGGGGAAAGCGGCTGCGGAAAGTCGACCCTCGCCCGGGCGGTGATTCGAACGCAGAACATCAGATCGGGCCAGATCTTGTTTGACGGCCAGGATTTCGGAAGCCTTCGAGGTGACGCATTGCGCCGCGCCAGACGCGGAATTCAGATGGTTTTTCAAGACCCCTATTCGTCCTTGAATCCCAGGATGGCGGTCCGCGATATCATCGCCGATCCGCTGCGCAACAATTCTGATCTTTCGCGCGGCGAGATGGCAGCCAAGGTCGAAAAACTGCTGGACCAGGTTGGGTTGCCCGCAAGGGCGTTGAATGCGTACCCGCACGAGCTTTCCGGCGGACAGAGGCAGCGCGTGGGGATTGCCCGGGCGCTTGCACTCGACCCGGCGCTTGTTATCTGCGACGAGGCGATTTCCGCTTTGGATGTTTCCATCCAGGCCCAGATCGTCAACCTGTTGCAGGACCTACAGGATGAATTCAATTTGACCTATCTGTTCATAGCCCATGACATTGCTGTTGTGCGCCATTTCAGTGATCGCATCGCGGTTATGTATCTGGGTAAGATAGTTGAAGAAGGTCCCGCGCTTGAACTGTGCAGCAGCCCGGAGCACCCCTATACTCAGGCCTTGATTTCCGCAGTTCCCGTCCCGGATCCGCGACTTGAACGGGAACGGCGCAAAACCGCAACTCTGATCAAGGGCGACATCAGCATTAGGGCTGAAGAGGGATGCAAGTTTGCCCCGCGATGCCAGATGCGGGAGAAAGTAAAGCAGGAACTGGCCATTGATTGCGCGGCGACAGAACCCCGCTCCGGGATTGTTCGGCCGGGACATACTTCGGCCTGTCATCTGATGGCGGCTCAAGTCGAAGCTTGAGTTATCTCCAACTTCCAGCCTCCGCCGATTGGAATTTCAATCAGCTTCAATTGCAAAACTAAAAACCGGTTAAGGATACCGAAAAGGGCGGCATTGTTAAGGGTTGTCGGACATCTGCCGTATCTCGGTGACGGGCACGGACGGCAGGTGTCGGACAAGCGTTAACAGAAGCGGACGCCCGTGCTGAGTGCGTCGCGCGGTTCGCCATAGCGCTGAAAAGAGGCGACACTAGTCGCGCCGGTCAGGTTTTGCGCCTCTCCTTGCGCGACCCTGTTTCATCGTATCGATTAGCCCAGGCGCTGATGACCTCGGCGACGTAATAGGCGTCCGCCCTGTTCGTCAGCATATGATCAGCCCCGTCAAGAGTTACGAAACTCTTGGGGTGGCGGGCGGCTTCGTAAATGTGTCGCGCGTTCTCGATCCCGACCGTGTTATCGATGGGGCTATGAAAAATGAGCAACGCCCTTTGCAATTCGGCAATACATTTATCCAGCCGGTGGTTGTCTATATCGTCCAGGAACGATTTCTTAATCCGGAATGACCGGCCACCGATAGAGACTTCGGCTTCTCCTTCATCTTCGATTTCACTTCGGTGGTCGGCAAAATGGTGCGCCACGTGTTCCGGGTCCGCCGGCGCGCCAATCGTGCACACGGCACGGACTTCGGGAATTTTGCCGGCCGCAGCCAATACGGCCGCACCACCCAAACTGTGGCCGATCAGGACGCCTGGTGCGTCCCTTGTTTTGCGCAGGTACGATGCCGCTGCGACTAAGTCGTCGACGTTCGTCGAAAAAGTTGTGTTGGCAAATTCGCCTTCACTTTCACCAAGACCGGTGAAATCAAAACGAAACACGGCAAAGCCACGAAGCCACAATGCCTTAGCAATTCGCGCAGATGCCAGGACATCTTTTGAGCCTGTAAAACAATGGGCAAAAATAATGTAGCCGCGCGGCACACGGTCGTCGGGCGTATCAAGCCTTGCCGCGAGTTGATTGCGCTGTTCGTTCGTAAAGGTCAATTTTTCCTGTGTCACGACAGTCTATTTTTTACCCCCGACCCGTACAACAATTGCACGCCAACGACACTGGCCTGCATTTGCCCCCTTATGGACCTGCCCTGTTCGCTCGATTTTCATAACAATCACTTTGCCATGACCTGCCCTATTGACAGGGCCACGGGTCATTAAAACCCGTTCCTATTGTGTATGCCATCATTCTGTGACGCGAGCAATGGGCCGTGGCGAGGATCTTCTATCGCGGCATTATTACAAGCGATCACGCGTCCTCGGGTCCCAAACCGCCGCCGCCTGGAAGTTCCATCACCAGGGTATCCGTTGCCGGGACGATTTGTTTGCCCATGCCTTTCAGGGCAGCACCACTGCCAAGATAAACCTTGCCAGGTGCGCCATTGCCGCCGCCATTGCGGCCACGGGCCGGGTTGTCGATGCGGTCAAAAATATTAAATGCCGCGAAGGGCGCGCCTTCGCTGTGGCTGATTTCAATAATCTGTCCATCGCCGCCCCGATATTGGCCGGCCCCGCCCGAGCCGATCCGGAGCTCCTTGCGTTGAAAAATCACCGGCGCAATGGATTCGGTAATTTCGACCGGGGTGTTTCGCACCCCGGACGGGAAGGCGGTTGCCGAAAGGCCGTGTTTGCCGGGTCTGGCCCCGGTCCCGCCGGAATGAAAGATCGTCACTGAAAAAGCAGTTGCCTGTCCGTACTCCTGATCGCCGACAAGCCCGTGGCCGCCCGACAGCATCGGATTCCACAAGCTTGAGCTGCCTTCCGCCGGGACCCGGCCGGGTGCCGCCTGGTTCAAACAACCAAGCACCACATCGGGCAGCATCTGGCCGATAACATGGCGGACATTTACCGCACAAGGTCGGGGCGCGTTTAAGATGCACCCCTCGGGCGCGGTGATCTGGACCGGTTCCAGCGAGCCTGCGTTATTGGGGATGGTGTTGCCAATAATGCAGCGGATACCAAACGACGTATAGGCTTCCGCATAGGTCAGGGGAACGTTGATGCCATAGTTTGATACCGGCGACGTGCCCGAATAATCAACATGAATTTGGCCGTCGCCAATGGTCAGGGCGGCCTTCAGAGTTACCGGCTGGTCATAACCGTCGACCGTCATGGCATTGCTAAAGCAACCCTTTGGCAAGTCATTGATCGCGGCTTTCATGGCGGTGTTGGATGCCTCGATGATATGCGCACCGATTTTTGAGAGATCATCGAGCGTAAATTCAGCCATCAATTCAAGCAACCGGCGCACACCGACATCGTTACTGGCGGCCAGCGAATAGAGATCACCGACCACCTGCGCCGGTTCGCGAACGTTGGCCTCGACAATATCAAACACACTCAGGTTCGGTCGGCCGCGATCAAACAAACGCATGAGGGGGATACAAAGGCCCTCCTCATAAACCTGCCCGCAATCCGGGGTAAATCCCTGGCCGCCGATATCGACAACATGCACGGTGGAAGCAAACAGGCCAATCCCGCAACCCTGGTGAAAAACCGGGGTTACCACGGTGAAATCAAATAAGTGCCCGGTTCCCATCCAGGGGTCGTTGGTAACAAAAACGTCACCCGGCGACATGTGATCCATCGGGTAACGTTCTAGAAAAAACCCGACGGAGGCAGCCATGGCATTGACATGGCCCGGCGTGCCGGTGACGGCCTGCGCCAGCATCCGGCCGTTGGCATCAAACACGCCGGCGGACAGGTCGCCGGCTTCGCGCACCGAGGTTGAAAACGCAGTGCGAATGATCGCCTGTGCTTGCTCTTCGACAATCGAAATAAGCCGGTCCCACAAAACCTGATTTCGAATTGTCGTCTGGTAGTGGCCCTGAACCGCGCCAGGGTTGGCATCGATGTTCCGCAGCAAGATCAAGTCGCCGCCGGAATTGAGATGCGCCGTCCAACCGGGCGGGACAATCGTCGTCGTTTGCAGCTCCTCGATAACGGCCGGACCGCTGATCTGTGACGATGGGGCCAAGTTCCGCCGATCAAAAACCCCGACGTCGGCGGCATCGCTAAATCCGGGATAACTCATGTGGCGCGAACGGTCGGATTGGGCCGTTACCAAATTGTCTTTTATATCCGCAACCGGTTCAACCGCTCGACCGGGGGCGCTGAGCGTCGCCGACCAGGTCAACACTTCTATCGCGGCACCGGGAATAAGCAATCCGTATTGTGCCTGATAAACGCGCTCAAAGGCCGCTCGAATGCGGGTTCCCGTGCGCTCATCAAAGGCGCCCGCCGGCAATTCAATTTTAACTTCATGTCCTTGCCCGACATAACGCGCATAGGCATGACGCTGGCAAACAAGTTCACCGTCGGGTGCGCCTAAGCGCACGACCTGTTCCGCCTCGGCCTGCATTTCCCAGAACAGGTCGTTGAACAAACCGTGATCCATGTGCTCGATCCGGGTGTAACGACTGCGCACCACTTCATAAGCGATCGGTGCCAGCAGAAACCCGATGGCGGATCCAACGCCGGCATCCGCCGGAATGATTATTTTTTCGATCCGCAGTTTTTCGGCAAGTCCGGCCGCATGTAAGGGGGCGGCACCGCCAAAGGCGATCATCGTCCGCCCCGCCAGTTCCTTGCCCCGTTCCGCCGCGTGCACACGCGCCGCGCTCGCCATGTTCTCATCGACGATCTCGACCAGTCCCTTGGCGGCGTTGAGAGGGCTCGTCACAAAGCGCTCCGCCAGCTTGCTGTTGATTGAAGTTTCGGCGGCAGAGACATTCAGCTTAAGCGCTCCGCCGGCAAAGCTGACCGGATCCAGTCGCCCAAGCACAAGATTTGCATCGGTTACGGTTGGCTGTTCGCCGCCCAGGCCGTAACAGGCGGGGCCGGGGTCGGAGCCGGCGCTTTGCGGACCAACCTGGATCCGTTTCAGTGCATCGACATGGGCAATGGAGCCACCACCGGCACCGATCTCAACCATTTCGACAACCGGAATTTTTACCGGCATGCCGCTGCCCTTCATAAACCTGTGGGCCCGGTCAATTTCAAACTCGCGGCTCAATTGCGGCTCGCCCTTATCGATCAGGCAGATTTTTGCCGTGGTTCCGCCCATATCAAAAGAAACAACGGAGTTGTCGCCCATCGACTGCGCCAGGTGGGCTGCCAGGATGGCGCCGCCGGCCGGCCCGGATTCGACAAGACGAACGGGATGTATGGCCGCCGTCTCGATTGTGATCAGACTGCCGGCCGAGGTCATCAACAGGCACGGGCAGTGATATCCCAAATTCGAAAACTGCTGTTCAAGATCATCGAGATAACGCGCCATCAGGGGACGGATGTAGGCGTTGGCGCAGGTTGTTGACTGGCGTTCATATTCGCGGATTTCCGGACAAACCGAGGACGACAGGGAAATCGACACCTCTGGCAAGGCGTTTTGTAGAATTTCACCGATCCGTTCCTCATGTGTCGAATTGGCATAGGCGTGAAGCAGACCGATGGCGATGCTCTCGACGCCGTCTTGTTTGAGCTGGGGGATCAGGGCTTCGACCGACGCTTCATTTAAAGGGGTCAGAATAGTGCCCCTGAAATCGGTTCGCTCGGTTACCGGCAATCGTAAATCCCGCAACACCAGGGGCGGTAGGCGATCTGCAGAAATATCGTATTGATCGAAGCGGTTCTCAAACGCCATCTCCAGGGAATCGCGATGCCCTTCGGTGGTGATCAGGGCCATCCTGGCACCTTTGCGTTCAATCAGGGCGTTGGTTGCCAGCGTCGTCCCATGCAAAATGAGCTCTACATCCGACGGCAACACTGCGCCCATAGAAAGCACGCTGGCGGCGGCCGCCAGAAACCCGTCGGCCGGGCGTGTGGGGGTGGTCAGAACCTTGGCCGTCCACCGCTCGCCGTTGCCTTCTAGAACCGCATCGGTAAACGTTCCGCCGACATCCACAGAAAGACGTATCGCCATATTTTTGTCCCCGATTAAGTGCTGTTTGTCATTGTTTCACTTGTCGCCGCACCGACAAGAGTTGGATCCGCAAATCTTCAGCTCGGTTAACACTGAATACATAGTTTTAGGGATATTCCAGCATTATCACAGGAACGGACTGGGATTACAAAAACGCACCGGCAAACCGCCGCAACTGCGAAACCGGCCAGAACAGTAGTTTTCACTGTCCGCAGGCGAGACCGTCACTGAGCCATTGCAAATTTGTCAAAACCTTACATGCTGCCGGGTGAGATAATTGCAGGGCGCGCCGTAAACAGGCTGGCGTAGATTGCGGGAAACAGGCTGCGGATGGCAGTAACCGGTGCGCATGAGAGAAGGGGCTGCAGCTTGAAAGCGTTTCTTGTCGGATTGCTAACGTTCGTGTGGACAGCGTCGAGCGTTGCCGGGGAGCTGCAGGTTTCAGTCGGCGGCGTGAAAAACAGTTCCGGAAATTTGCGCGTCGCGTTATACCGGTCGCCGGACGGCTTTGCGACGAAAGCAGGAAGATTTATGGAAACCGTGTTGCCGGCCAGCCCGGGCACAAATGAAGCCGTTTTTTCCGATGTACCTGCTGGGATCTATGGACTTGCCGCCTTCCATGACGAAAATGACAACGTTGAATTCGACAAAAATTTTGTCGGATATCCACAGGAAGGATTTGGCTTTGGCAATGACGCGCCGGTGTTCCTGGGGCCGCCGAATTTTTCCGAAACGACGCTAACCGTGAATGACGGGATCAATCGTGTCTCGCTCACGCTGCGCTATTGGTGAACAGGCCGGGGTTTGCAATGAACACAAATAACAGACCCCGGGCTCGTTTGCTGAGTATGGCGACTGCGGTTCCGCCCTATCGTCTGAACCAGTCGGATGTCGTCCGACATACCAGCAAAATGTTCGGCGCGTCCTATGCCGACTTCGAGCGGTTTGTCCCGGTCTATGAAAACGCCGCCATTAAGACCCGCTATTCCTGCGTTCCTATCAGCTGGTATTCCGAGCCGCACGGCCTCAAGGACCGCAACGCGCTCTATGTGGAAAACGCCGTGAACCTGCTTGCGGAGGCTGCCGAACGGGCCCTGGATCAGGCCAAGCTGGCGGTGTCGGACATCGATTGCGTTGTTTCCGTGTCGACATCGGGGATCGCAACTCCAAGCCTTGACGCGCTGATCGCTGAACGCATGGGCCTGCGCCGCGATGTCGAGCGTCTTCCGGTGTTTGGTCTGGGCTGCGCGGGTGGTGTAATCGGCCTGGCGCGGGCTGGCCAAATGGCTATCAGTCGCCCCGGATCAAACGTCTTGTTGCTGGTCGTCGAGCTGTGCGGCCTGACCTTTCGCCGTAACGACCACTCGAAATCCAATATCATTGCCACCGCCCTGTTCGGTGACGGAGCGGCAGCCGCCGTATTGACGACGTCCGAGCTGGCGCCCGATATCAACCCGCCGACAGTGAGTGCGTGGGGTGAACATACCTGGCCAAATTCGCTCAAGGTTATGGGATGGAACGTTGAAAACGACGGTTTGGGCGTGCTGTTTTCACCTACCATTCCCCACATTGTCGGAAAAAATTACCGTGCGGCTCTCGACCGGTTTTTGGCGGCCAATGACCTATCTCTTGGCGATATCGACGGCTTTGCCATTCATCCGGGAGGTGCCAAGGTGGTCGATGCCCTTGAGGACGGGTTGGGCTTAGACCCCGGTCGTCTGGTAGATTCCCGTGCTGTTCTCAACGAATTTGGCAATATGTCGGCGGCAACCGTACTGTTTGTGTTGGCGCGGATCTTAAAAAATTCAGTACCGTCCGGTCGAATTTTGGTTTCAAGCCTTGGTCCCGGGTTCACCGCCGGGTTTTTAGTCCTGGAGCCGACGTGAGCGCGCAGCTGCTGCTTGTTGGATACGTGATTCTGGCTCGTATAATGGAACTGCTCATTTCGCGGCGCAACACACGCCGGCTTTTGGCAATCGGCGGATATGAAGTTGGCCGAAATCACTACCCGGTAATCGTCGCACTGCATGTTGCCTGGATCGTCGCCCTGGCGGTCCTGGAGCCGACGGAGACGTCGCCGCACCTGCATTTCCTGATCGCGTTCGCAGGGCTTCAGGTCGCGCGGATCTGGGTCATCGGCAGTCTCAGTGATCGTTGGACAACGCGCATAATCGTGGTCCCTGGGGGAGCTCTGGTAAGGCGCGGGCCCTACCGATGGTTTCGTCATCCCAACTACCTGGTGGTAATCGCTGAAATTGCCCTGTTGCCTCTGGTATTCGGTGCCTGGGAAATCGCCCTTGGCTTCTCGGCTGTCAACGCGGTCCTTATTTTATATCGAATTCACATCGAGGAAAAAGCCCTCGCCATGTCAACAGGTGTAAAACGATAAAAAATGGCCCGGCGGTAATTCTACAGGACGTTTCGATAGGGGCGCTTAAAATATTTAACACCTCTGCTTGGGTACTTCGACGCCGGTAGATTAAATGTTGGTTTTGAGTTAACTTCTGGCGGTTGTCGCAGCCCCGACACGTGTCGGTTTGTCAATCCGTATTGAATTTTGACCTCTTATCGGCGTCGAATTTTGACCCCCTGGAGGTTGATTTTTGAGGTTTTGGATCATTGAGTATCTGCTTGTCGAATGTCGGCTTGTTTGGTCAGAGGAAACGAAATGGGCCTGCGAAACCGACACGGTTTGATTGCCGAAAGTGCCAAACATTGTGCAACGCGCCTGTATCAGTCGGTACCAGGCGATATATTGGCTCTTAACCACGTTGCGAGATCTTTTTCTGACAAGCTACCTGCAGCGAGTGAGAGAAATGTTTGCAGGCAAGCGATGTCGTCCGCTTTCAAATGATACCCATTGAGGATCAGGAAAAGCTCGACGACAACGAATGCCGTCCGCTTATTGCCATCGAGAAATGGATGATTGCTGGAAATTCTGAAACCGTAAGCGGCGGCCAAATCTGCAATATCAGCATTCTGGTAGGTTGCTTGGTTGTCGGGGCGTGCCAGAGCGGATGACAGGAGCCCTTCGTCTCTTAATCCGCTCTGTCCGCCATGCTCGGCAATCTGTTCATCGTGAATAGCGAGAACGATATTTTGGTCGATCCACGTCCAGGGCATTATTTGGCGAGTTCGCGCAAAACCCCGCGGTGCTTTTTCATGACTTTTCGTGCCGCCTCCATTTGCCGCTCGAATTCAGGATCGTAGGGCGTCAACTCAATGCCATTGGCAGTTTCGACCACAAAAAGATGATCGCCTTTCTCAACATGGAGTTTGGCGAGAAGCTCTTTTGGCAAAATGATGCCCGTGGAGTTACCGACGGCCTTAAGCTTTAGGGTTGTCATTCCGGTCACCTCATCGTGTTATTCGAAAAATATTACATTTGTAATAACGTGAGACAAAATCAATATTTGTCCTTACCGAAGTTCGGCATTGTCACATTGCCATTATCACATGAACCGGCTGGCTTTTTGCCGTTTAAACAAGATCGTCTCCTGCGAGGTAGAACACCGCCTTCAAAAGTCATCGGTTTTCAACTGTCGTCATTGGGCACTCCCTATGGTTATGCGCTCGGTTCCTATTGAGTTATCGGGATTTTTCTAAAACTGGCAGGACAAAGGTGAACGATGACAACTCCGAAATTCGTAAATAATAGGCGCGGCGGTATAGAGATCGCATTGACGTCAATGATGATCCGATTGTTATAAGCGGGCCAAAAAGGGCTCTGCTTAACGCGATTTCAGGAAGGATAGAACCAGACACTCCTGCGGCGCCCAGATCTGTAGCTGATCCGTAAAGACTGGCGATTTTTGAAGCGGCAGGGCCCGGTAGAAATCATGCCTTATCATAGGGACAGTGTGCGCCACGCCCAATCCCTATTGCCCTTAAGATGGCCCGTTAACGTGACAAGGCCATGCGGGTTAGCGACTTGCCACATTGACCGCCATACCGCCCGAGAAACATTCAGGTGTACATAAAATTCGCGGGTTTTTACCGACATGGCGGACCACGTCCTTAAGGGCATCGTGCACGGTCGGTAAGGTTTTATAACCCATCCCTCGGGCATGTCCGGGGCTCTGCGCCCCCACCAGATAGACCTCCGAACACCATTTGAACGGGACACTTCCACCCGACGTCATCGACATGGCGTGAAACGGATGATAGGTGTAGCCGTTCGAATAGCTGAAACAATATTCGTTATCATGTGACAGGTCTGCCGCGGCTTCCGACGCCAGGAAATCCTGGGGGGTGTCATAGTTTTGCAGGGCCGTATAGGTATCTTCGTAGGACGGGAACCAGCCCGGATTGAACCATCCATCACACCACGAAAGCGCAATGATTGCGGCACCGGGCCGTAAGGCTTTGAAACAACGCGAATACTGCACACCAATACCCAGGCTCATAAGGATCGGATTAGTGCCCATCCCGGGACCGTAGTGAAAATCACGCGGCAAACCCATAATCAGGACGTCTGCCGGCGCGTCCAGGTCGTGCAAAATGATGTTGGAACGTTTGTCGGCCAGCGGCCAGGTTGCTTTTTCAACGGCTTCCGTTCTGCCTGCCTTCACATCCAGAATCTCACCTTTTTGCCCCAATACGGCATCAATCGTAAAAAAAGCCTTTTCTGTACGCTCGACAATCGCTTCGCCAATTGATTTGAACTGACTGCGCATATGAGATTTTGCGCCACCACCTAACCAATCCTCGCGATACATCGTTTTCGGCGTATGGTGGCTGGCGATGGATTTCTGGCCGGCAAGACCGGTGACCATCATTTTGTAACCACCGGAATACCCACCGTAGGGGTTGGCTGCGCAATGGCCGACCAGTATAGGAATGTCGGCCGTGGCAACCCGTCGGTTGGTCTGAACGGAATTTCCCATCTCGTCTGTTCCCAAATCCAGCAAATCGGGGCCTTCGGCATCATGATTAACAATCCGGTCCGGCCAAAAAGGGTCGACGACGTCCGCCCCCAGGTACCACAGCCATTCTTCATAGGTATTGCGCCGGTGCAAACCCTGGGCGCAGACCAGTGAAATATCTTCCAGACGACAACCGCCAGCCAACAAGTCCGCAACAATCATCGGTATGCAAATCCGGCGGTGGGCTTCGCGGTGAGCACCACCCTTGACCCGGTCAGGAAAGGCAATAACGGCGGTTTTTCCGGGTCCTGCCAACTCACGCAACGTCGGCATTTCAAGCGGCCTGTCCAATGCAGCGCGGGTTGTTGCCACCGGATCGACAAGTGGCGGGTCCCGATAGGTTTCGCCATAGGTCACGACAACCGAAGAATCCGGTAAATCGACGGACATTTTTGCTAATCCGTAGTCGAGCTGAACCGTTTTCATATCCGTATTCCTTTACATTTATTGAGGTTTCCCACAAATTTTTACAAGGGCAGAACTGTCTTCCTGACCCAACCCTGCGGCTTGCGCCTTTTCGTTTAAATTTTGTCCAGCCTGACTGAAGGGAAGGTCTATTGCGCTTTGCTGCGCCATTGCAATGGCCAAACCAACATCTTTCTGCAGATTATCAATAGAAAAAATGGTCGCAAAATCACCACCAACGATTTTCGGACCCAGTTCCAGAAACAGCTTGCTGACCGTTCCGGCACCACTGCTGGAAACCGTTTCAAAAAATTGTTTTGGCTCCATACCGATCTGTGCGCACAAGGCAAAAACTTCGCAGGTTATGGTATTGATTGCGCCAAACATCAGATTATTGAGCAATTTAACCGCATTGCCTTGCCCGGAAGGTCCGACGTGAAGGATGTTTGCGGCAAACGTTTTTAAGACCGGTTCGACCATTGAAATGTATTTCGGATCTCCACCGGTCGGCAGAGTCCAGTTGCCACAAGCAACGGGCCGCCCAAGAACCGGACAATCTAAATACCCAACGCCCAACGCTTCTGCCACTTTGGCATTTTCCTGTGAGGTTAGCGGATCAACAGTGCTGGTATCGATAATTACAGAGCCTTGCATCGCGCCCGACAACAAACAGTCATCGCCGTCGCGAACTACACCCGTGACGTGTTCTGGTTTGGGTAAGGAAATCAAGATGATCGAGGCTTTTTGAGCAACCTCAGAAGGTGTCGCGGACACTGTGCAGCCCGCCGTTTCAGCACGGGCCCTTGCATCTGCGCCAATGTCGTAAACAAGGACTGAATACCCATTGTTAATTAACCGGGGCGCAATAACGGTCCCCATCACGCCAAAACCGATCAGCCCGATATTCTTTTTCATTTAAATAACATCCAAATTTTCGACTCGTGATCAATAAACGCTCACTCATTGGAAAAAAGGATAGGGAATTATTGGGTATTACGAAAATGACATTTAATGGAGAGAAAATAACAGAATGGAATATTAAATTTTATTATTGCTTAAATCCAAGCGCCTTTTTGGCGATTTACCTAGGCTCAGGACCCATTAATTTCATCCATTCTGCGGAGGTGATTTATCTTATCGGTTAGGCGGAAAGACGCAGGAAACCCCTCGGTTTTCAAGTTTTTTCAACGAAGCCAGAGAGATAAAGCGCTTCGCCCCAAGGGGTTTGTCCGTAAGCTCACGCCTTCTGCGAAAACAAGGCTCGAATATGCCCAGCATGTCCATACGCTTGTTTTCTTGTATTCGTAAGCTTACGGACAAACAGAATTGCATGAAATTAATGGGTCCTGACCCTAAGGTTCTGACCTGAATGGTCGGGACTTCGGCCCTGCGACCAAGGATAAGACAGAATTTCAAAACCCCTGGGCATCCAATTCTTGTTTGATACAGCTAAGAAGTTGTTCAATGACTTCGCTGCGTTCGTCGTCCTTGTTGAACAGGGCACCATAGGTCAACAACACTTCTGGTTGCCATTTTAGCACCCGGAACCTTGTATCTTGGAACGCCGTCGGGGTAAACGGGTCACAGATGGCGATACCAAATCCTTCGGCCGCATAGCGACAACAGGTCATTGTCGAGGACGCTTCAATATCAATATCGAAAGATATCCCCGCAGATAAAAATGCCAGATCAATCTGAGTTCTAAGCGGTTGACGGCTTGGCAATATAAGGTGTTCTTCAGCAAGATCAGCAGGTGAAAGGGCATCTTTGCTGGCCAGCCGATGATCCTCGCGAACAATCGCAACGGCGGGCGCGGTAACAAAGGCATGGGCCGAGATGAGCGGGTTTTTTACGGGCAGCAACGCCAAACCAAAATCGGCCTGACGGCTGACGACCCATTCCTCGATATCCAAACGATGGCGCGCGTCCAGCGAAAACCTCACGTTCGGGTTGTCGGATTTAAAACGGGTCAGGGCACCTGCCAGAAACTGGCTGTTGATGAGCGGTTCCGTTCCGGCAATGCGCAATCTCGCGCTCGAATGATCGGTGATCTCGCGGGCAATATCGGCGATATTATCAATACCGGATAAAGTGCCCTCAATCGATTTGTAGAACTTAACGCCGGCGTGGGTCGGTTTCATCGGCCCGCCTCGCCGTCGAATAAACAGTTGCATGCCGATCGCTTCTTCAAGGGCTGCCAGGTGTTTGCTCACTGCGGGCTGTGTGGTGTTCAGGCGATCTGCGGCACCCGAGACACTGCCAGTGGTCATGATCGCCTGATAGGCCCGGAGTTGTCTTAATTTTATCCGGTTTGACAACTATTGCTCCTTTAAAATGCGCCTGTTCGAACACCTAATAGGTATTCCATTTTGTTATTATTAAGTCACTAAACATTATTTTCGTTATATTAACTTCCCCCGTATCCTTAGATCAACAAAATAGAAAAAATGTGATCGTATAATTGGGGGGGGAAGAGACCAATGACCGTGCTTGCTGACATTGTCAGATTTCTTTCCGTTGCCAATCGGATCGTCCTGGAATTGTGTCGGTATGCAGCGATCTCCCTGACAATCGGCATCGCCGTCATTGTCGCAGCTGGCGTTTTTTGGCGCTATGTGTTGAATGATTCGCTGACCTGGTCGGAAGAACTGGCCAAATTTTTTATGGTTTGGCTGGTTTTTTTCGGAGCACCTATAGCCCTGCGGGTAGGGGATCACGTTGCGATCCATATTTTCCCCGATGCCCTGCCGGAGCGTTTGCGTTCCATCCTTATGGTTTTTATATCGCTGCTGGTGGTCTGGTTTTGTTACGTACTGACGATTGAAAGTTCCCTATTTGCCTGGAACGCACGTACCCAGGTTTTGATTGCCATCGGCGATTTCTCGATGCTCTGGATATTTGCCTCAATTCCCTTTGGCGCGGCTGTCATGTTTTCGGTCTCCATACAACAGACGCTCGAGCATTTACAAAACGCAATTCGCCCCGGAACTGCGAAAATAGATGGGTTTCAGGAACAGTACGGCGCAATCCTTCGAGATATAGGGTAAAATAGATGATTCCAGCTGGGTTTATTTGGGCCTTATTTCTAATGATCGCTATCGGTGTTCCGATTGTATTTGCGTTGGGAATTGCGCCGATGGGAGCGTTTATTCTTGTCGGCAAAGAAGCTTTTTTAAAAATCATTGCGCAACGGCTTTATACCGGGATTAACCAGTTCCCCTTGTTGGCCATTCCGCTGTTTATTCTCGCCGGTGAAATTATGAATACCGGCGGCATTACACTGAGATTGGTCGGTTTCGCCAATGCACTGGTCGGACATTTAAGAGGCGGCTTAGCACACGTAAATATCGTCTCATCGATCTTTTTTGCCGGTCTTAGTGGGTCGGCAGTTGCCGATACGTCTGCACTGGGCTCGATGCTCATTCCGGCCATGGAAAAACAAGGTTACACGCGCAGATTTGCGGCTGCCGTAACCGCAGCGTCGTCGGTTATTGGCCCGATTATCCCACCCAGCATTATCATGGTTATCTATGCCTATATCATGCAGGTGTCGGTTGCTGCCTTGTTTTTGGCTGGCGTCGTCCCGGGCGTTCTGACCGGAATGGGGCTGATGGTCGTAACGTCGATCATCGCTAAAAAGCGGAATTACCCAAAAGCAGATAAACGGGCATCCCTTCGCGAAGTTGGAAAAGCAGGCTTCGATGCCGCACTTCCCCTGATGACACCGATAATCATCATGGGTGGTATCCTTTCAGGGGTTTTTACGCCGACGGAAGCTGCGGGGGCTGCCGTTGTTTACGCGTTGATCCTGAGCAGTGTGGTCATGCGAACCATCGATCGGCAACGGTTCGTGAAACTGCTGTTGCGAACGGCGGTCGCATCATCGGTGATCCTTTTGGCCGTTGGTACAGCGAGTGTATTTGGTTGGGTGGCAACAATATCAGGTATTCCAACCAAATTAACGACATTGGTCTTTTCGATAACCGACAATCCTTACCTGTTGCTTTTGTTAATCAATCTTATGCTGCTGGTCATTGGCATGTTTCTCGATGCCGGGCCGGCAATATTAATTTTGGGTCCCATACTTGGGCCGGTTATGGCCGCCATCGGGATCGAGCCCTTGCATTTTGCCATCGTCATGTGCGTGAACCTGACGATTGGTCTCGCAACGCCACCTATGGGGTTGATTCTGTTCGTCGCATCGACCGTCAGCAGGGAACGGGTTGAGCATATTGCACGTGAAATGCTGCCTTTTTACATTGTCCATATTTCGATCATTTTATTAATTACTTATGTCCCGGCCTTATCCTTGTCGGTGCCCCGTTGGTTGGGATACCTCCAATAAGGCTGAGCTAACCGTCCGGTATTCTCTTCACTGGACACAACCAACTGGTCGTAAGACCATATAACGGAGGAAGAAATGTTGCGAAGTAAAAAACGTATTGCCGCATTGGCTGCAGGAGCATTGCTTGCGGTTGCATTATCTGGCTCGGCGAATGCTGCGGAGTGGGTTCTTAAGTACGGTCATGTTGGCCCCGTCACATCAGATGATCAAATACCAGGCGAGTTTCTTAAGTCATTTCTGGAATCGCGTTCGCAAGGTCAGATCAAGGTTGAAATTTATCCGGCGGCCCAACTGGGTAATTTTCGTGAAATGATCGAGCAGGTTCAGTTAAACGCCCTTGAATTGACCCATACGACCGTTGGCGGCATGGCGAGCTTCGTTCCCGAACTTCAGGTTACTGATATTCCTTACATGATGCGCGATGACATGGTGGCCGAGAAGATCGCGCAAAGTCCGCTCATGGACAAGATCCGCGACGAAGTGCTGAAAAAGACCAAAAACGTACGTCTGGTGGCTGTTGGTAATACCGGTCGCTGGCGCAGTTTCTTCACAACAAACAAATTGATCAAGACCGCTGCTGACCTGAAGGGCATCAAGATGCGGACGATCAATTCGCCCCTGCAGATTGAGTTCGTTCGCTTTCTTGGCGGCAACCCAACCCCTGTTGCCTGGAGTGAAGTTTATACATCCCTTCAAACCGGCGTCATTGAAGGCACTAAAAATGCAGCGACGGATATTATCCCGACCAACATGCATGAAGTTGTAAAGAACGTGACGCTCGACGAGCACGCCTATCTGTTTGGTTTCTGGTGGATGAGTGATCAGTGGCTACAGTCTTTGCCACCGC
Source organism: Rhodospirillales bacterium (assembly GCA_021775095.1). Taxonomy (GTDB): domain Bacteria; phylum Pseudomonadota; class Alphaproteobacteria; order Rhodospirillales; family Casp-alpha2; genus JABMNT01. The sequence goes on from JAJFII010000103.1 coordinate 127,431, forward strand.
ATTTGCAAGACCTGGTCATCGATGGCGTTCAGCAGGCTTCAGTCATCCAGACCAACTGGAACAAGGAATATGACTCACGCAGTCTGGCTGAATTCCAGAAATCCGGCGGAACGGTCTATGTTCCGACGGCCGAAGAAAAAGCGACGTTCCTGCCTGCCCGTGATGAAATGAAAAAATGGTTCACGGCGAAATATGGTGACGAATGGCTGAAGGCATTTGAAAATGCTGTTGCCGATGCTGAAGCGTCGATTAAAGCAGATAACAACCGTATCATCGGGCGCTGATTATTGCCCCCTGTGAAGCTGGCAAATAGTCAGGATTGGGTATTTGCCGGCTTCTGTTTTTTCTTCAATTTTCTGAGAATTTTGTCATGTCCACGGATTTTAAAGGTAAATTGATTGTTGTGACCGGCGCTGCCGGTGGGATCGGTCAAGAATGCGTAAACCTGTTTCTTAAAGCGGGCGCAGAGCTTTTATTAATTGATCCGAACGGCAATGCCCTGCAGCAATTTCAGAAAGACCTGAACGCCGGAGATCAGGTGAGCATCCACGTCTCCAAAATTGCTTCACCTGAAGCCTGTGCCGAGGCATTGGATGAGCGACCGGGCCTCATCTACGGGTTTGTTCATTTAGCAGGAACGTTTGTCGCCGACGACCTGACACCAGACAACCGTACGGATGTCTACGATCCGGTGATCGCGTCTAACTTAACAAACGCCTATGATATGGCCATTGCCTGTATGCCACGTTTCGATCCCGATCAATTGTGCCGGATTGTTCTGACCAGTTCATTGGCGTTCCGTCGCGGTGCCAGCGACCACACCGCATATTCCGCCGCCAAAGGCGGAATTGCCGGGCTGGCGCGCTCCCTGTCGCGCCGCCTGGCACCTCATGTTTTGGTCAATGCACTGGCCCCCGGATTGATTGATACGGCAATGCCAAAGGAATTTATTGCAAAAAACCATGACCGGTTATTGGCCGGAATTCCGTTGGGTCGGTTTGGCCAGGCGCGCGAAGTCGCAACGGTTATTGAATTTCTGTGCGGTGATGGTGCCAGCTATATGACCGGACAGATGTTAAATGTTGATGGCGGTATCGTCGCCAGCTAATTTTTTGACTGACCATTTCGTCGTCGCCGTGGTTGCCGACAACGTCGCATAAAGCACCTTAGTGCCGTGCCAAGGAATAAGGATATGAATGAAGAATTTGATTACATCGTTGTCGGCGCTGGATCGGCTGGTTGCCCCGTCGCAAACCGTTTATCTGCCGACCCGAAAAATCGGGTGTTGTTGCTGGAAGCGGGACCAAAGGACCGCAATATCTGGATCCATATACCGATCGGATATTACCGGACCATGACGTCACCTTTGTCGTGGGGATACAATACGGAACCCGATGAAGGCATCGCTGGGCGCAGCCTGCTTTGGCCACGTGGCAAAGTACTGGGCGGCTCCAGCGCCATCAACGGCCTGGTCTATATCAGAGGTCAAAAACAGGACTACGACCATTGGCGACAGTTCGGCAATGAAGGTTGGGGGTATGAAGACGTCTTGCCGTTCTTTAAAAAAGCCGAGAACCAGGAGCGTGGTGGCGACGACCATCACGGCAGCGGTGGGCCGTTACAGGTGTCCGACATCCGTGACCGGCGGGAAATTTGCGATGCCTTTATCGAGGCCGCCGTTGCAACGGGTATTCCCAGAAACAACGACTTTAACGGCGCGGAACAGGAAGGCGTCGGCAATTTTCAAACGACCTCTCACAACGGTCGACGTTGTTCGTCTGCCGTTGGTTATTTGAAACCGATCCTCAACCGGCCAAACCTGCGCATCGAAACCGATGCCATGGTAACCAAGATTGTGTTCGACGGGACCAAGGCCACCGGTATTGCTTACCGTCAACAGGGAACGGATAAGCAGGCGATGGTTAAGGGAGAGATCATCCTGTCGGGTGGCGCCATCAATTCACCCCAGCTTTTGCAATTATCCGGTGTTGGCCCGGCTGAACGCCTAAACGCCCTGGGGATCGACGTGGTCTTGGACAGCCCGGGCGTCGGTGCCGACTTGCAGGACCACTACCAAGCTCGATTGGTCGTCGAATTAAACAAAACCATCTCGGTTAATGATGACGTCAACAATTTGCTCAGACTCGCCTGGACCGGTTTGCGTTTTCTCCTGTTCCGCCGGGGCCCTATGACCTTTAGTGCCGGGCACGTGGGCGCATTCACCAAGGTTTTGCCAGAATCCGCGACCCCGGATGCGCAAATACACTTCATTCCGTTCAGCGCAACCAAACTTGGCGGCGATCTGCATTCATTTTCCGGTGTGACGGCCTCGGTCTGTCAACTGAGACCGGAAAGCCGGGGCGAAGTGATGATCGCTTCCAGTGACCCCACTCAACACCCGAAGATCGTGCCCAATTATCTGTCGACCGATTATGACCGACGCCTGATGGTGGAGGGGCTTAAAATGGTGCGCGGTATCACCAAAGCACCGCCCTTTGCAAAATACGTCACCAGAGAACATGATCCCGGCAGCGATTGTCTATCTGATGATGACCTGTTGGCTTACGCACGCGAAAAGGGCAACACCATCTTCCATCCGACGTCGACCTGCCGCATGGGCAATGATCCACGTGCCGTGGTCGACGCGCGATTGCGGGTCCGAGGCATCCAGGGCCTGCGTGTCGCCGATTGCTCGATCATGCCGACCGTTGTTTCCGGTAACACCAACGCTCCTGCGATTATGATCGGCGAAAAATGCGCCCAGATGATCCTGGAGGACAGTTCTTCTGGCCGATGAACGATGGAAAGCCCGAAAAGGCCTATCAAACCCCCTGTTTGATGATCAAGACGGAGACTTCAGCGCCACGGGATGAAACATCCATTCCGCCACGTCAAAACTTCTCCCGGGATCAAACGGTTGGTCGTGATGATGTCTATTCGGCTTCCGCATTCGTTGCGCCAGGTTGAAGATCTACTTGGCTTTCTGTTCCGTCCAGTTATACATCGATGTCGCAATATCGAGCGTGATAAAACCTTCTTCGATGTCGCGGGCAACAAGATCGCGGGACCGGTCGCGCGCCTCCCCGTAGCCCGATCCGCCACAGCTTTCGATGCAAACCTCATCTCCAGCGGTAAGTTTAACGTCGGCAAATTTCGATGCGCTTTCCGTTGCAAAGGCTTCGGTGAACGGTACAAAGACGTCACTTCCGTTGCGCCGAACGGAAACGCAGGCTGGTTCGCCCGGTAACCCGCCGTACAACGACCAGGGTCCGTGTTGCGCATGGTCCATCATCAGGCTCACCCTGATTTCCGGTGCCTCGGCTCGCAAAACCCGCTTACTGCCCAGTCCACCTCGATGGCGCCCGGCACCACCGGAGTTCTCACGCAAACCGTAGGAGAGGATTTTAAACGGAAAGCGCGTTTCGAAAACTTCGACGGGCGTAATGCGACAATTACCGATGATGTGGTTCTGACAGTCGTTGCCGTCCATCTCATTCTGGCCGCCCCATCCGCTCGCCTCGAAGTGGTAGTGGGCGTAATACTGACCGGTCCTTGGGTTTTCGCCGCCGATCAGGAAATTGCAGGCCGTGCACCCCTCACTGGCACTGACCCGCCCCGGCAGCACTTGAGACAGTGCGCCGAGAATTAGGAAGACGATACGCGGCTGGGTTTCCGTATTGCCGCCGACGGAGGGTGCCGGGTAGGCCACATCCAGGCACGAACCGGGCCGGGAAATGATTTCGATGGGCCGGTAACAGCCGGCGTTTTTCGGAATGCCGTTGTCGGACAATTGGTAGAGCGCATTGTAAGTGGCCGACATCGTCACGCCACGCGTGGCGTTCACCGGGCCTTTCGTCTGGTCGTCCGACGCCGAATAGTCGGCTGTCAGAGAACTGCCTTCGACCGTCAGTTTAACATGCATTCTTATGTGTTTGGCATCGACCCCGTCGTCCTCCAAATGGTCTTCAAACTCATAAACACCATCGGGGATTTGTTCGATTTCCGTGCGCATCCATCTTTCCGCATAGTCCATGAGTGCGTCCGCGACCTCCGAAACAAACCCAGAACCGTACTTGTCACACAGTGCTGAAAACCGGCTCTCAGCCACCGCCAACGCGCCGATGATGGCGTGTAGATCGCCCCAGGTATGCCTCGGCGTGCGGTGGTTGGCCATCATGATGTCCCAGACTTCCTGCACCCGTTTTCCTTCTCGCATGATCCGGACGGGCGGTATCCTGAGCCCTTCCTGGAAAATTTCCGTCGCCGTCGCGGCAAAGGAGCCGACAACCATCCCCCCAATTTCAGCAAAATGAGCGATAATTGCCGCATAAGCGACGATTTTTCCCTTGAAAAAGATCGGCTTTAACAGGAGATGCTCCGGCAGATGGCAGCCGCCGCGATAGGGGTCATTGTGGATGATGATGTCGCCAGGCTTAAACTCCGACGGGTCCATTTCCTTGAGAACGCATTCCACCGTATAGACGATCGCCCCCAATTGCGCCGGGCAGTAGTCGCCTTGCGCCAGCATTTGCCCTGAAGCATCGAACAGGGCGCAGGAAAAATCCCGTGATTCGTTAAAGATCGGCGAGTATGCGGTGCGGATCATCGCCGTTCCCATTTCCCGGCAGGTGTTTATCAAGGCGTTGTTTATGATGCTCAGCATGACCGGCTCATGGGCACTTCGGGCAATCCGTTCGGTCGGTTTTCCGGCCAGCAAAAGCGCTCCCGTCTTGTCAACCGTCGCGGTTTTTCCAATGGGAACCCGTGTCGTCGAATCGTATCCGTCAATGATAGCCGGCCCGGAAATCTTAAGGCCGGGCCGGAAATCCGCCCGCTCGTACACGGCCACGTCCAAGGCACCGTCGCCGTGCGTATAGACGCTGCGCACGCCAACAGGCGCGACCTGTGGGACAGCTCCGTCTTGCCTGGCATCGGGCAAGCGGTTTCCGTCTCCTTCTATGGAGACGGCGAGCGCCGTAATTTCAATCATCTCGTCTTCGATCCGGTAACCGTACGTCCGTTCATGGTGAGAGTGAAAGGCGTCCGCCAGATCGTCGATCCAGCTTTCGGATTGGCTATCCGGTGGCGACGGCACTTCCTGTTCATGGCTTTGCCCGGCGTAGCGCATGAACACGCTGTGCCGCGACCGCGCCGCTCCGCCGTACCCTTCTGCCGCCAGTGCCCGCCGCGCGCTGGTTTCCAGTCCCGTCACAGCTGACAACAATTCCGCCTTGTCCAGAATATCGGCACGGCGCACGTAGGTCTGTTGGCGGTCGACGCGCGGTGCCGTCAGCACGGTGCCGAGGGCCGACGTTACACCCGGTGCCGGGGGGATGATCACGTCAGGTATTTCAAGGATTTCGGCAATCGCGACGGCATGTAGCGGGCCCGAACCGCCAAAAGCAACGAGGCTGAACTCGCGCGGGTCGAGCCCGCGCTCGATGGTCAGGACGCGGATGGAATTGGCCATGTTCTCGTTGGCGACGGAGATGACCGCGTGCGCCGTCTCAAAGGCATCGAGGCCTAACTTATCGCCGAGGGTAGCAAGGGCGTTCAAGGCCGCATCACGGTCGATGGTCATCTCGCCGCCGAGCAAAGAGTCCGCTCCCAGGTGCCCCAACACGAGATTGGCGTCGGTCACCGTCGGTTGCATCCCGCCCTGTCCGTAACAAACCGGGCCGGGAACGGCCCCCGCCGACATGGGACCGACTTTCAACAGGCCGCCCTGATCAATCCAGGCGACGGATCCGCCGCCGGCTCCGATTGTCATCACGTCAAGGCTTGGGATCGACACCGGCAGGCCAAACTCGAACTGATACTCGGTCGTATAGGTCAGTCGCCTGTCGATGACGACGGCGACGTCGGTGCTGGTCCCGCCCATGTCGAAGGTGATGGCGTTGGCATAATCCATTCGCTCGCTAAATGCCTGCCCGGCCGTGACACCACCGGCCAACCCAGACAGCAAGAACTGAATGGGCCGATTTGCCGCCGCTTGGGCAATCATGTGACCGCCATTGGATTTCATGACCGCAAGGGCAACATCGAACCCATCGGCCTTCAAGCCTTCATCCATACTTTCAAGAAAACGGCCGAACATCGGCCGCGTGAAGGCATCCAGAATGGTCGTGCTGGCCCGTTCGTATTCGCGCCAAAGCGGACTGACCTCGCTGGAAAGCGAAACCGACAAACCGGGGAAACGCCCGCCCAAATAGGCGGCTAACTTTATTTCGTTGCCCGTGTTCGCATAGGAAAACAACAGGTTAATCGCAACGGCACACGCGCCATCTGTGTTCGCAACGTCGGGTTCGGGCGCGACATCGAGTTTTTCAGCAACCAGATCGCCGACACGCGACAGTTCCGCGTTATTGATTTCCAACTCCACGGATCCATCGGCACGGGTCCGCTCGCGCACGCCGATGCTGTCGCGACGTCGGACCAGCGGCATCGGTTTCGGCCAGGAAAAGTCGTAGGAATGGGGCCGGTCGGCACGCTGCAATTGTGGAACATCTTCAAAGCCGGACGTTGTGATATAGATCACGCGCGCACCCTTGCGCTGAATAACGGCGTTGGTCGTGGTTGTGGTGCCGAGCGTCAGGGAAGTGATTTCGCCCGGGCTGAGGTTGAGGCCACGCAACCCTTCCAGGACCGCTCGGGCCGGATCGGCGGGAGTTGAAGCAACTTTTACGGATTGCAGGGCTCCCGTATCCGGGTTGATGACGACAATATCAGTAAAAGTGCCACCGGTATCGATGCCGATTTGGTAGGCCATTTCCGCGCGCTCCTCATCTTTAAGGCGAAGACGCGACTGGGGTAAGATGCCGGCCGCGCAAGATAAAAGCCAGTCAGCTTCTACTTTTGATCGTCTTTTGTTTGAACCCTGATTTCTACCCCAGTGATATTGATATCACACGGCGGAGCGCTGTCAGAGGAAAAACTACCGGCCTTGTCACATCTACGGATTGCTGTTTGGGGGCTCAGTCCAAGTCGCATCTTGAAATGCAGAACATTTCACTGGCGAAGTGTATCGAACTGCCGCAATCGCGGAGCCATTAAAGCTTACAGGGTTTTTTTTGTTAAGGGTTGTCGGACATCTGCCTATCTCGGTGGCGGCCACGGACGGCAGATGTCCGACAAGCCTTAACAGAAGCGGAAGTTTGTTTGTCGACAAGGCGCGTGCAAAAACAACCGCTTACTCAGTCGAGTGCTGGAACAGGAGATCTTCGAATGCAGCGAAGGCTTCTACAACCGGCGCCGAGAACACGCGGCATCAGGCTGAAATAGTTCCTTGGGTTTTGGTGCAAATGCCGCTTAAATGAGTAACGGGAGCAGGACCAATCCAGGACAGGTCCTCTCCGCATGATCAACCATTGCCCGTCTCTCAAACAATTAACTATTAATTCAACCCCTATGGATGCCACGACGTGAAGTCCGTGGCGACAAAAAAATGACAAAGAATGCTCAATCCGGTCGGGAAACGAGTTCTGACCGGATATTTCGCCGGACAGCTCGTGTTGATCCCCACGCAGGACTTGGTGCCATCGCCCGCATCACGCGGATGGCGTTTCGCTACCCGGTCAGCGCAGGGTTGGCATTGGCGGCAACTGTTGCCGCGGTTCTGATGCAATTGTCGATCCCTGTCATCCTCGGGCAGGCGGTGGACCAGACCCAGTTAGTGGCTGCGGCAAAGGCCGAACCCGAAACACTTTACCCGATTGCTTTACTTTTGTTCGTTGCCAGCGTTGCAAGGGGAATACTCACGCTTATCCAGAACTATACGGCAGAATCCGTCGGCCATGCGTTGGCGCGCGATATAAGAAATGCGGTTTATGGAAGAATCCAAAGTCTGCCCTTTTCGTTCCACGACCGAACCCATTCGGGCGATCTGATCACGGTCGGCATGCTGGATTTGGAAGGCGTGCGGATGTATTTTTCGACCGCGCTCGTACGCACAGTTCTTCTCGGCCTGTTGATAGGTCTTGGCGCGACGCTCCTGCTATCAACCCATCTCGCTCTCGGCCTGCTGGCTCTGTCATTCGTGCCTTTCGCTGGATGGCGCAGCACGGTCATGCGGCTGGCTCTGCGCCGGACCTGGCTTATCTTGCAGGAACGACTGGGCGTTCTCAGTCAGGTGATGGAGGAAAACCTTGGCGGTATTCGTGTTGTTCGGGCCTTTGCCGCGTCAGAGCATGAAATGGATAAATTTGAGGTCGCCTCCAAATCGGCGTTAGAACTCAGCCATGAAAGGATCGAGATCCGGGTCAAGAACACCGCTGTTATGACGATGGCATTTTTTGTCTCTATGGGATTGGTCCTTTATTTTGGCGGGCGGCAAGTGGCATCGGGGGAAATCACCCTCGGCACTCTGGCCACTTTCCTGACCTTCATGACCATCCTGCAGATGCCCGTACGCCAGTTGGGTTTGATGGTGAATGGTTACGCGCGCGCCTCAACCTGTGGAGCGCGCCTGTTCGCCTTGATTGATCACGAAGCCGAAATCGACAACGCGCCGGGCGCGCCAGATCTGATTATCTCCGACGGAACGCTAAAGCTGGATAATGTCAGCTTTGCATATGCCGGGCACCCGGACCGACAGGCCGTGTCGGGCATCAGCTTCGAGGCGCACAGGGGCGAGACCATCGGCATTGTCGGTCCACCAGGCTCCGGGAAAACCACTTTGATGCACCTGATCCCCCGGTTCTATGACCCCACGCAGGGATCCATCAGCATCGACGGGCAGGATATTCGTGACGCGACGCTGTCGTCAGTTCGTCAGGCCGTGGCTGTTGTCCAGCAAGACAGCTTCTTGTTCACCACCTCAATTGAGAACAACATCGCCTATGCCGACCCCTTCACTGAGACGAGCCAAATCCGAGGCGTCACAGAGTCCGCACAATTGCATGACTATATCCTTGGTTTACCCGGTAAGTACGGCACGATCGTCGGCGAGCGCGGGGTCTCGTTGTCCGGCGGTCAGCGGCAGCGATTGTCGATCGCGCGGACGCTTATGATGAAGCCCGCGGTTTTGATCTTTGACGATTCGACGGCGGCAATCGATGCCGGCACAGAAAACCGAATCCGCACGGCACTTAAGGAATATACCAAAGATCGCGTGACTCTTATCGTTGCCCATCGGTTGGCCAGCCTGATACATGCCGACAGGATATTGTTTCTGGAACAGGGGCGGATCATTGAACAAGGCAGCCATGAAGAATTGCTGAAGCTGGGAGGGCGTTACTGCGACTTGCATGACTTGCAGATGCGTCCCAATGCGGAGATCCCAGCCGAGAAAGTAGATACACAATGAGCCAGACGCCACCGGGTGAAGCGCTCGACCCGCGCGACGATGAAAGCCCGCGTATGCGCGCAGTAGTCGGATCGGATCGCATTGAGGAAGAAATCTTTGGACGGGTGTTCGACGGCAAGGTCACGCAGCGGATCTGGCAGTTTGTTCGCCCTTACAAACGCAGTTTGCTAATTTCCATTGCCGCCGTGCTCGCATTTACAGGCTCACAGCTGACAATCCCGCTCTTGATCCGCTACGCGATCGACAATGGAATGGCGCCCGATGCGCCGCCAAATGTATTGCTGAGCATTATGGCGATATTTGCCGTCATCGTCGCCATCAACTATGTCGCCTCGCGTGTGCAGGAACTCGTGACCGGCCGAATGGCCGAGGACGTTCTGTTCGATATTCGGCGCGCCATGTTCAGCCATTTGCAACGCGTTTCGCTCTCATTCATGGACAAAACCGAGGTCGGCCGGCTGATGTCACGCTTGCAAGGCGATGTGAACTCAATGCAGGAATTTCTTGACACCTCGGTGCTCGCGATCGGTGATCTGCTGCTCTTGTTTGGGATCGTAGCGGTTATGCTTTGGCTCGACTGGCAACTGGCATTGATGGTCTTGACCGTGCTTCCGATACTTTTCGGAATTCGCATCTTGTGGCTGACCCGGGCCCGTGCCGCTTTCATGGCGGCGCATGAGGCAAACTCGATCACCAATGGCGCCTTGGCCGAGGCGATTCACGGCGTGCGTGCTGTTCAGGCCATGGACCGCGCCAGACTGAATGCCGAACTCTATGGGCAGCTTGTCGACAACACATACAAGGCCCATTTGCGAGCCTCGAAACTATCGCAGATCATGATCCCGATTGTCGACACTCTGACGGGTAGCGCGATGGCAGTCGTGGCCTTGGCCGGGGGCCTGATGGTGGTGTCCGAGCGGATCGAGGTTGGCGTCATGGTGGCGTTCCTGTTCTACATCCAGCGATTTTTTGACCCAATCCGTTCGCTGACAATGCAATATTCAGTGATGCAGCGCGCCATGGCCTCCGGCCACCGCCTGACAGAAGTTCTGGACGTCGACGTCGATGTCAAAGACGCCCGGAATGCGACGCCGCTTGGGAAGGACGACGATGGTTCTGTCGAATTTCGCAACGTCACCTTTGGCTATAATCCAGAGTATCCCGTGCTCAAAGACGTCAGTTTCCGCGTGAATTCCGGTGAAACGGTGGCGTTGGTTGGCCCGACCGGTTCCGGAAAATCAAGTTCAATGGCGCTGATACATCGGTTCTATGACGTGCAGGACGGCGCGGTTTTGGTTGGCGGGCGCGATGTGCGGGACGTCACCCAGAAGAGCCTAGGACGGCATATGGCGATGGTGCTGCAAGAGCCCTACCTGTTCACAGGTACGGTGCGGGACAACATTCGCTATGCGTCCGATTGGGCCGATGACGAGGCGGTGGTTGAAGCCGCAATAGCCGTCGGAGCCAATGAGTTTATCGAGGCGCTACCACAGGGATATGACACGATGCTGGCTGAGCGCGGAAGCAACCTGAGCCTTGGCCAACGCCAGCTTCTAAGTTTTGCTCGTGCGTTGGTTACTGATGCGAAAATTCTGATATTGGACGAGGCGACCGCCAACATCGATAGTTACACTGAAATGCAGATTCAAAAAGCGCTGCAGCGGCTGCTGGAAGGGCGTACCGGGTTGGTCATTGCACATCGTCTCGCTACGATCCGGAATGCCAACCGCATCATCGTGCTGCAGCACGGTCAGTTAGTAGAGCACGGCACCCACGATACACTCATCGAGCACGGTGGCCTCTACGCGCAACTCTATCGGCTCAACTATGCAAGCTTCGATGACCTGCCCAATAGGTTATCCGATGAAGACCGGAAACGTGCCACCTGAATCGATACACACTTCGTAGGCAGATCATTGCCAGGGAACTAAACCGCTCACGCGGTAATTTGAGTTTGCTGTTGGACTGAGAACAATAACGGATATGTCTGCCTGTCTGGGTTGTGCGAACAGTTGTCATTCATCTCAAAGACCGGCTTTATTACTGGCACACGCGTCGCCAAAAAAACGCGATTGCAAGATGTGAACAGCCATGCTGTGCTTTTTGCACAGTCAAAAGATTAATGATTAGCAATATAGTGAACGACACCCGCTGCCAACAATTCGCGCGAGTCGGGGAACCAGATTTTCTCGTGCGGCGTTTTGAAAATACGAGACAGGAAGCTTTCGGAGATCTTCTGCCGGCGGTAAAAGGCGAGGTCTTTTTCCTGTTCGCCTTTTAGGTCAAACAGGGGAAGAGGAAACCTCAGTTCAAGCGCGTATTGATGAAACCCGAGCTTTCCCTGCAACCCGATCGTGCGTTCTCTGCCACCGATGAAAGCTGTCGCACAGGCCGACTTGCAGATGGCGGACACGTAGGTCGTCAGTCCTCTGTTTCGGATCAGGTGCGCCGCCGCCCGGCCTTCGTAAACATAACCGCCTTCGCCCCGCAGATCGATACCCGTGACCTTTGGGTTTTGATCCAGCATCGTGGTTAGATCTTCCGTCATGCCAAGCGCCATGATCCCTGAAACCTGAATGCGAGTCCCATCGGCACTTAGGACAAGCGAATACTGGCCGCGCCGGGCCTTTTCGAGAGCCAATGGATCTTCGACGTTAAATTTATCGACTGACAGCGATTGGTAGGCGTTGAACAGGCTGAGAAGGGTGAAAACAACGGTCACCGTAATGGCAATGTAGGAACACCAAATCCAGACGCTTGAATAGATACTGGCGGTGGGGCGTTCCGATGCCCTGATCAGGCCGACGACCTGCCAAGGATAAATCATGCCATGACAGGTCAGGGCGAACAACGCGCTCAGCAAAATGGCATCGTCGCGGTCTGGCACATAAGGCGGCAATGTGAACTTGTCAGAATAAATGATCACGATCCGCACGAGGATCAAGTTGACACCAAGCGACCAGAGCAGGGATTGATTGCCTCGCCAGTGGCTGCGGATATAAAACATCTGTATCTTCCGATCCTAATGTACCCCATCAGCATAGCCGACGACGCCACAACGCGGTATTATTATGATCATAAGCCCGGTGCCGTACGACGGTCTCGTAAAAGCAAGGGGGCATGCTCATTTATTCCGCCGCTTCGCGCCATGCGCCAATTCCGCCGCTTCGCGCCATGCGTCAATGAACCTTGCCTAATAGTCGTATGGCCAGCCAGTCCCGCCAATAGTGGCCTATTCTGTACGATCGCTGGAGGATCAGGACGATACTGAAATCCGTCAGCAATGCCCTTCCTTGTAATCAGTACAGAAGTTAGACATAGGAATTTTCGTCTGCTCCGGGTGATGCGGGGATGTCCAGGCAGAGCTTCAAGCAAATCTGCTTTCTATAGAACAGCGGACAATCCCCGCGCCCAGGTTTGTCCCAGAGGTTTTTTTAGATAGCTGTGTTTTCAGCGACTTGGAGGGAATGGTGGGCCCGGCAGGACTCGAACCTGCGACCAGACCGTTATGAGCGGTCGGCTCTAACCAACTGAGCTACAGGCCCCCATGGTGTATCTCGGCTGCTTATAGCAATCCCGGGCCCAAGATGACAACGAAAAGCACAGCAGGAGACGGAATTTTTTGCCTGACTTCTGGCCCGGGACCGAGCCGGTTACGGTTCACTCCCCTGGGCGGTTTCCGGGCCCAGGGCCGGAGTGTCGGTTAATCCTAAAAAAAAAAGGCCGATGCCTGTACACCGGCCTTTTTAATTGAGCGGGGCCAGATGCCCTAGTAGTCGAGGAAACTGCGCAGTTTGCGCGAGCGGCTCGGGTGTTTGAGTTTACGCAGGGCCTTGGCTTCGATCTGGCGGATGCGTTCGCGGGTCACCGAGAACTGCTGGCCGACTTCTTCGAGCGTGTGGTCGGTGTTCATGCCAATGCCAAAACGCATGCGCAGGACGCGCTCTTCACGGGCCGTCAAACTGGCCAGAACCCGGGTTGTGGTTTCCCGCAAATTGGCGTGAATGGCCGCGTCCAACGGCTGGACGGCGTTTTTATCTTCGATAAAATCACCTAGGTGACTGTCTTCTTCGTCGCCGATGGGAGTTTCCAGAGATATCGGTTCCTTGGCGATTTTCAGGACCTTGCGGACCTTCTCCAGTGGCATCGACAATTTGCCGGCCAGTTCTTCCGGCGTCGGTTCGCGACCGATCTCATGCAGCATTTGCCGCGACGTGCGGACCAGTTTGTTGATCGTCTCGATCATATGGACCGGGATCCGGATGGTCCGAGCTTGGTCGGCAATGGAGCGCGTGATGGCCTGGCGGATCCACCAGGTGGCATAGGTGGAAAACTTGTAACCCCGGCGATATTCAAATTTATCAACCGCCTTCATCAGGCCAATATTACCCTCCTGGATAAGATCCAGGAATTGCAGGCCCCGGTTGGTATATTTTTTGGCAATGGAAATTACCAACCGCAGGTTGGCCTCGATCATTTCCTTTTTGGCTTTGGTTGCCTCGCGCTCGCCCTTTTGTACGGTCGAGACGATGCGCCGGTATTCGGGGATCGGCAGGCCGGCCTCTTCGGCAATCTCGGCGATGCTTTTGCGGATATTAAGGATATCGTTGCGGTATTTGTTTAAAAACCGCTCCCAGCCTTTGCCGGGCAGGGCTTCGATACGCTCCATCCAGGACGGATCCAGTTCCTGGCCCTGGTAATGCTGCAGAAAATCTTCCCGCTTGACCCGACAGTTGGTCGCCATGCGCAGCATTTTGCCTTCATATCCGATCAGCACCCGGTTCAACTCATAGGCCTGGGAAACCAACTGCTCAATCCGCGCATTGTTCAGATGGACATCTTCCATCAGCTCGACCAGATCGTGGCGCAGTTTGTTATAGCGTTTTTCCTGGGCCGGTTTGATCTCGTTGCCGGCCTGCAGGGTTTCGATCCGCACCACCTGGACCTTGTGGAGTTTTTTATAGGTTTTGGCGATCTTTTCGAAATTCTCAATGACTTCAGGCGTCAGTTTGGCTTCCAAGGCCGACAGGGAAAGATTGTTTTCCGCGTCATCTTCCTCGTTTTCATCGACCTCACCCTCCGGCTCGCCAGACGGCGGTCCGGTGCGCACACCAACCGGCACAACATCAACCTTTTTTGCCACCGGCTGGCCATTTTCATCGAGGGTCGGTTCACCGTCGTCGCCGTCTTCGGTTGCGGCGTTGATCTGCTGGGCGTTGGGGCCTCCGCCGTTGGTCGCATCCAGATCGATGATGTCGCGCAGCAACATTTCTTCGTTGACCAGGGCGTCGTGCCACTGAACGATGGCGCGGATCGTCAGCGGGCTTTCGCAAATGCCGCCAATCATCATCTCGCGACCGGCTTCAATGCGTTTGGCGATGGCAATCTCGCCCTCGCGCGATAACAGTTCCACCGAACCCATTTCGCGCAAATACATGCGCACCGGGTCGTCAGTACGGCCAAGATCCGCCTCGTTTACATTGCCGGCGGCCTTGGTTTCTTCGGGTCCACTTTCGGATTTATCGGCACTCGGGGTTTCTTCAGCATCCTCGTTTTCGACAACGTTGATGCCCATTTCCGACAACATCGACATGGTGTCTTCAATTTGTTCGGAGGAAACCTGGTCCGGGGGCAGGGCGGTATTTAAATCGTCGTAGGTGACAAACCCCTTTTCCTTGCCCTGAGCGACCATTTTCTTAACGGCGGCGCCCATGCTGTCGAGAAGCGGGCTGTCGCCACTTTCTTCTGGAGTTGCTGCTGGTTCGGCCGGTTTTGCTGCTGTTGCTGCTTTCGCCAATTGATAAACCTCACGTTTGATCGGCTTCCCCATTTTCCGGGTCAAAACCACGGAACAGCCGATACTTGGTTAGCGTAAAATCGTTCTTTAACTGTCAGGAGATAGGCCTGTCAGGCCTGTTCGTCCATTGCCTCATTTATCTTTTGCTGCTTTAACGCCAATAAGCGTCGCCACGTCTCTTCGGAAGGGTTTTCCGCGACATCGCGTTCAGCTTCTTCAATCTCCGCGATAAGATCCCTACTTCTGATCTGATCAAATGTTTCGTACCACCCCGCTTCGGCTTCCTCTAATAAGGCATCGGGCCGCGCGAAATAAGCGTGATCATACACACCTGCACCAAGTAAAGACCTGAGGACTGCTGAATAACCACACTGGTTTAGGTGGTTTATAAGGGGTTCAGTTTCAAGGCCTGATTTTGCCGCTAAGGTCTTTAAAACCTCTTGACGGATTTTGTCAAGCTCAGGAAGGGAAAAACCGATGGTTCCGAGCCGTTCGGAGACATTGTCATAAAGTTCCGGGTGGTTGATCAGGGTGGCGATCAGGATTTCGTCACGGCGTTTGATCATGTTGACCTTTGCCGCCGGTCCGGCCGCCGTTTCCATATGGACGTTAGATGCCCAGGTCGGACCCCGGCCCCAGGGTTTGCCGCGCCCCGGCTGCCAGCGGTTTTGACCCCTGGCACTGCCCGAGCGGGGCGCCGGGCTGACCCGCTCGTTAAAGGCTTTCGAGAAATGGTTGCGGACCGTCGGATCCTGTATCGCCCGGGCGTGATCGGCAAGCCGTTGCTGCAGGGCGGCTTTGTCTTCCGGGGTGTCGGGCAAACGTCCACCGGTTTCCATGCGCCACAGGGCTTCCGACAGGGGGACGGCGGCGTCGACAACCTCCTGCATGGCCCGTGCCCCCTTGTTTTTGATCAGGCTGTCCGGGTCTTCGCTGGCCGGCAGGGTGGCAAATCGAATGCCGATGCCCGGTTTGAGCAGGGGCAACGCACGGACTGCGGCCTTGCCGGCCGCCGCCTGGCCGGCCCGGTCACCGTCAAAACACAGGACCGGCTCGGGCACGATCTTCCACAGCAAGCGGATCTGGTCTTCGGTCATGGCGGTGCCGAGCGGTGCCACCGCATGGTGAAATCCGGCCTGATAGAGGGCAATAACATCCATATATCCTTCGGTGACCAGAACCGTGGCGGCCTGACGTGCCGCCGGACCAGCAAGATGCAGGCCATAAAGTTCCCGGCCCTTGTGGAACAGCGGGGTTTCCGGCGAGTTCAGGTATTTCGGTTCGCCACTGCCGATGATCCGTCCGCCAAAGGCAATCACCCGGCCCCGGCGATCCCAAATGGGAAACATCACCCGGCTGCGGAAGCGATCATAACTGTCCATGCCGCGGCCCCGGTCCTCGGTCGGTTTGATCAGCAATCCGGCCGATATCATCTGTTCTTCGCTGATGGTTTCGCGCAATAAAGCGGTCTTGAGGGAACCTCGGGTGTCCGGAGAATAACCCACCCTGAACGTTTTTAAGGTCGCCCGGTCAAGCCCGCGCGAGGTCAGATAATCCAGGGCACCGCGGCCTTCCGGCATGTAGAGCATTTTTTCAAAATACGCCGCTGCGGGTTCCGTGACCTCATAAAGGGTTTGTTTTTTGCGTTCGCGTTCGCGCTGTTCCGGGGTTTCATCGGGAATTTCCATGCCCGCTTCGAAAGCCAGTTTTTCAACCGCTTCGCGAAACCCCAAACCTTCCGTTTCCATGACAAAATCAAAGGCGCTGCCGTGCGATTGGCAACCGAAACAATGATAAAACCCCTTGTCTTCGTTGAGGGTAAAGGACGGTGTTTTTTCGTTGTGGAAGGGGCAAAGGCCTGAGTATTCATGGCCTTTTTTGACCAGTTTAACCCGCTTGCCGACAATCTCAGCAAGGCTGGTGCGGTTTTTTACGTCATCGAGAAATTGCGGTGAAAATGCCATGGGTTGCCTGATCTTCCAACGGAATGCGCCAATTTACGGGGCCAGCGCCAGCAAAGACAGGACAAGTTATCCCGGTAATTCCCAGTTAACCCACAGGCCACAATCCGTCCGCAGGGGAGGTCCTGGTTGCGACCTATCCCAGCCGGTCTTTGATCGCGCCACCGGCTTTGCCAAAATCCATGCGGCCTGCGTGGTTGGCTTTTAGAAGGCCCATGACTTTGCCCATATCTTTGATGCTTTCGGCACCCACTTCACTGATCGCCGCGTCGATTGCGGCGGCGGTTTCCTCGGGGCTGAGCTGCGCCGGCATAAACTTTTCAATGATCGAAATTTCTTCGGCTTCCTGCTGCGCCAGCTCCATGCGGTTGCCTTTTTGGTACATGACAATGGAGTCGCGCCGTTGTTTGACCATCGATTGCAACAAGCCCAGAATATCGGCGTCGCCAATGCCTTCCGAATTGCCCTTGGCCCTGGCGGCGATGTCGCGATCCTTGAGGGCCGCCAAAATAAGCCGAAGTGTGGAAACACAACGTGTATCCTTGTCTTTCATGGCCTTGGTCAACGCACCTTTGATGTCATCGCGCAGCATGAGATCACCCGTTGTTATTTCTGGAAAGGCGGAGATTACCCAAATTCGCACCAAAGTGCAACCGAAACAAACTTTTTAAGTATTTGAAAATAAACGAAATTTTCTTTTCATTGAGTCTTGACCTTGGCAGGGCTTTTGCTTAGAAACGCCGAAATCCAGCCTCTTACCGCTGCGGTAGTACCTAATGACAGATCGATACATAAACTCTTCCTCCAATGGGGTGATTCTCCAGGGGGATGACCGTTTGTCGGTGTCTGGCATAAATTCAAAGGAACGGCACACGTGACAGATACACCTGAATGGGCCGATGCGGCGCTGGTACTGGGCGATGGCGAGGTGTTTTGGGGGCGCGGTGCCGGGGCACCGGGGTTGGCCGTTGGCGAGGTTTGTTTTAATACCGCGCTCACCGGATATCAGGAAATCCTGACGGACGCCAGTTATGCCGGGCAAATCGTTACCTTCACCTTTCCTCATATTGGCAATGTCGGTACCACAGCCGAAGACATGGAAACCATCACCCCGGCAGCCCGCGGCTGTGTTTTGAAACACGATATTACCGAACCATCGAACTGGCGCTCGACCCAGCATCTGGACGCCTGGTTAAAGGCCATGAAGCTGATCGCCGTCACCGGCATCGATACCCGCCGGTTAACCCGCCACATCCGCGATCACGGGGCACCGTCGGGAACGGTTGTTTTCGCCGCCGACGGCAATCTCGATATTCCCCTGGCGCTGGCCGCAGCACGAGACTGGCCCGGTCTGCAGGGCATGGATTTGGCCAAGCAGGTGTCGTGCCGTCAATCCTATTCGTGGGACCAGTCGGAATGGACGATTGCCAGCGGTTTTGGGCGACAAACAAATCCCAAATATCACGTGGTTGCCGTGGATTTTGGGGCCAAGCAGAACATTCTTCGCTGCCTCGCATCGGCCGGCTGTCGGGTCACCGTGGTGCCGGCCATTGCCACGGCCGAAGAGATATTGGCGTTCAATCCGGACGGCGTGTTCCTGTCCAACGGTCCTGGCGATCCGGCGGCGACGGGTGTCTATGCGGTGCCCATGGTCCAGGGCATTCTGGCAAGCGGTAAACCGCTGTTTGGTATCTGTTTGGGCCACCAAATACTGGCGCTGGCGCTCGGGGCGAAAACCCACAAAATGGAAAAAGGTCACCGCGGTGCCAACCAACCGGTCAAGGACCTGGAAACCGGAAAAGTTGAGATCACCAGTCAAAATCACGGGTTTGTCGTCGATCCGGCGCGCCTGCCGGCGGGCGTCAGTGAAACCCATCGGTCGTTGTTCGATGGCACTTTGGAAGGTCTGAAAGTCGATGGCAAACCGGTGTTCTCCGTGCAACACCACCCGGAAGCCTCCCCCGGCCCCCAGGACAGCCACTACCTGTTCGACCGGTTTGTTGGGATGATTGCGGATCATGGGGTTGGATAATGATAATTAAGCTTATTCCCTCCCCCCTTGTGGGGGCGGGTCCGGGTGGGGGGTGAAGCGGGGGAAAAGGGTGCGAAGGGTGAAGGAACGGGCACGGGCGCTCAGAGCCAACCAGACGGACGCCGAACTGGCGCTTTGGCAGCGACTTCGCAAACGGCAGCTCGAAGGGTTTCGGTTTCGCCGACAGGTTCCTATGGGGTCTTATTTTGCAGATTTTGTTTGCCATTCGGCGAAGTTGGTTATTGAAGTGGATGGCGGTCAGCACGGGGAAAACAGAACCTACGATGCGGTTCGGACAACGCGGATGGAAGAAGGCGGATATCAGGTTTTGCGGTTTTGGAATAACGATGTTCTTAGGAACATGGACGGTGTCCTTGAGGTGGTTCGAGCCAAGCTTTTAGAGAGCGGTAAAACCTGAGGGCACCCCCACCCTAACCCTCCCCCATCGAGGGGGAGGGGACGCGTTGGAGTTTGTGGCTGGGTGTGAAATTGGACGCCCTTATTCCCTCCCCCCTTGTGGGGGAGGGTCAGGGTGGGGGGTGAAGCGGGGGAAAAGGTTCAGTTGCTGGCTCAACTGGCCATCGGAGGAAAAGTTCAGAGACCGGTAAAACCTGAGGGCGCACCCCCATCCCGACCTTCCCCCATCAAGGGGGAAGGGGTTAATTGCGGAAGGTGCCGTTGATTTGATAAACCTCCGTCATTGCCACCCCTCTTGTGGGGGAGGGCCGTGGTGGGGGGAAATAAACAGAGAAATGAAGAGGCAACATGCCCAAACGAACAGATATTAAGTCAATTATGATCATCGGTGCCGGGCCGATTGTTATTGGTCAGGCCTGTGAATTTGACTACTCCGGTGCCCAGGCCTGCAAGGCGCTGCGGGAAGAGGGTTACCGGGTTATTCTGGTGAACTCCAATCCAGCAACCATCATGACCGATCCGTCCATGGCCGACGCCACTTACATCGAACCGATAACGCCGGAAATATTGGAACGGATCATTGAAAAAGAACAGCCCGACGCCCTGTTGCCAACCATGGGCGGGCAAACCGGTCTGAACGCTGGTATTACCCTGTCAGATAACGGTGTTCTGGAAAAACATGGGGTCGAGATGATTGGTGCCAGGGCCGAGGTCATCGATAAGGCCGAGGACCGCTTGAAGTTTCGCGACGCGATGACCAAAATCGGCCTCGATACGCCAAAAAGCAAAGTCGTTAAAACCCTGGAAGAAGCCCGCCGCGCCATGGTTGAAATCGGCCTGCCGCTGATTATTCGTCCGTCCTTCACGATGGGCGGTATCGGCGGCGGCATTGCATACAACAAAGCGGAATACGAACAGATCGTCGCCGGCGGTCTGGTTGCATCGCCGGTCGGCGAAGTGCTGGTCGAGGAATCGGTGCTTGGCTGGAAGGAATATGAGATGGAGGTGGTGCGCGACACCAACGACAACTGCATCATTATTTGTTCGATTGAAAACATCGATCCCATGGGCATACATACGGGGGATTCCGTGACCGTGGCACCGGCCCTGACCCTGTCGGACAAAGAATACCAGATTATGCGCAACGCCTCGATTGCCGTGTTACGGGAGATCGGTGTCGAGACCGGTGGGTCAAACGTTCAATTTGCCGTAAACCCGGAAAACGGTCGCCTGATTGTCATCTTAATGATCCCGCGGGTCAGTCGGTCCTCGGCTCTGGCGTCCAAGGCAACGGGTTTTCCCATTGCCAAAATCGCGGCCAAGTTGGCGGTCGGCTATACCCTCGACGAACTGGACAATGACATCACTGGGGTAACCCCGGCTTCCTTTGAGCCCACCATCGACTACGTGGTCACCAAAATTCCGCGTTTTACCTTCGAGAAATTTCCCGGCACAGATGCCCTGTTGACGACGTCCATGAAATCCGTTGGCGAGGGCATGGCCATCGGTCGGACTTTTGCCGAATCCTTTCAAAAGGGTCTGCGCTCCATGGAGACCGATCTGACGGGTTTGAATGAGGTCGAGATCGACGGCGCGGTTGTCGACGGAGAGCTCAATGTCAATGCGGTTAAAGCCGCCCTCAATGAACGCCGGCCGGAACGGTTTCGCTTTATTGCCCAGGCCATGCGGCTCGGTCTGAGCAACCAACAAATCCACCAGGCCAGCCGTTTTGATCCCTGGTTTCTTGATCAGATCCGGGCCCTGGTCGATCAGGAAGAGGTGGTTCGTAAACAGGGTTTGCCAACCACCGAACGGGGTTTCCTGGGCCTGAAAAAACAGGGGTTTTCAGATGCCCGACTGGGTGAACTGGCCGGTGTTACGGAGGCCGAGGTCTCGCGTGCCCGTCGCGCCCTGAACGTCAAACCGGTTTACAAACGGGTCGATACCTGTGCCGGAGAGTTTGCCTCGCAGACCTCTTATATGTACGCCACCTACGAAGGTGACGGCATCCGCCCGGCGGAATGTGAAGCCAACCCCAGTGACCGCCGTAAGGTGGTTATTCTCGGTGGCGGGCCAAATCGCATTGGCCAGGGAATCGAGTTTGATTATTGTTGTGTACATGCGGCCTATGCCCTCAGGGAGGCCGGAATCGAGGCGATCATGGTCAACTGCAATCCGGAAACGGTATCGACCGATTATGACACGTCGGACCGCTTGTATTTCGAACCGCTGACGGAAGAAGACGTGGTTGAGCTGGTCCGGGTCGAACAGTCGAACGGCGAATTTTTGGGTTGTATTGTACAATTGGGGGGGCAAACGCCGCTTAAGTTATGCCAGGCCCTGGAGCAGGCAGGTATCCCCATACTCGGCACCAGCCCCGACGCCATTGACCTGGCGGAAGACCGCGAACGGTTCCAGCAACTGCTGCAACAACTGGACTTGCGCCAACCGAAAAACGGCCTGGCAAGATCAAATGACGAAGCGGAAGCCGTGGCCGGTGAAATTGGCTACCCCCTGGTCATTCGACCGTCTTATGTGTTGGGCGGGCGGGCCATGGAAATAGTCCATAACATTGCCGCCCTGCGTCGATATATGTCACAAGCGGTTCGGGTGTCCGGTGACAGCCCGGTACTGCTCGACAGTTACCTGGAAGACGCCATTGAATGTGATGTGGATGCCATATCAGACGGCGAAACGGTTTATATCGCCGGCATCATGCAGCACATCGAAGAAGCGGGAATCCATTCCGGCGATTCGGCCTGTTCGCTGCCGCCGTTTTCCCTGTCCCCGGCGATTATTGACGAGATGGAACGCCAGGCGATTGCCCTCGCCCGGGGCCTTAACGTTGTCGGTTTGATGAACGTGCAATTTGCCGTCAAAGGGGACGCCCTTTACATCATTGAAGTCAATCCACGGGCCAGCCGCACGGTTCCCTTCGTCGCCAAGGCGACGGGCATTGCCGTTGCCAAAATCGCTGCCCGGGTGATGGCCGGTGAATTGCTCACATCCTTTGATTTGTCCAGCAAAGCAAAAACCCGCCATATGGCGGTCAAAGAAGCCGTGTTCCCGTTTGCCCGATTCCCGGGTGTCGATATCATTCTCGGACCGGAAATGAAATCCACCGGTGAGGTCATGGGCCTGGACGTCGATTTTGCCCGGGCCTTTGCCAAAGCCCAATTGGGTGCTGGCAATAAAATGCCGCTTAAGGGCTGTGCTTTTATTTCCGTCAAGGACCGGGACAAACCGGCCGCCGCCAAGTTGGCTAAACGTCTGGGTGAACTGGGGTTCAGTCTGATGGCGACCGGCGGCACTCAGACCTACCTGTCGGAACAGGGGTTGGGCGTCCAGCGTGTAAACAAGGTTTTGGAGGGCAGGCCGCACTGTGAAGACGCGATTGTTAACGGCGAAGTGCAACTGGTGATCAATACCACCGAGGGGGCCCAGGCCATATTGGACAGTTATTCGATCCGCCGTTCGGCCCTGACAAACGGTGTTCCCCACGTGACAACCATGACCGGGGCGACCGCCACGGTCGAGGCTTTGTCGGCGTTGCGTACGGCAAGGCTTGAAGTTCAGCCCCTACAGGCCTATTTTGAGAAAGCGTTTTAAATACGCGGATTTTTATTTCTAGGTAGATTGTCCTTCTGTCGCACCTTGAAACTCAGGGTGTCGGAAGCGGCATATTGTTTGATAACGATGAAACTAAGGTGAATAGGCCATGGAAAAGGTCCCCATGACCCGAGACGGGTTGACGGTGTTGGAAGCGGAATTAAGAAAGTTAAAAAATGAAGAACGGCTTTCGATTATTCGGGCCATTGCGGAAGCCCGTGAACATGGCGATTTGTCAGAGAACGCCGAGTACCATGCGGCCCGCGAACGCCAAAGTTTTGTAGAAGGCCGGATCACCGAGCTGGAGGGTGTGGTCAGTTGCGCGGAAGTCATTGATCCGTCAAAACTGAGCGGCGATACGGTGCGTTTTGGCGCAACCGTTATGATCGCCGACGAGGATACGGATGAAGAGCTGACCTACCAGATCGTCGGTGCCTACGAGGCCGATATAACCCAGGGCAAGATTTCCGTTACCTCACCCATGTCGCGGGCGATGATTGGCAAAAGCGTCGGTGATTCCATAGAAGTTGCGGCACCTGGCGGGGCCAAGGGTTATGAAATTTGTGATGTGAACTACAAATAACCCATGGCGTCCCGATTACGTCCCAAGGGCGTCGCCAAGGGGCGGTCACGGATCGCAGTCTGAGGTTTGATGTTGATGGACGATATATTTACTCGTCTTTGCGGTGAAAAATAACCGAAAAATTGTTGGCCGGCATGCGCACGGTTTTCATCAGTTGAAAGTTTTGTTTCAGGGCTTCCTCGGCAACGTCATCAAGATTTCGCACCCCCCATTGCGGATTGTCGGTTTGCAGGGATAAATCAAAGTCCGCATTGGACTGCGCCACATGCACGCCGCCGACTTTAAAGGGCCCGTATAGATACAGCACGCCGCCCGGCGGTAAAACCCGGCCGGCGTTGCGAAGCAATCCACGGGTCGCCGCCCAGGGCGAAATGTGGATCATGTTTATCGATAGGATCGCCGTTAAATCGCGAATATGCGCGATCGACCAGATATCCACACGGGCGTCGATATCGACGGCCGGCTGGACCTGTTTTTCGACATTGTGCGCCAGACGCCAGGCGTCAATGGAGGCGCGAGCTGCCGGTTCAGGATCGCTCGGCTGCCAGCTGAGCTGTGGCAGATGTTGAGCAAAATAGTTGATATGCTGGCCCGACCCCGAGGCAATTTCCAGCACGGTGCCCTGTTCCGGCAAACAGTCTCTTAAGACGTCGAGGATCACTTCGCGGTTGCGTGACGTGGCCGGATAATCGAGCCGCTGGTCGGCATTTTCATTGGAATTTGTCATGCCGATATAGGTAAGTGCCAGAACCATTTGACGCAAGAGAAACCGCAAAAAACATAGGGTTGCAGATAAGGTAACAGGTATGGTAGGCACTTCCTATGATTGACCGTATACGTAAAATGGTGCTCGGCACAAACGTCCCGGAACCACAGGATAAAACCCTGCTATCGGATGGCGACGCTGCGGCTGCGGCGCTACTGGTCGAAGTTGCCTGTATCGATGGCGATTTTGATGACAAGGAACGCAAAACCATTGCCGCGCTGATGGCCCGGCGATTTAATCTCGATGTGGGTGATGTTGTAAAATTGATTGTCGACGCCAGCCAGGCGGTCGACCGATCGATTGACCATTATCGGTTCGTCAGCAAAGTTAACAGCGCCTATAAGCATGAGGCAAAAATTGAGTTGATGGAAATGCTGTGGGAAGTCACCTATGCGGACGGCAAAATTCATGATTTTGAAGCCAATTTAATGCGCCGCTTATCGGGATTAATGCATATCTCTGATCGGCAAGCTGGGGAAGCGCGAAAAAGAGTACGCGAGCGTCTGGACATCTGAGTTCAGGGCGCTTAAACCGGGACGGGCCATCGGTTTTGGCCCGTAGAATGATTATCTAACGGAGAGTTTTATGACCTACGTCGTTGTTGAAAATTGTATCAAGTGTAAATACCAGGACTGCGTCGAGGTTTGCCCGGTCGATTGTTTTTATGTGGGTGAAAACTTTTTGGTAATTCATCCCGATGAATGTATCGATTGCGGCGTTTGTGAGCCCGAGTGCCCGGCCGAGGCGATTTTGCCGGACACCGAACCCGGCGTCGAAAAGTGGCTTGAAATCAATGCCAAATATGCGTCCGAATGGCCGAATATTACCCATAAGGGCGAATCCCCGGCCGACGGTGCGGACTGGGACGGCAAACCCGGTAAGGCCGAACTGTTGAGCCCGAATCCGGGCCAGGGTGAATAATATTTAAAAATAGCCCCTAGGGTTTCTGAGGGGCTGTTTTTTATCTGTTTTTGTGTTATATTCAGGTTGTGCCGGAAGCGGAAGATCAACGGCGATCTTCTGGATTTTCGGTCTATGGCTATCTGGATGAAAATGCCAAATAATCACCCATCCAATCGGATGTAAGAAATTTAAGTGTGTACGCCGCCGCGCAAGATAACGCAGGCGGCCTTTGTTTTGACCAATCGGTGGATTTGTTTCGGCAAATTCCACGGATAATCTTGGAGTTCAAAAGACTATGGCGGCAGAAATTCCATTCAAGGAAGGCGATTTTGTTGTGTACCCCACCCACGGGGTCGGCAAAGTCGAGGCAATTGAGAAGCAGGAAATTGCAGGACATAAGCTGGAGTTGATTGTTATTACCTTTGATAAGGATCGCATGACCCTGCGTGTCCCAACGGATAAGGCGGCGACGTCTGGATTGCGTAAATTGAGTTCGCGCAAAATGATGGAAGAGGCGATGACCACATTGCGTGGACGGGCCCGGGTAAAACGCACCATGTGGAGCCGTCGCGCCCAGGAATATGAAGCAAAGATCAACTCCGGTAATCCGGTTTCCATTGCCGAGGTCGTCCGTGATCTGCATCGTAATGTGGGACAACCGGACCAATCGTTCAGTGAACGTCAGATTTATGAGGCGGCCCGTGACCGGCTGGCCAGTGAACTGGCGGCTGTCGATAAGACTGATATGGAAGTGGCAACGGATAAGATGGTCCAGGTGCTGCAAGCCGCTTAACGGCTTATTTGATAGGCCCAGAACGCGCCCGATTATCCACGAATTGCACTGATCCCACCACGTATCAGCCCTGCCTTAACAGGCAGGGCTTTTATTCGGCGATGAGTTTGACTGTTTGCCCGGCACTGGGTTGCTGGTTTTCGTCTAACGAGTTCAGGATACGAAACCATTCCTGTTGATATTTTTCCACCGGCATGTCCTTCGCCAGGGAAGCCACGGATTCCCCCTGACGCACCTTGTGGGTCCGAATTTTTAAGGGGCGGACGGCGGCGGCTTCGGACAGGCTCAGGCGGCGAAAGCTGTAGGTCGTGCGGCGAAATTCGGTACTTAATTTTTCCGTCGATTGCGGCGGTGTGATAAATGCCAACTGAAATATCTTGTCTTTGTCGCCTTCCATAACCAGCAGACGCACATCGCGCGTTCCGGCGCTGGCTTTTAACTGGCCGGCACCCGTCACCGCTGCCATGCCGTTAATTTCGAGGCTCTCAACCCCCTGAGGATTGATGTTGCGGCCCCAGTGCGCTTCAAGATATTGTCGCAAACTGCCGGCCTGGCGGACGGCATCGGGATTGGCCATATCAAAAATAATACGGGCGTCGTCGGGGCCAATGGCGGTGACATTTTTGGTTGAATTAAACAGCACAAAATCGGGCGGAACCACATACTCGATGCGTAACGACGGATGGATAAACCGGCGCCCCTTGCGAACCCCCTGGGAGGGGTCATCACCAAAGACAATGCCGTCGATTTGGGCCAGGTAGGCGTCCCGCTGGATCAGCGGATTATCGACTTTTTTGGTTTTTGCCAGATGGATGGCCTGGGTGATCCGGTCTGAGGTCCGCGGGTGGGTCGACATGATGTTGTGACTGACCCCTTCTTCGCCGGCAGACTTCGCCTCGAGCTTGGAATGGGCGTCCAACTTTTTGAAAAATGTGGTCATACCGTCCGGGCTGTAACCGAGCCGCGATATATAACGCACACCAAGCATATCCGCTTCAAGTTCCTGTTCGCGGGAATACCCCTGGACGACGGCCTGGGCACCCATGGAGACCGCCTGACCGAGCCCCGACGGCACACCAACAGCGCTGCCAATGACGCCGAGAACCGTAAGTCCGATGTTGGTCGCCATTGTTGTCGAATGGCGTTGGGCCGAATGGCGGGCGGTGATATGGCCAATCTCGTGCGCCAAAACGCCGGCCATTTCAGCTTCATTTTCGGCCAGGGCCAGGAGCCCCCGGGTGATATAGACGTAACCGCCGGGCAGGGCGAAGGCATTGACCTTCGGGTCATTAAGGATGGTGAAGGTATAGGCAAGGTCCGGGACTTCTGAAACCGCAGCCAATCCCTTGCCGATCCGGTTGACATAGGATTGCAGCGCTGCATCGGGATATTCACCGCCAAATCCCTTGATAATTTTGGGATGTTCGGTCGCACCGACCTTTTTTTCTTCGTCCTCGGACATGAACGCCGTAAAACTTTGATTACCCGTCGCCCGGTTGGTCGAACAGGCCGAGAGCAGGACAACCGCGCCAAGCGCCAACAGGCTGAGATAGTGAGATCGGCAAAAAATCATCATCAAATTCCTGGTCCCATAGGCCTTATTTCTGTTCCACATGACTGTTCAAGGTCTGATTATGAAACCCATTGGGCTTTCCGGCAAGCTTTCTGGTGGCGGATTTAGGCGTCCGTCGGACGGACGGCGGTTGTCGGGGAACGGGTGTTTTTGTGCAGCGCTTCGCGCCTGGAGATAAACAGGGACGAGGAAAATATGACGGCGGCACCGACCCAGGTCCAACTGTCGGCAACTTCGCCAAAGGCCACCCAACCGATCACGACGGCAAACAAAAGGCGTGAAAAATCGTAGGGCACGATCGCTGATGCGTCGCCCCGGGCATAGGCGTTTACCAACATCAGATGACCGCCAACCGCAATCGGACCCATGGCGAGGATCCATCCCCACAGTGCCGGGGCTGGCATTTCCCAGATAAATAATGCCGGAATCAAGGCGATGGGGGTCATCAGCAGGTTCATATAAAAAACAATTTTATGGGGGCTTTCCGTGCGGCTCAGGGTTTTGATGTTCAAAATTGAGATGCCGATAAAACCGGCACCGAGCAACGCCAGCCAACTGCCCAGGGACATTTCGATGATTCCCGGGCGGACGATGATCAAGGCACCGACAAAACCAATGAACGTCGCCGTCCAGCGCCGCGCGCGAACGGTTTCCTTTAAAAACAGGGCGGCACCGACGGTCGCGAATATGGGGGCCATGAAACCCAACGCCGTTACCTCCGCCAGGGGAATTAGGGAAATTGCCCAAAACCACGTCATGAGGGCGCCCGTACTTATCGCCGCCCGGAAACAGTACAAGCCGAACTTGTCGGTCCTGATATTCGGCCAGCCGGCGCGATAGGCCCAGGGCAGCATGCAGATCAGGGCCAACGCCATTCGAAAAAAGGCAATCATGTTCGGGTGCAGGCCTTCGAGGGCCAAGTGTCTGGCGATGGCCGCCA
Source organism: Rhodospirillales bacterium (assembly GCA_021775095.1). Classification (GTDB taxonomy): domain Bacteria; phylum Pseudomonadota; class Alphaproteobacteria; order Rhodospirillales; family Casp-alpha2; genus JABMNT01. The sequence continues at coordinate 156,109 of JAJFII010000103.1, forward strand.
GCACCGACATCAGTCCGCAGGAGCCGACCATCCATAAGGCACCCTGGACAATCGGTGGCACGGCGTAACGCGGTGGGGCGGTCAAGTCGGTCAATGGGTTATTCTAAATCCAGGGGGAAGATCGGGCGGCGCAAAAATTTGTAAGGAAGTTTTGTTATATCCTCCGTCGCCAGGGCACCGCAATCAACAATCAGCACCTGACGGGCAATGGGTTCGAACGCCGCGCGAAAATGTTGCATGGATTTGACGACAATCACGTCCCGCCGCCGGGGATCGATACCCGCGTGGGTAAAGGTTTCCAGCTCCGTGACCTGGACGCAATTTGAGGTGATCAGAACATCAATAGTGGCGATCCGGAAAACCACCGTCGGCCCGAGGTTCTGCCAGGTGCCCTGTGCATAGGGGCCGCCGGCCAAATAGTGTCCCGACGTTATGTGTTCAACCCGCCCCGTAGCAAACAGCGGCGGGCCATAGCGCGGGTCGGTTTTGCCACCAATGAAAAGCGACAGTTCAGCGCCTTCACCGGCGGCGATTAGCTGCGCCGCAGCCGCCGGATCATAAAGGCTGCCAAAGGCGGCGGTGCCAATTTTTGCGTCGAGCAGCCCTTTGAGAAGATGGGTTGAATCCCCATAGGCACCGGCACCCGGATTGTCCGCGTGATCGGCAATGACAATGGGGCCGGATCCCGCTGCGGCCGGATCCTGGCGGGCCTGATTTAGCACCGCCATACAGGCCGCAACGGACAGATAAGTGTTGGAATCGAAATGCCGGTGCTGCCAGGCAAAATCCATAAAGTGATCGGCCATTGCCGCATAGGACAAATTGTCACCATCCGTGGTGATGGTGACACTGGGACCGGCCTGTTCCAGATCGGTCAGCGGAAATCCGGCACACAAACTGATGGTGAGCAAGCTGTCGTCTTGATCTTCCAGGGCATCGGCCTGGGCAAGAAGTTGGGTCATGGGGTTTTCTGTCGTCGTCCGGCCATGGTCGAGCCCGGTGACCATGGCGCGTCGCGCGAGCCGCGTGCGGGGGGTAATTTCCCGGCGCATGGTGCGTTCCAGGATCGCCGCCGCCCGCATCACGGTCGCGATCTGGTCGACATGGGGATAGGTGCGGTAGGCACAGAAGATATCCCCATTATCGACCATACGATCGGTTACATTTGCGTGCAGATCGAGGGTGACAGCAAGCGGGATATCTGGACCCAGGCAGGCCCGCAACTGCTGCAGAAGCAGACCTTCAGCATCATAATCATCAACGGTTGCCATGGCCCCGTGCAGGTTTAATAAAACCCCGTCAATGCGGTGTTTTTCCTGGTCGGCGGTGTGTAACAGTCGATCCGCGCAGAGCGCCCAGAGATCGCGCTCAACCGGCCCGGACGGGGTGGCGGTGGCGGCCACCGTATAAATAAGGTGCCAGTCAAACCGTTCTGCGGCTTTTTGCATTCCGGCCGGTTCCAGATTGCTCGATGCGGTTTTTGCGGCGATTTCATCACCGAACAGTAGCAAATCGTTTTCGAAATTTTCAAGGGTCGTCGGCCGCCGACTGAAGGTCGCCGTTTCGTGCGAAATAAAACCCGTAAGAACACAAAAAGCCATGCCATATTCATAGGTTATCGGCTGGTGCTTTCCCACCGGAAAATGTTTAAAACGGCCTTTCAGAATGGTTCGTCAGGCTGTATCTAAGAGGGGATCAGGGCGAACCCCCGACCGGTACCGGTATCTGCGGACGGGCGGGCAATTACCCGTGATTTGCAATTTTCAAAACGACAGAGATGCGAAGGCCTGCAGGTGAACCGACAAAACGCAATTGCCCGCGCCGAAACCTATTTTGACGACGGCTCGTTTTTTGCCGACCTGGCGCGCCGGGTCGCTTTTCGCACGGAAAGCCAGGAACCGGATCAATCGCCTGAGCTTTTAAGGTATCTGACCGATGAAATGATGCCGTGCCTTAAACAACTGGGTTTTGACTGCGAAGTATTGCCCAACCCGGTCGACGCAGGTGGCCCGTTTTTAGTGGCCGAGCGCCTGGAAGGGCCGCTGTTACCAACGGTTTTTACCTATGGTCATGGCGATGTGGTCCGTGGGTACGATGACCAATGGGCCGACGGTTTGCGCCCCTGGCAACTGGTCGCCCGGGACGGCCGTTGGTATGGCCGTGGAACGGCGGATAACAAAGGTCAGCACACCATTAATCTGGCGGCATTGGCGGCCGTGCTCGAGGAACGGGGGTCCTTGGGTTTTAACGTTAAACTTGTCCTCGAAACCGGCGAAGAAAGAGGTTCCCCCGGGCTCCGGGAGTTTTGCGCGCAAAACCGTGATCGTCTGCAGGCCGATGTGCTGATTGCCTCTGATGGCCCGAGGCTCTCGCCCGCCCGTCCGACCCTGTTTATGGGATCGCGTGGCGTCTTCAATTTTAAAATGAGCCTGAACCTGCGCCAGGGTGCCCATCATTCGGGCAACTGGGGCGGGTTGCTGGCCAATCCGGGGATTATTTTGGCCCATGCCCTGACCACCATCGTTTCAAAAAAAGGTGAAGTTCTGGTCGCCGGTTTGCGGCCGCCGGAAGCCATGTCCAACTCGGTGCGCGCGGCAATTGCCGACCTGGCGGTCGACGGCGGGGACGACGCGCCGGACATTGACTGCCAGTGGGGTGAGCCCGGTTTAACCGCCGGAGAAAAAGTCTTCGGCTGGAATACCTTTGAGGTTTTGGCCTACAAGACGGGCAATCCCAATGCGCCGGTTAACGCCATTCCGCCAAGCGCCGAGGCGGTTTGCCACATACGGTATGTGCCGCCGACCGATCCCAAACAGTTTTTGCCGGCCCTGCGCCGGCATTTGAATGACCAGGGTTACCCGGCGGTTGAACTTGAAGCCCTGCGTGATACCCTGCCGGCGACCCGACTGGACCCGGACCACCCCTGGGTGAAATGGGCCGTCGCCTGCATTGAACAGACGACCGGCGCGGCGGTGGATGTTCTGCCCAATCTGGGAGGGTCCCTGCCCAATGATGCATTTTCTGAGATTTTGGCGATGCCGACGGTTTGGGTCCCCCATAGTTATGCGTCCTGTTCGCAACACGCGCCCAACGAACATATCCTGGAATCCGTGAGCCGGGATGCCCTGGCGGTGATGGCAGGGATCTGGTGGGATTTGGGTGCCGGCCAGACACCTGTCGACAGAAAGGACTGAACCCATGCCGATAAATTCTCCGATTAAACAAAGGAACGAAGCCATGTCTTTATGTGATTTGGATGCCGTTGAACAACGCCGCCGCATTGGCACCAAAGAAATTTCACCGGTCGAACTGCTGGAAAGTTCACTGCACCGGATCGAGGCCGTCAACGGCACCGTCAACGCGGTGGTTGCGATCGATTTGGATCGGGCCAGGGCGGCAGCCAAAAGTGCGGAAAAAGCCGTGCGGGATGGCGATGATCTGGGGCTTTTGCACGGCTTGCCGCTCGGCATAAAGGATCTGGAGGCGACGGCCGGACTGCGGACCACCTATGGATCCTTGATCTACGAAAATCACGTGCCCGACGCCGACGACCTATCGGTTGCCAATCTGCGTGAAGAAGGGGCAATCATCCTGGCAAAAACCAACACCCCTGAATTTGGGGCCGGTGCCAATACCCGCAACAGCGTTTACGGGGCCACCGGCAACCCCTTTAATCCGCAATTGACCCCGGCCGGTTCGTCCGGCGGATCGGCGGCGGCCCTCGCCTGTGGCATGGTCTCGCTGGCCAGTGGTTCCGATTACGGCGGCAGCCTCAGGACCCCGGCGGGGTTTTGCGGGGTCACCGGGTTTCGTCCGTCGCCCGGCGTGGTCCCGGTGCCTAAGCGTGCCGTCGCCCTGAACCCCTATTCCGTACAGGGCGGCATGGGGCGCACGGTTGGTGATGTGTCGCTGATGATTGCCGCCTTAACCAGTGCCGATATTGGCGACCCCTTTTCCCAGTCGGTGGACAGCGAACTGCTCGAACCGCTGGGCGACATTGATCTGGGATCCCTGCGGGTTGCCTTTTCCGAGGATCTGGGTTGCGCCCCCGTCGATAACTCAATTCGCCAGGTGTTTACCGACAAATGTGCGGCCTTTCGCGGGGTTTTTGCTGAAGCCCACGACCGCGATCCTGATTTGGCCGACGTACACGAAACCTTCGAAATTACCCGGGGCGTAAATTTTATCAGCGCCCATGCGGAACGGGTCAGGAAGCACCGGGATATTCTTGGTCCCAACGTCATTGATAATGTGACCCGCGGTCAGGAATATTCGGCCGCCGACGTCGGCTGGGCCAATGCCCAACAATCGAAGATTTATCAAAATGTCCTGGCGATGTTTGATGAGGTGGATTTGCTCATTTGCCCGACCGCCGCGGTTTCACCGTTCCCCCACGAAAACTGGTTTGTCGAAGAAATCAACGGTGAAAAGATGCCGACTTATATGCGCTGGCTGGCGCTCAGTTATGGTCTGACCCTGGCCCTTCCGGCGGTTTGTTCCCTGCCCGTTGGTGTCGATCACAAAGGCATGCCCTTCGGCATTCAGATCGCTGGCCCCAATGGTTCGGACCGGTTTGTCCTGCAGGCCGCTTATGCTCTTGAAACATATTTGGCAAACCAGCCGACACTGACCCGGCCGATTCCCGATTTAGCGGCTTTGGCGGGTTAGGAAAGGGGATGGCAAAACGCATCCTGGTCGCTGGTTTTATGCATGAGACCAATACCTTTAGCCAACTGCCGACAACGCTTGAGTCCTATAAGGCGCGGTCCCTGTACTACGGTGATCAGGTGGTCAGCCAGATGCGTGGCACAAAAACCGAGATCGCCGCCTTCATCGATGCCAGCCAACGCTACGGCTGGCAAACAACCTATCCGGTGCTGGCCAATGCGACGCCGTCGGGGCGGGTCACCAAGGAGACCTTCGAGCTCATAAGCAACCGGATTGTCGATACCCTCAAGGATCAAGGGCCTTTCGACGGTGTCTGTCTGGCCTTGCACGGGGCCATGGTCTGCACCCATACGGCGGACGGCGAAGGCGAATTGCTGCGCCGCGTCCGCCAGGTCATTGGTACCGACGTGCCCATCGCCATGACCCTGGACCTGCATGCAAACATCACCGATCAAATGGCCCGGGCGGCCGATATTATTACCATTTACAAAACCTACCCGCACATTGACCAATACGAGACCGCGACCGAGGCGGCGGGTTTATTGCAGCGGACCCTGGCCGGCGAAATCAAACCCCATACGGTGGTTTCTCGCGGCCAATTGCTGGACGGGGCGGACCATGGTCGAACCACCCAGCCCGGGCCCATGCTCGAAGCCCTGGCTAGTGCCAAACTTGGGGTTGGCCAGGGCGATGGTGTGTTATCGAGTTCCGTTGCCGCCGGTTTTCCCTGGGCGGATATTTACGATTCGGGACCCAGTGTGGTGGTGGTTGGCGACGGGCACTCGGCCAGCCATAAGGACCTGGCCGATCAGGTAATGGCGGAAATTTGGCAAAGCCGGAACCGTTTGACCATTGATCCGTGGACCATAGAACAGGCCATTGCCGCCATCCAGTCGGCTGGTCCGCGCAAAGCCCCCCTGGTCCTGGCGGATTTTGCTGACAATCCCGGTGGCGGCGGTTATGGCGACGCAACCCGTCTGTTGAAGGCGATGATCGACGCCAACGTTCAGGATGCGGTCTTCGGGTTGCTGTATGATCCTGTCGCCGTGCAAACCTGTGTCGAACAGGGGCTTGGTGCCCATGTGGTGGTCGCCATCGGCGGCAAAATTGACGCCCGTTACGGCACCCCCCTTCCGGTGACTGGCCACGTGGTGGCAGTCACCGATGGATCCTTGACCCTGCAGGGCCCGATGATGGCCGGGTCGCGTATTTGCATGGGGCCGACGGTTGTTTTGCAGGTCGGCGGCATCGAGATTTTGATCACCAGCCGGCGGTTTCAGCTTTATGACCTGCAATTTTTTGAACACGCCAATATTGACCCCCGAAAAAAAGCCGTTGTCGTGGTCAAATCGGCCCACCATTTCAGGGCGGCATTTGCCCCGATCGCATCCGAAGTGATCATCGTCGACGGCGGCGGCCTGACGTCGCGCAATTATCGGCAGTTGGATTACCAGAACGTCCGTCGGCCGGTCTACCCGCTGGACCTCGATTGAAAGTTAAAGCCTGACCTGGCGGAAGGTCAGGTTAACGCGCGGCCCCAGGATTTTTTTTGTTTTCGCCAAGGCATGTTGCCAATGGTGCTGGATCGGCCCGGCCATCAACAGCAGGCTGGCGTCCGTTAACGCGACCGCCAGGGTTTGGGTATTGTCCTGTTTGCGGCGGAAGCGAAACCGCCGGGTCGCGCCTAAATTTAAAGAGGCAATGGCCGGATTAAGCCCCAGTTCGGGTTCGTCGTCGCTGTGCCAGGACATGCTGTCGCGGCCATCCCGATAGTAGTTCAACAGGACCGTATTAAACCGCTGACCGGTCAGGGATTCGACCTTTTGCCGCAACCCGTCGACCAGCGGGTCCCAGGTCCTGGCTGGGTGTTCGATGCCCGAATAGGTATAGGGCGCATCGCCGTACCAGGTCGTCAGGCGGGGCATGGCGATGGTCCGGCCAAATAACGTCAGGGTTTCCTGCTGCCAGTCGCTTTGATCGATCAGCTTTTGCAAGGTCCGTGCACTTTCCGGGGCGGCGAAGACGTCCCTGAACACCGACAATTCACCGTCCGCCATATCAATGGCGACGCCAGGCTGTGAAAGTGGGGGGGCCAACATCATATGCCGATTTACCTGCCTAGTGCATATTGGGTTTGACCAAATAGCTGTCGCGGTCACCGGACCGGACGGTCACTTCAAATATTTTATCTTCCCGGTAGATCGTCAGGACGACCGTGATGCCGGCATCACCACTTGACCACAAATCCCGGTAAAAAGTTGCCAAATCATCGATCGGTCGGCCATTGATGGCGTGCAGAATATCGCCCACTTCCAGGCCCGATTGAGCGCCGGGCCCGTTGTCAACAACGCCGGCAATGACCAGTCGATCGGACACTTCAGCGGTTAACACGCCGAGCCAGGGACGGGGGTTTTTATTGACCCGCCCATAGGTTAAAAGATCGTCCAGTATGGGCGGTAACAGATCGATGGGAACCACCATATTGCCGTCGAAAGTTTGCCCCTGTTCATCGTTCTGCTGAATAAATAACGAGCCGATGCCGGCGAGTTTGCCGTCGCTGCCAAGCAACGCACTGCCGCCCCAAAAAGGGTGCGGTGGGGTGGTCAACAGGGCTTCCCCCAACAGGTATTCCCAATAGCCGGTAAACTCCTGTTTGGCGGCGACCCGGGCATTAATGGCGCCGGATTTACCGCCGTGACCCGCTAAGATAACGTCGTCGCCAATGGCCAGGGCCGAAGATCGGCCCAACTCCATGACCGGGGCATTTAATTTGCCCAAGGCCTGGATCAGGCCAAATCCGGATTCCTGGTCATAGGCGGCTACATGGCCGGCGACGGCACCGCCCGTATGGTCAATCAACCAGATGGTTTCGGCTTCAACGGTCAGATAACCAATGGTCAAAATCAACCCGCGCTCGCCAATGACGACGCCATGGCCCATGCGTTCCGTGCCCAGGCTCTGCGCCGTAAACCCGTTTTCCGGTATTTTGCACTGAACCGAAACCACCGACGACAGGGCGTGCGCCAAATCAAAGCTTACGGCCTTTGGATCGGGTTGCAATTGCGGATCTATGGGGGGCGCTTCATTCATGGGATACCCTGTGTAATCTGGTTGGCTCTCGACAGCGGGGATAATGATGGCAGGGCAATTCTTGCCTGTCACGGCACGATTAATAAATTTCCAATCAATTTTATCGTATCGATGGGTGGGCCGGCCTGGAGCCGGGGTGCCGTTCCTGGCTGCCAAGTACTGCGCAACTTGCAAAGCAGCAAGCGCCACATCAAAATCCTCTGCCCTTGGTGTTCTTGCGTCTAACGAAATGACCGGGAATTTTTAATGCCCGCTGCAGGCCCAGGCCCCAAACCGGGGGCCCGGACATGGCTCGCCGTTCGCCTAAAGAATACAGCTCTTGGCAAAGTCACGGGCTTCGTTGGCGCTCCATTCGCCTTTGTCTTTTTCGTTCATTTCCTCACACCACGCTTCGCTGCCGACCTCGGGCGAACAGGCGGCGAGGGCGGTTGATAGAAGCGTGGCGAGGCCGACGGTTAACAGGGTTCGTTTTACGGCACCCATGGCAAAGTCTCCTTTTAAATGACTATGAGGATAAACCTATAACAGATCTTTGCGGAACTGAAACTGCCTTTAGGGCCCCGCCGGGTTTTGACTTGATAAAAGCGTGGCGGCCTGTTCGACCGGCTGTTGCCAGTTGCCACGCACCGTCTGGCGAAACAAAATAAGGCTCGGATACCAGGGTGAATCCGGGCGCTCAAGTTGCCATCGCCAATCGGGCACATAGGGCAATAAAAGCCAGCAGGGTTTGCCCATGGCACCGGCCAGATGGGCAAGTGACGTGTCGACGCTAATCAGCAAATCCAGGTTTGCCACGGTGTTGGCCGTATCGCCATAACTGGTAAAGCGGGAACTCACATCCGTGATCCCGGCGGCCGGACGGAAGGGCGTCAGCTGGTTTTTTGCCGGGCCCATTTGCAGACTGAAAAAATCGACGGTGGAGATTTCGAATATCGGTGCCAGGTCGGCCAAATCCATGGACCGATTGGCATCATTTATATGGTCCGGGTTGCCGGCCCAAACCAGTCCGACCTGTTTGCGCCGGGCGGTGCGAACGGCGGGACGGGGGGCTGACATATAGGGTTTGTCCATTTTAACCGCCTGTTCGTCCTTGAGGCCAAGCACATGGGGCAGGGACATCAACGGTGCGGTGAAGTCGGCGGCCGTCCGGTCGCCCGGGCGGCAAAGCCGATCAATGCCGTCGACGGTTCGTGCCAGATCGGCCAGTTGCTCGGGGCATTGCAGGACGACCGTTGCCCCGGTTTTTTTGACGGCACCGGCAAACCGCAGGAATTGGATGGTGTCGCCCATACCCTGTTCGGCCCGCAGCAACAGGGTGCGGCCGACCAGGTCCTGGCCGGTCCAGGGCCGGGCCCCGGTTGCCGGCTCGACAGGCGGTTCGCCTTTGCGCGCCTCGTAGGCCGGCCAGCCCAAGGAATAATCAGCCGTTAACAGGAGGCTTTGGCCATAGCCGTTGGCCGCGTCCGGGTGATCGGGATCGATCTTTAAAGCCTGGCCATAGGCGGCAATGGCCTTGCCGATTTGCAAGGTCTGCAGGTAGGTGTTTCCCAGGTTGTTAAAGGCGTTGGTAAACCGACTGTCGATCTCGACGGCTCGCCGATAACAGGTGATGGCACCATCGAAGGCGTGCAGTTCAAACAGCTGGTTGCCGATGGTGTTGAGGGCGCCGGCGTTACGATCGCTCGCGGCGGCGGCCTGCTCGAAACAGGTGATCGCCTGGCTTAAATGGCCAAGTTGTTTTTCGGCGAGGCCCCGATTGGCCCAGGCGTCGGCATATTGGGGATTTATTTCGAGCGCCTTCTGGTAATCGGCCAGGGCCGCCGCAGGGTCGGCCAGGGCGGCCCGGCTATTGCCCAGGTTGTTCCAGGCCGAAGCGGATTGGGGGGCCAGTTTTACGGCCTTTTCAGCGGCCGACCGGGCACCGGCCAAATCACCAGTGGCGCGCAACGCGACCGCCAAATACTGCCAGACGGCGGCGTTTTCCGGGTCCTTGCACAGAATATCCCGGTAACCATCAATCGCCGCCCGGACATTGCCGGCATGATGAAGGGCGAGGGCCTGTTCAGGTGACGGCGGAGGTGGCATCGGCAAAAAGTTCAAAAATCATAAGAATAACCGCGCTGGGAGCTCCTCCGCCTATGGCAACCCGCCTGCAGGGTTGATATGATCATATTGCCTTTGTCCCGTTTCGTTAACTAGCATAAAGTAATCGAATGTCCGGTTTCGTTAAAATATTAATCGACCACCATCGGAAAAATAAACTCCGGGCCCAGACCTATTTCTTTTTAAAGGCCTGTATGGCGTCGGCTGCGGCGATTGCCATTTCGGACGGTTATGCCTGCCGCCGGGAATCCCTGGCGACCACCTCGCTGATAAAGATCCTTGACGGGTTAAATCTGTTTGATCCCCGCCAGGGTTTGGAAATTTATAACGAATATGTGGAAAATATACAAAAGGACCCGGAAAGGGGCCGGGCGGAAGTGACCAAGGCCCTTAAACCGGTACTCGATGATGTGGAATTAACCCAGTTACTTGTCAGTATTTGCCACACCATAAGTGAGGCGGACGGCGTTATCAGAGATGAGGAAGTCGATGCCATTGAAGAAATCTGCCAGTTCCTCAGTATCGAACCGAAGGCCGTCAAAGCCGTGGAAATTGACATGAGAGACAGATTATTGGAATAGGGGAAAGGGAGATTTTTTATGGCCGGTTTTTTTAACCTGCTTGTGGCGCACCACAAAAAAAACAAGGAGCGGTCACGCACCTTCGATTATTTTAAAGCCTGTATGGCGGCGGCGGCGCTAGCGGCCATGGCCGACGATGAACTGGCGCGCAAGGAAGAAGTGGCGGTCAGAAAATTAATGAAGGTTGTTGCGGAATTGAAACTATTTGGCAAGAACTACGGCACCGAGATGTTTGCCACCTACGTCAAGTCCATAAAAGACGACCCCGAGGCCGGGCGGGCCGAAGCTCTGGCTGAAGTTAGCGCGGCGAAAGGTGACGCCGAATGGACCAAAACACTGCTTATGCTCAGTGCAACGATTATCGAATCCGACGGCAAACTGGAGCCGTCAGAAAAACACGTTTTACGACAGCTCGCCGACAGTTTGGAGGCCGACGTCGACACCGTCAAAGCCCTCGATTTAAATATAAGAGACGAAATCTATAAATAATCCTCCGCGCCCCGCTCGCGTCCGGCGGCAACGGGTTGGGCATTTTCCGACAGGCGCACGCAAGGATCGCTCCCGGGCCGGGAGGGTTGCTTTTTCCTGCCCTATTTTGAGCGTCCATGCACCCGGCCGGAGGGCGGCGCAGCTATCTTCCAATTGACGGCGGCGTTTCACCAATTGGGTCAAAATCAACTTCAACCACAACGTCGTGGGTGATTTTGAAAAAAACCTGGCGGATGCCGGAGGTTGGCACCGTAAAAACATCATAGGAGACTTCTTTTTCAGTCAATCTCGATAGGAGACCGTCAAAGTCCTTATCTTTAAAGGCAATATGATTTAAGGCACCCGTCGAATTTCCCGGATCGTCTGCGGAAGTGGTTAAATGCACGATGGGATATCCTTCGCCATACAGCCAATACCTCCTGGACGCGAACGGTGGGCGCTCTCCGACTTGCAACAGCAAAAGTGAAACCAAAACATCGCGCATCTGATCGATGTCGTTGGTGGCAATATTAATGTGATCCAGTCTCATGATATTCATCCCTATGTGGGCGCTTGCCAGGAACTCTAAGCGGTTGCCCTATCACCGGAGCCGGTGATGTCGCCGACCTGCAATGATAATCGATTGCCTGACAAAAACCAAAACGATATTCGCTGTCTGGTTTATTGTGCGGGACTGGTCCTGGCCTTAAGCGGACGACTTGGCCCACAGGTTAATATTTTCCTCGTCCGCATACCGGTCAATTTCGCGCAGCTCCTGTTCGCTGAAATCGAGGTTTTTAATGGTTTTTGCACAATCTATGACCTGTTCCGGTTTTGAGGCACCGATCAGCGCCGTGGTAATGCCGTCATTTCGAAGGACCCAGGCAAGAGCCATTTGGGCCAGCGTTTGACCGCGACCCAGGGCGATTTGGTTCAGTTGGTTGATGTTGGCAATCGCCTTTTCGCTGAGGAAACTGGGGTTAAGGGATTTGCCCTGGGTGGCGCGGCTGCCATCGGGTGTGCCCGATAGATACTTATTTGTCAGCATACCCTGGGCCAGGGGCGTGAAGGCGATGGAACCCACACCTAAGTCTTTTAAGGTGTCTTTCAACCCGTCCCGCTCGACCCAACGGTTGATCATGTTATAACTGGGTTGATGGATCACACAGGGGGTGCCCAACCCGTTCAGGATGGCGCAGGCCTCCTGGGTTTTCTCCGAGTTATAGGACGAGATCCCGGCATAAAGGGCACGACCGGACCGGACAATATGATCGAGGGCCCCCATGGTTTCCTGCAAGGGGGTGTCGGGATCAAATCGGTGGGAATAAAAAATATCCACGTAGTCGAGGCCTAAGCGTTTCAGGCTTTGATCGCACGACGCAATCAGGTATTTGCGGCTACCCCATTCCCCATAGGGGCCGTCCCACATTTCGTACCCGGCTTTTGACGAAATGATCAGTTCGTCCCGATAACCGGAAAAGTCCGTCCGCAAAATTTCCCCGAAGGCCGCTTCGGCGCTGCCCGGCGGCGGTCCATAGTTGTTAGCCAAATCGAAATGCGTTATGCCCTGATCAAACGCCGTCTGGCAGATACGGCGTTTCACATCATGCGCCGTGTCGCTGCCAAAATTGTGCCACAGACCAAGCGATATGGCCGGCAGTTTAAGGCCGGAATTCCCACATCTTCGATAAATCATCTCGTCGTAACGGTTTGGCGCAGGTGTCCACATGGTCATTTCCCTTTTTTCGGTGCGAGCAGCGCTTTTGCGTCCTTGGGTGACAGCGGCGCGGGCCGCTTGCAGGTGGTCTTGAGGTCAATTTTTTTACCGGTTTCGCCGGCCTTGAGGATCGACGTCATCACATCGACCGCATGCAAGGCCAAATCGTTGGAACATCGATGGGGTCGTTTTTCCAGGATCGACAGGGCCATGTCAGCCAACCCGGCGGCCCGGTAGTTGGCGACGTCGCCACTGGAACTCTGTTGGTTGGTTACGGAAAACGGGTGGGCCCATTTTGGTAGTCTTTTGAGCAGTTTGGAATTTTTACTGGCCTGCACGACACCGCCAAAAAAATTCGGATCCGGCACATGCAAACTGCCGTCGGTGCCATAAAGTTCCATGGCCGAGTGATTGTGCTGCCAAACATCCCAACTGGTCCCGAGCGTAATCACCGCGCCGTTCTTAAAACCCAGAATTGCGTGGATGGTGGTTGGCGTCTCGACCTTGAGTTTTTGGCCGCGGCGCGGTTTTGAGGTGATTGTCCGGGTTGTCCGAGGCGTCGATGAATGGGCAACGACAGTGCTAACCGGTCCCAGTAACTGGATCAGGTTGGTGACGTAATAGGGGCCAATATCGAGGACCGGCCCGGCACCCGGCTGAAAAAAGAAGTCGGGATTTGGGTGCCAATGCTCCATCCCGTGGCTCATGACGTGGCAGGTGCCGCTGGTAATTTTGCCGACCTTCCCGGTGTCGATCAGATGCCGGGCGAGTTGATGGGAGCCGCCGAGAAAGGTGTCCGGGGCGGAGCCGATCCGTCGGCGTTTTTTGCTGGCGAGTGCGGCTAATTCCTTGCCGTCCTTGACCGACAGGACAAAGGGTTTTTCCGAATAGACATGTTTGCCGGCGGTCAGGATCTTTTTGGAGACACTAAAATGGGCCGCCGGTACGGTCAGATTGACGACAATATCGATATCTTTGGATTTTAATAAACCGTCAACGGTGTCAGCCCGGATCGCAAAGGTTTTTGCCTGAGTTTGAGCGGCTGCCGGATTGATGTCGGCACAGGCCCGGATTTCGATGCCGCGAAATTGCGGTGCCAGCTTTAAATAGGCGGATGAAATATTGCCGCAGCCGATGATGCCAACTCCTAATGTTTTTTTCATGGGGTATTTCCTTAATAATCTTTGATAAAGTCGATGGAGCGTTTGGCAAACCGCGCGTCGTCATTGGGTTTGTCATGCTCCATGACAAAATGTTTGACCGGTGAGGCGGCGACCGCCTGCATCAGGGCTGGCCAGTCCATGGTGCCAAATCCAACATCGGCCCAGCCGTCTTCGTCCAAACAGTCACCGGCCGGTGCGATGTCCTTGATGTGGATTCCCGTTACCCGGTCGGGGTAGTCGGCAATCCATTTTAAGGGATTGGCAGCGGCGCGGACGATCCAGGCGATGTCGGCTTCCCAGCCGATGGATGGGGCGTGCTCGAGGATGGTTTTCATGGGCACGGTTCCGTCGCTCAGGGCAACGAACTCGAAGGCGTGGTTATGCCAGCCAAAATGATATCCCTGGTCGTTGTAAACGGCCGCAAGGGATTCCAGTTGTTCAGCAAAAGCCACATACCCGGCTTCGTCAGTCGGCCTGTCGGCTGCGGCCAGATGCGGTGCATAAATTGACGATACCCCCAAAGTTTTTGCCGTCTTCAGGGTGTTTTCGCGGTCATTGACCAGGGCATCGATGGAAAAATGTCCGGAGTCCATGGTCAGGCCGACGGCATCATGGGCCGTCCGGGTCGCCGCCGGGTCGCCATAGACGCCGCCATAACCCTCGGTCGCTTTGTATCCGGTAGCAACAAGCATTTTCAGGGTATGGGTTAGCGGTGGGAAATCGCGAGATCCATAAAGTTGGAAAGCAAAGGCAGTCATAAGGGGCTCCTATTGTCAGGCCTGAGGCCGATTAAATGCGGGATTCGTGTTGCGCATCAAAGATCGATGCAAGCGACAGATTGAAGGAGACTTTGACCTTGTCCCCCGGGCTGTAGAGGTTGCCGGCCTCGGTCCGAACGGACAAGGCATGGCCGTCGATTTTTACCCAGACCAGACTGTCGGCCCCCATCGGTTCAACCACATCCACTTCGGCATCGATGGTGTGGTCGTCGGTGCTCTCGGGATCATTGATTTTAATCTGTTCCGGCCGCACGCCAAGGATCACGTCCTGTCCCGAACGGATGGTGCCGTCCGGTCGGTAGTCATCGAGCGGTAAAACCATGGCCCCCGAGGTAAAGCGCAAAGCATCGTCATCAATGTGGCCGGCAAAAAAGTTCATGGAGGGAGAGCCGATAAATCCGGCGACAAATAAATTTGTCGGTTTGTTATAGATCGTCAAGGGGTCATCCAGTTGCTGGATGACGCCGCCTTTCATGACGGCGATGCGATCGGCCAGGGTCAGGGCTTCGATCTGGTCGTGGGTTACGTAAATCATGGTATTTTGCAGTTGCTGGTGCAGCCGTTTGATTTCGACGCGCAATTCGGATCGCAGTTTTGCGTCCAGATTGGACAGCGGCTCATCAAACAAAAACACGTCAACGTCGCGGACCAGGGCCCGGCCTATGGCAACCCGCTGGCGCTGACCACCGGACAGTTGCCCCGGTTTGCGGTTTAACAGGGGTTCAATCTGCAGGATCTCGGCGGCGCGGGCTATGCGTACGGCGATGTCGTCCTTTGGCATACCTTGATTTTTTAATCCGAAACTCAAATTGCCGGCAACGGTCATTTGCGGGTAGAGGGCATAGGACTGGAAAACCATACCGATGCCCCGGTCTTTTGGTTCTTCCCAGGTAACGTTTTTATCCTTGATAAAGATTTGCCCATGGGACACGTCGAGCAATCCGGCGATGCAATTAAGCAGGGTCGATTTGCCACAGCCGGACGGGCCAAGCAGGACGATGAACTCGCCGTCATGGACATCCAGGTTGAGGGTCTTCAGGACCTTGATGGGGCCAAAACTGAGGCTCACATCCTTAATCGAAACGCTTTCCATGGACTTACCCTTTCACGGCACCTTCCGCGATGCCGCGGACAAATAATTTTCCTGAGATAAAATAAATGACCAGCGGCACAATGCCGGTCAGGATGGTTGCCGCCATATTGACATTGTATTCCTTCACACCCTGGACCGAGTTGACGATGTTGTTGAGCTGGACGGTCATCGGGTAGGTGTCGGGTTTGGTGTAAATGACGCCAAACAGAAAGTCGTTCCAGATGCCGGTAACCTGCAGGATGATCGCAACAACAAATATCGGTAACGCCATGGGTAACATGATCTTAAAATAAATACCCCAGAAACTGGCGCCGTCGACCCGCGCCGCTTTGAACAGCTCTTCGGGTATGGACGTGAAATAATTTCGAAACAAAAGCGTCAGAATGGGCATGCCAAAAATCGAATGAACAATGACCAGGCCCCAAATCGAGCCGTATAAACCGATTTCCCTGAGGACAATCACAATCGGGTAAATCATCACCTGGTAGGGAATAAAGGCACCGACGATCAAAATCGTAAAAAACGTATCGGAGCCCTTGAACCGCCAGTTTGCCAGGGCGTATCCGTTGACCGATGCAATTATGATCGAGACGACAACGGACGGCACGGTAATGCGAACGGAATTCCAGAACCCGCGGCTTAAACCGTCGCAGTTTAATCCGGTACAGGCTTCGGCCCAGGCTTTGACCCAAGGGGCAAAGGTAATGTCGACCGGCGGCGCAAACACATTGCCCAGACGAATTTCCGGCATGCCTTTGAGTGACGTTGCGACCATCACATACAGGGGTAATAAATAATACAGGGAGACAAAAATAAGCGTGCCATAAATGAAAATGTTACGGCGGGAAAACCGTTTGCGGGGTTTAGGACCAAAGGGTTCGCCCAACCCGGGATCCGAAACAGTTTCAGACATGTTTTTTACTCCCGAACTCCAAATAGGCCCAGGGCACGATGACTATGGCAACCGTCAGCAGCATCATAGTTGACGCCGCAAAACCCTGACCCAGATTCTGATTTTGAAACATATAGTCATACACGTATTTTGCCGGCACCTCGGAGGCGATGCCCGGACCACCGCCGGTTTGGGCGACGACCAGGTCATAAACCCGAACGATTCCCGACGCGATTATTACCAGGGACGTAATGAATACTGGCCGCATCATGGGAATGACAATGAACACATAGGTCTTCCAGGTTTGAATTCCGTCAATCCGCGCCGCCTTCCAGATTTCCTGATCGATGCCTCTGATGCCAGCCAGCATTAAACACATAATAAGGCCTGTGCCTTGCCACAGCCCGGCGATCAAAACCCCGTAAATGACGATGTCCGGGTTGTACAGGGGATCGAAGGCAAAATTCTCGAAGCCCAGGTCACGGATAATCTTCTGGATGCCAAACTGCGGATTAAGGACCCATTGCCAGACCAGCCCGGTAACGATGAACGACAGGGCAAACGGGTATAACAGGATCGAGCGAAAGGTATTTTCGAAGCGAATTTTTTGGTCGAGCAGCGCCGCCAATAGAAATCCAATTAACAGGGAAAAAATTAAAGTGCAAATGCCATAGATCACCAGATTCTCGATGGAAATTAACCAGCGGTTGGTGGACCACAGCCGTTCGTACTGATTGAGGCCGACAAATTTGACCTTTGGCAGGAGTTTGGAATTGGTGAAAGAATAAAATACCGTCCACAGGGAACAGCCAACGAAAATCACCAATGCCGTCAGGATCATGGGAATGGCGGCGATTTTGGCGCTTAAATTGCGCCACAACTGCACCGGTCGTTTGCCAGCCGACATGATCATGTCCTCGTTGTCTGGTTCGGGGGGAGGGTGATAAAAGCCCCGCAGCCGACACCCTGAATGGGGCCGACTGCGGGTTTGTCCGAAATTAGTCCTCAGTCAGCATCCTCAACGATGTCGGCAAATTGTTTTTGCGCATCTTCCTTTGTAATGGACGGATTGTTGAAAAACTCAACAAACAGATCGTTGACCTGACCCAGGGAATCCGGCGACATCAACTGGTTGACATCAGCCACGATATTGCCCTTGGCGAGAATACCCAGGCCCTTTTTCATGCAATCGTTGGCGGAAGCCAAATCGACGTCGCCACGAACCGGCAAGGAACCCTTCTTCAGGTTGAAGTTCACTTGAACCTCCTTGGTCATCATTAACGACGCCAGTTGGCCCTGGGCTTTGGTTTTCGCCGCATCGTCCAGTTTAGGAAAATAGAAGGCATCGCCGCCGGTGGAGATCACTTCGTTCACCCCGAGACCGGGCAGGCAGGTGTAGTCTTTGCCGGCGACCTGATTGGCAACCTGGAACTCACCCTGCGCCCAGTCGCCCATGATCTGACCACCGGCTTGCCCGGTAATCACCATATTGGTCGCCTGATTCCAGTCTTGGACCTTGGATTTGGCGGCCAGTCGGCGGGCATCGTCGGCGGCTTTAAAGACTTTAGCCACTTCAGGTCCGGCGGCCAGCTCGGCGTCTTTGTCCTTATATACCCGGCTGTAAATATCCGGACCGGCGATGGAAACCATCAGTACGTTAAAGGCGCCGCTGGACTGCCAGGACTGTTGGCCCATGGCGAGGGGAATCTTTCCGGCCTTTTCCAGAGCCGGTCCTGCAGCAACAAATTCGTCCCAATTGGTGGGAACGGCAATGCCGGCGTCCTTAAAGGCTTTGTGCGACAACCAGATCCATTGCCAGGAATGGATGTTCACCGGCACACAATATATTTTGCCATCCAGGGTACAGGCGTCGAGCAGGGATTTTGGATGAACCAGATTGGCCCAGTTTCCGGCTTTGGCTTCGGCGGTTAAATCGCGCATCAAACCGGCTTCAACCAACTCTTCAGCCTGCCGCCCGTGGTTAAACTGGGTCGCGGCCATGGGGTCGCCGCCGGTAATCCGACTGATCATGATCGGCCGTGCGGTGCCACCGGAACCGGCGATGGCTCCGTCGACCCATTTATTGCCGGTGGCGTTAAAGGCTTTGGCAAATTCGGCGACGGCCGCCGCTTCGCCGCCCGACGTCCACCAATGGGTGACCTCCAGTTCCACGGCCTGGGCCGCAGTAAAAGGTAAAGCGAGGCATGCGGCAAAAGCCGCGAAACGTGTACGAATGCGCATTGTGAATTCTCCCTTAAATTTTGCACTGCATGGATGCAGTTGCTCTATCTCCCAAAACTGCAACGTTGCAGTAAAATAAAGGTATTTCATCTATTTTCAGAATGCAATCGTTGATTCGTTCTGGGAAAACCAAAAAGTCATGCTACGGTACGAACCATTGGTCTTAATGTTTCATTTAATTAATTTTAATTAACCAATTGAAAATAAAATATTAAATTAGTTATTTAGAAAGAGGAGTAGTTTGAGATACACGCGGATTCGGATAAACCGGAGCCGTTTTTCAGATGAAAAAATTAAAACACTATTTGAAAATATCTCAAGAAAAAAACTATAACGTTATAGAACAAATTGCATAATTCTTTTCTGTCGATAACCGGTGAAATTTGTAACAGGGACGTGTTAGGCGAATTCATGGGGCGCTTTAAGGGCGCTTCACAACTCAGTTAGGACCCAATTGGTGACGCAAGACCCTTCAATCGCGCCGACCCCGACGGCTCAGCGGCCAACCCTCAAAACCATCGCATTTATGACAGGGTTGGGCATTACCACGGTTTCCAAAGCCCTGAAAGATGCCCCCGATATTGGCAAAAAAACCAAGGAGCGTGTGCAACTGGTTGCCAAACAAATCGGGTACCGTCCGAACCGGGCGGGGGTCCGTTTGCGCACCGGAAAAACCAATGTCATCGCCCTGGTCTTGAGTACCCATGAAGCGGTTATGGGTTTGACGTCGCATCTCGTGCACGGCATATCCGAAGCCCTTGCCGATACCCAGTACCACTTGGTATTGACCCCCTATTCGTTTTCCGGTGATCCCATGGAGCCGGTGAAATACATTATCGAAACCGCTGCCGCCGATGGCATTATTTTTTCCCGGACGGAACCTGACGATGATCGCGTCCGTTATTTGGAGGACTGCGGATTTCCGTTTGCGACCCACGGACGAACGGAAATGGGGGTGGACCATCCCTGGCACGACTTCGACAATTGGCGGTACACCCACGAAGCGACGATCCGTCTCAGCCACTTGGGCCGCCAACGGCTGGCGCTGCTGAGCTGCCCGCCCGGCCTCACCTATTATAACCATTTGCGCGGTGGATTTGACGCCGCTCTTGCGGCCCGTGGAATCGTCGAAATTCCCTTGCGCGGGATCACCACCGAAGATGATCTTCAGGTCATTCAAACCCGGATTACCGAACTCATGGTCCACGATAACCGCCCCGACGGTATTATTTGCTGTTCCGGGGGCGCGACCTTTGGCGTGGTCGCCGGCATCGAAGCGGCGGGCTTGTCCCTGGGCGTCGATGTGGACGTCACCAGTAAACAATTTTCCCATGTGTTGCCCCTGTTCCGATCGCAATTACACGTGGTTAATGAAGATGGACGCCTGGCCGGATTTGAATTGGCCCGGGCGGTTCTCGGGCGGATCGACGGTGAACCGTCGACCCATCTGCAAAGCCTGAGCAAACCGCAATGGGTTTAATCCCCTTTGGCCTGCAAACAAGGGCCGTTGGCCGGTGCTCGGCAAAATGATAAAACCTGGCATCGGCAATCGCTCACATACCGACGAGCAGGGAAAAACCGCCGACCGGCTCGCGCAACTGACGGTCATTGACCGTGACGGCAAAAACCGCCGTGTGCGATACGCGACCCGGGAGTCGATGGAAGCACCCAATTGGACCGCGGACGGAACCGGGCTGATTTATAACAACAGCGGCAGCCTGTTCAGAATTTCCGTTGCCGGTACAAGTTTGCCCCGATACCTGCCAACGGGTGATCTGAATAATCTGAACAATGACCATTGTCTGTCACCGGACGGCGGGACAATTTATATGTCGGCAGATGACGGCCATCTGTATTCGGTCGGTATTGACGGTGGCCAACCCCGGCGCATTTCCAATGACCGGGATCCGCAACGCCGGTTTCACTCTTATTTACATGGGGTTTCCGCCGACGGCCACACCCTGGTCTATGTTGGCCTGGAAACCGCGCCAACGGGCAACACCCTAACCAACATATATACGATCCCCGCACAAGGCGGGGCCGACCGCCAACTGACGGACGTTAATGTCCCGGTCGACGGGCCGGAGTTTTCGCCGGATGGCAAATGGATCTATTTTAATGGCGAACTGGCGGCAACCCGCAGCGGTCATGCACAATTGTTTCGCATGGCCCCGGACGGCACCGGGATGGAGCAACTTACCGACGATGCACGGGTCAACTGGTTTCCCCACCCGTCACCAGATGGCGAGGTTATTGCCTATCTCAGTTACCCGCCAGCGACCATCGGCCATCCTGCCGACCGCGAAGTGATGTTAAAACTTATGAAACCAGACGGATCGCAGAGCCAAACCCTTTGTGCGTTTCGGGGTGGCCAGGGCACCATCAATGTAAACTCCTGGTCGCCGGACAGCCGTCACCTGGCTTTTGTGGCCTATCCGAAGGTTGACCAAAAAAGTGTTAACTAGGGTCAGGACCCATTAATTTCATGCAATTCTGTTTGTCCGTAAGCTTACGAATATAAGAAAACAAGCGCAAGGACATGCTGGGCCTATTCGAGCCTTGTTTTCGCAGAAGGCGTGAGCTTACGGACAAACCCCTTGGGGCGGGGCGCTTTATCTCTCTGGCTTCGTTGAAAAAACTTGAAAACCGAGGGGTTTCCTGCGTCTTTCCGCCTAACCGATAAGATAAATCACCTCTGCAGAATGGATCAAATTAATGGGTCCTGACCCTAGATAACCGGGCGGCCCATCGCATTCCGCGCTGCAGAATTGATTTCATTTCGGGCACATTAAATTCCGATGCCTGATGTCCCAGTGAGGAATAAAAAACCCGCCCCTTGCCGAACTGTCGTTTCCAGACCACCGGCATCACAACATTTTTTGTGCACGCCGCATGTTCGCCGGAAAAAGTTGTCGTCGCCAGGACCTGGTTACTGGGGTCCACATGCATGTAATATTGTTCCGACCGATAAGGGAAATCGGAGATGCCGGCAACGATGGGGTCGTTGGTATCGGCGATGTTAACCCGGTAATCAATGATATTTCCCGGGTGGGCAACCCATTGCCCGCCGACCATGAACTGGTAGTCAACCTCGGTGCGAAAAGCATCACCCATGCCGCCATGAAAGCCGGCCAACCCGACGCCGCCGTCAACTGCGCCGATCAAAGCCGCCAGAGCGTCTTTTTCGATTTCACCCTGGGTCAGGATGGGGACGATGAGGGCGTAGTCCTGCAAAACGCGACTGGCCAGCGGCGCGGTTGAATTTTCCACTTCCACCGACATTCCGTCCGCCTCCAACATGGATTTTACGACGGTGGCGCAGGCGTTGGGTGTGTGACCTTCCCATCCACCCCAGAAAATCAACGCTTTTTGCATCATCGGTTCCTCTCTTGTGCCGGGGGTCCCTATCCATTGGCTCTCTATCCCTATAACCAGAGCCAGGCCCCGTTAAATCCTGTAACGGGTTATGCCAGGAACCTTACGCATCGAAAAAATCAAGCGCAAGACAAGGTCGGAGCGAATGGGGTTGTTTGATCATCTCACATGAGGCGGTATTTGGGGAGCGGGTGGGGGGTAAGGTTCCCGCACTCTCGGGCTCGCAGAGTATCGGGCGGTGTCAGCCCCATCCTCGCCTTCCCCCATGTGGGGACGGGACCTGTTTGGCGATGGCGGGCAAGGGGTCCGATAACGCCATCACCGGATCACTCGGCAAGCGGTACATTGAGGCTGATTTTTGTGCGGTTCATGACCACAGATGTGCGGAACCGTTTGACGTTGGCGTCGTCAAAAAACAAACGGTTGGTCAGGTTTTCAAAATCCTGCATGTCCTTGGCCACGGTAATTAATGCAAAATCGGCATCGCCGGTAATGTAATAACATTGCTGGACGTGGGGTTCCGCCCTGACCTTGCGGCGAAAGGCATCGACCTGATCCAGGCGTTCGCGTTCCAGTTCGACCATAATTAAAAAAGTCATGGAATAGCCAACCGCCTCGGGCGATATCAAAGCGGTTTCACTGGTAATCACACCGGACGATTTGAGATGTTTGATCCGTCGCTGCACGGTCGCCACGGAGAGGCCGGTTTCAAAAGCGATGGTTTCCAGTTTTTCGCGGGCGTTGGCCTGCAACAATTGCAAAATAACCCGATCCGTTTGTGAAAGTTCGGTCATGGGGGCTCGGTGCCTTTGGCTTGACGTGGGGTTTGCTGCCCAGGTTGAGACAGGTGAAACCCGGCGATGGAAATCACCAGAAAACGCTTGCCCTGTTTTCTGAAGTGGAGATCGAAGTATATTTTGAATTTTGACCGAAAATCAATATTTAAGGTTCAGATATGATAAATTTTATCAAATATAATGAAAATATGGGAATAGTAATAGGAATTTGCCGATAAACTGATTGGTATCGGGGAAATGGGGTTTTGGATTATTTACAGTGGCAGGGGGGTTTTACCAATACGGAACCAAAAATTGTGCCTTCGGTTTGCTTTTGTAAACGGGTCGATCCATTGGAATTCGCCGATCCTTCAGGCAGCGAAATAGGGAGATTTTAACCATGGGCCATGGTCAAAAAAATGCATAGGAAACGAGATTCGATAAATGAATAAAATCATAGAATTTCAAGACGTCTCGAAGGCATATGGCGATCTGCAAGTCCTTAGAAATCTGGATATGCATGTCAAAAGTGGAGAAAAACTGGCCTTGATCGGGCCCAGTGGCTCCGGCAAAACGACGATTTTACGAATTTTAATGACCTTGGAAACGATCAATAGTGGTCACGTTATGGTCGACGGTGACTAACTGTGGCACCAAAAAGTCGGTGAAAATTTAATCCCGGCGAGCGAAAAACATCTGCATAAGATGCGCCAGAACATCGGTATGGTGTTCCAGCAATTCAATCTGTTTCCCCATTTGACGGCCATCGCCAATATCGAACAGCCGCAAATTTTAATCAAAAACACCGCCAAAATCGACGCCAAAAACCGCGCCCAGGAATTACTTCAACTGGTTGGCCTCGAGGACAAACAAGCCCACTATCCGCACCAATTGTCAGGCGGTCAGCAACAGCGTGTCGCCATTGCACGGGCCCTCGCCATGGACCCCAAAATCATGTTGTTCGACGAAGTCACATTGGCGCTCGATCCGGAACTGGTTGACGAAGTGCTTACGGTCCTGCGGATGCTGGCTTCGAACTCCGATACGACCATGTTGACGGTTACCCACGAAATGAACTTTGCCCGCGACTTTGCCGATAGGGTTTTGTTTTTCGAAAATGGACAAATCGTTGAATCGGGACCACCTGAAACCATTTTCACCAATCCCAAAGAGCCAAGAACCCGGGATTCTCCGAAAAAAATAATCGGCGACCTGTCATGATTTACCAACGAAAACACCAAGAACGATGATCCAAATCGTCAGGAATTCACCCTTAACCCGATAATCCTAAATGATATGAAAAGGAAAAAACAGAGGTGGCAACCACGGTTGGAAAAATAATTACAATGCTGGCGCTCGGCACCATGGCGATGTCCTTATCGGCCGGCATATCTTATGCTGGCACTTTGGACGATCTGCGCGAGCAGGGTTATGCGACGGTAGCCGTCGCCAATGAACCCCCCTATAGCGATATTAAGGGTGATGGGTACGTCAGTGGCGCAGCCCCGGATGTGGCCCGCGCTGTCATGAAAAAATTGGGAGTGCCTGAACTTAAAGCCAAGGTCGTTGGTTATGGGGCGATGATTCCGGCATTGATGGCACGGCGTGTCGACATGGCCACATCGGGTCTCTACATCAAACCGAAACGGTGTGAATCGATTATTTATTCCGAACCCGACCTGTGTGGTGCTGAGGCCTTTGCCGTCGCCAAGGGCAACCCGTTTAATATTCTGACCTATGAAGATATCGGCAAAAACCCCGACGTCACCATGACCACCTGCGCCGGTTGCGCGGAAGAGGCTTACGCCCTGGAGCGCGGTGTGAAAGCAAGTCAGATCAAAGTCTTCACCGATCCGCCCAGCGGAATCAAAATGCTGCAGCAGGGCCGGGTCAACGTTTTTGCCCTGTCGGGACTGGGAACCGCGGATTTGCTGAAAAAAACAATGATCCGTCCATCGAGCTGATCATGCCGGTCAAGGGTGTTCCCATGGGATGTGCCGGCGCGGCTTTTAATTCGGGAGATACGGAGTTCCGGGCGGCCTACGACAATGCTTTGTCGGAGCTGAAATCGAGCGGTGAGTTTGCCAAAATTATCGAACCCTATGGGTTCTCAGCCGAAGCCACACTGGCTGTCAAACGCGATGACTTCTGCCCGGGTAATTAAGACTTCTGCCCGGGTAATTAAATCGCACGGGTTGAAATCGCGCGGTGAAAAGCTGAATGCTGCTCCCCGATTGGGGAGCAGCCGTTCAAGAGGATCAAAATGAAAGACGTTCTCGAATTTACCCCCATCCTCATTGATGGCACCTGGATCACCATTCAATTGACCTTGGCAAGCGCCGTGGTTGCGCTGGTTCTGTCCTTTGTGATCGGCTTGGCACGGTTTTCCAAATATCGACTGGTACAGTGGTTGGCGATTGGCTATCTCGAGTTTTTTCGCGGGACGTCGGCAATTGTTCAAATGTTTTTCATGTTTTATGTGCTGCCATTGATGGGGCTGACGTTGTCTTCCCTGGCGGCCGGAATTGCCGCATGTGGACTGAATTTAAGCAGTTACGGATCGGAAGTTGTCCGCAGCGCCGTACAGTCCGTTGGCCGGGGCCAGCATGAAGCGGCAATCGCCCTTAACTACAGCACCTATCAGCGGTATCGATATGTCCTGATCCCGCAAGCCATCCCGGTGATGATTCCAACTTTCGGGAATCTGCTGATTGAACTTCTCAAATTAACGGCGGTTGCGTCGTTGATCACCATTTCAGATTTGACTTTTATGGCGCAGATCATTCGCGTGCAGACAGCCCTTACTCTTGAGCCCCTTCTGGTGATCCTGGTGATCTATTTTGTTCTGGCTTCGGTTTTGGTCGGGTTCACAAATTACATCGGCAAGATCGTCTCCAAGGGCCGCAACACCATCGAAGCGAAGGGCGCATAGATCATGGATTGGAGCTGGAAAGTCGCCTTTGAGGTGATGCCAAAAATGGCCGAGGGATTGCTGATAACGGTTGAGGCCACCTTGGTTGGCGCCCTGCTTGCCTACATTCTCGGTTTGGCACTGGCCATATTAAAAATGTCAAAATCCAGGCCCGTCGCCTTTGGGTTTTATTGGATATCTGAGTTCATTCGCCGGACACCCCTGTTGGTCCAGCTGTATTTTTTGTTTTATGTGCTGCCCGATCTGGGAATTTTTTTGAGCCCCTTTGTTGCTGGCGTCATTGGTCTGGGGTTGCATTTAAGTACCTATACGTCGGAGGTCTTTCGTGCCGGTATAGAGAACGTCCCGAAGGGGCAGTGGGAAGCTTCCAAGTCGCTGAATTACAGTCCCTATCAAACCATGCGTTACGTAATTCTGCCGCAGGCCATCCCGCCGATGATCCCGCCCTTGGCCAACTATTTGATCACCATGTTCAAAGAGACTCCTCTGTTGTCGGCAATCACCGTTGTTGAATTGTTTAATGCGGCCAATATTTACTCGAACAGCAACTATAAATATTTAGAACCGATGACCCTGGTTGGGGTCTTTTTCCTGATCGTTTCCGTGCCCGCCGCCTATATTGCGATGCGGCTGGAAACCAAATATAAACTCAAAAACACCGGTGCCGCATGATGGCGGGTGATCTCAGGGGTTAAATAATTCCCGTGCGGTTTGATCAATGTTCGATGATATAAATGATCACTTGCTGGTGACTATTCGATAAAAACACCGCAAAATAATAAATGATGTGATCTGTATTAATGTCAGATCCCCTCTATTGTGAGTGGATGATGATATTAAACAAATCACCGCTCGGCGCTGAAAACCACCGGTTGTTTCGGACGGAAGCAACCCGACCCCTGACCCTGTTAAGGCAATGTCCCGCCTACCAGCCAACACCCTTTGCGGCGCAGGGGGATCTTGCCGCCACATTGGGGGTGGCGTCGCTCATGGTGAAAGACGAATCAAAGCGCATGCGGCTGGGCAGTTTTAAAGCCCTCGGCGGTGCTTTTGCCGTTGCGCAAATGATCATAGACGTGGCCGGTGTGTCAGATCTTGAAAACCCGGTCGCCAAAACAACGGCCAAGGGCATGACCTTCATCACGGCGAGTGCTGGAAATCATGGGTTGTCGGTTGCTGCCGGTGCCCGGCTTTTTGGCGCGCAGGCGATTGTCTATCTGTCATCAGCAGTTCCAGAGGAGTTTGCCGAACGGATCCGGTCGTTGGATGCCCGTGTGGTTCGGGTCGACGGTTCTTATGAATTGAGTGTGCGCGAAGCAACCGCTGCCGCCGATAAAAACCATTGGTTACATTTGGCGGACGGCTCTTGGGACGGATATGTGGAGCGCCCGGCACTGGTCATGGAAGGTTACACGGTGCTTGCTGAGGAGTGCCGGGAAATTTATTTGGCTAAAGGCGTGTGGCCGACCCATGTTTTTTTGCAGGCCGGCGTTGGTGGACTGGCAGCTGCCGTGGCCGGTCATATTCGTGAATACTGGGACCAGCAGCCGGAGATCATTGTGGTTGAACCGGACGCCGCCCCATGCCTGCGGGAGAGCATTAGTGCCAACGCCATGACCAAGGTAACGGGCCCCCTGTCCAATATGGGGCGTCTCGATTGCAAAGATGCCTCGCTGATCGCCTTTCAATCCCTCAAACAGGACGCCGATGGGTTTATCACCATTTCCGACACGCAGGCGGCTGACGCGGTTGTCCTGTTGGCCGCACATGGTATCCAAACCACGCCCAGTGGCGGCGCTTCCGTCGCCGCCCTCGGCAAAGTTAACCCCGGCGCGGAAAGCCGCTGCATGGTGATTATAACCGAAGGTCCCGAGGAGGGTTGAGCCCTTGGCAGCATCCCTGACATCATCCCATTGGGGGACCTACCGGGTGACAGAAAATGCCACCGGCTCGCTGTGCCTGAGAGGGTTCGAAGAGGATCCAAATCCGTCCCCCATTGGCCAGGCCATGGTCGAGACACGCGATGGGCCCGGTCGAATTGCCGGCCCCATGGTGCGTCGCGGGTTCCTGGAAAACGGTGCCGGCGCGGACTCAGGACTGCGTGGACAAGAGCCGTTTGTTGAAGTCACCTGGGACGTGGCGCTTGATCTCGCCGCCCGTGAACTTAATCGGGTTCGTGATGATTTTGGAAATGATTCGATTTATGCCGGGTCCTACGGATGGGCCAGTGCGGGGCGGTTCCACCATGCGCAAAGCCAGTTGCGGCGTTTTATGAACCTGTTTGGCGGATCGATTACATCCCGTGACAGTTACAGTTATGCGGCGGCCGAGGTGATTTTGCCGCACGTCGTGGCACCCATGGCGCGCCTGTGCCAGGAACACACGTCCTGGCGATCGATTACTGAAAGCGGTTCGCTGGTTGTTGCCTTTGGCGGGATGGCGACCCGAAATGCCCAGGTCAACGCGGGCGGAACCGGTTGCCACAGTGAATTGCAGGATCGGCGTGCGGCCCATCAGGCCGGTGTCCGGGTCATCAACATCAGTCCGGATTGCGCAGATACCCAGCCGGATCAGGAGGCTGAATGGATGGCGATCCGTCCCAATACGGACGTCGCCCTGATGCTGGCCATCGCTCATACCCTGGTCTCTGAGGACCTCTACGACCGGCAATTCATTACTGACTATTGTGTCGGTTTTGAGGAGTTTTTACCCTATTTAATGGGAACCGAAGACGGCACGCCGAAAACCCCCGCCTGGGCCGCGGCAATAACCGAAATCGCTGCCGATGCGACGCTTGCTTTGGCCCGACGCATGGCCGCCCAACCAACATTGGTTAACGCCAGCTGGTCGCTGACCCGCCAGCAAAATGGCGAGCAGCCCTATTGGATGTTGGTCGTGCTGGCCGCCCTGTTGGGCGGAATTGGCAAACCGGGACGTGGGTTTGGGGTCGGTCTGGGCGCGGTTAACGGCATCGGTAATCACCGGGGTTATGTGCCCTGGGCGGCCTTGCCAACTGGCAAAAATCCGGTCGCGGCCTTTATCCCCGTCGCACGGATCGCTGATATGTTGTTACGTCCCGGCGAAACTTTTTTTTACAATGGTCAGGACCATAGCTATCCCGATGCCCGCCTGGTCTACTGGGCTGGGGGCAATCCCTTTCATCACCACCAGGATTTAAATCGCCTGGTTGCAGCCTGGCAACGGATCGAAACGGTCATCGTGCACGAACCCTTCTGGACGCCTCTGGCCCGTCGTGCCGACATTGTTTTGCCAGCGACGGTCGGTCTGGAGCGCAATGATTTGGCCGCATCATCGCGCGACAACTATTTGATCGCCATGCAACAGGTGGCTCAACCCTTCGCTCAGGCCCGCAATGATCACGACATATTTGCGGCATTGGCCGAGCGTCTCAAAGCCCCCGGCAGTCCTGTGATGGGGTTCAAAAGCGCCTTTACGGAAAACCGCAACGAAGGCCAATGGTTGTCGGCGCTTTACCGGGAAAGTCGCGAACGGGGCCGGGCCCATGGGCAGGATCTGCCGGACTATAAAACATTTCAGGAATCCGGCGTGGTGCGCCTCACACTACCCGCCAAGGCCCAGGTAATGCTTTCGGAATTTCGTCAGGACCCGATCGGGGCTGGCTTGCAGACCCCATCAGGACGGATCGAAATTTACAGCCAAACCGTCGCGGGTTTTCATCTGCCGGGTCTTCCCGGCCATCCGGTATGGCGGGAACCCGATGAATGGTTAGGCGCAGCCCTGACGGGTACCTATCCCCTGCATCTCATAACCCATCAACCGGAGCGCCGTTTGCATAGCCAGCTTGACCACAGCAGCCACAGCCGCGCCGGCAAAATTAAGGACCGGGAACCCTGCCGAATGCATCCAGACGACGCCAGCGCGCGGCACATCAAAGATGCCGATCTGGTGCGCATTTTTAACGACCGTGGATCCTGCCTGAGCGCCGTGCGTTTGGATGCGGCCATACGACCGGGTGTCGTCATGATGGCGACCGGTGCCTGGTATGACCCGGACCTGCTCGGTGACCCCGGGTGCTGCAAACATGGCAATCCAAATACCCTAACGCCAGACAAACCAACCTCGCCCCTGGCGCAGGGACCGGCGGCTATGTCATGTTTGGTAAATATCGAACCCGTTAAGGGTACGTCACCGCCGGTGACGGCGTTCGACCCTCCACCGTGTGTATTGCGTGATAGGCCATGACCGATGAATGAAATACAGAACACCACCAACGACCTGGATCAGGAAATGATTGGCTGGCGCCAGGATTTTCATCAATACCCGGAGCTTGGTTTCGAAGAACATCGGACCGCTGCCCGGGTCGCTGAGTTGCTCCGCAGTTTTGGTGTTGACGTGTATGAAGGTGTGGGCGGTACGGGTATTGTCGGTGTTCTCCAACGGGGCACCACAAGCCGGGCCATCGGCCTGCGTGCCGACATGGACGCCCTGGCCATAACCGAGGAAAATGAGTTTTCCCATCGATCGCGAAATGATGGAAAAATGCATGCCTGTGGGCATGATGGTCACACCACGATGTTGCTGGGTGCCGCCAAACGATTGGCCAGCAGCGAAAAATTTGATGGTCGCGTGGTCTTTATCTTCCAACCGGCCGAAGAACATGGGCGCGGAGCGCTGGCGATGATCGAGGCCGGGTTGTTTGATCGATTTCCCGTTGATGCGATCTACGGCATTCACAACATGCCGTCCATAGAGGCCGGGCACTTCGCCGTTCGCGCAGGGCCGATTATGGCTTGTGAGGATAATTTTGAAATTGTCGTTCAAGGCAAGGGTGGCCATGCGGCGTTGCCCCATTTAACCATTGACCCCATTGTTGTCG
The DNA here is from genome assembly GCA_021775095.1 of Rhodospirillales bacterium. Classification (GTDB taxonomy): domain Bacteria; phylum Pseudomonadota; class Alphaproteobacteria; order Rhodospirillales; family Casp-alpha2; genus JABMNT01. Next base: position 186,845 of record JAJFII010000103.1, read on the forward strand.
CGTCTGAAATTGTCATGGCGTTGCAAACGGTGGTTTCGCGAACCTTGAACCCGGTCGACAACGGAGTGGTGTCGGTTACCGATTTTTCCGTTGCCGCGACACGCAACGCGATCCCGGACAAGGTGATCCTGCGCGGTGATACCCGCGCCTTTACGCCGCAGATCCAAAACCGGATTGAGGCTGCCATGGAACGCCTGGTATCGGGTATTTGTTCGGCCCACGGTGCCGACCACCGCTTTGTTTATTCGAGGGAATTCGCGGCGACCATCAATAGCCATAAAGAAGCCGCCATTGCTGCCGACGTGGCCACTCAGGCGTTCGGTCGGGACAGTGTGAATGCGGATTGCCAACCGATTATGGCTTCCGAAGATTTTGGTTTTATGCTGCAACACAAACCCGGCTGTTATCTGTTGTTGGGCAACGGCGGCGTTGGCCCCGGGGGATGTGGGCTGCACAATCCCAACTATGACTTCAACGACGAAATTCTCGGTCGGGGTGCCGAGTTTTGGGTTTGTTTGGTGGAATCCCAGCTGCCTGCCCAACCCGTTTCGCAAGCGCCGGCAGGCGGGTAATGGCGGGCCCTCCCCCAAGAGGCTTCGAGCCAGCGGAATTTGAATATCGATTGCAAAACCTTCAGTCGCAAATGCACGGCCATAAACTCGATGCCATCCTGTTGACGACGGAGCCGGACGTCCGATATTACACGGGATTTTTTTCGCAATTCTGGCATAGCCCGACCCGCCCGTGGTTTGTTGTGCTGCCGTTGGCTGGCAAACCCATTGCTGTTATTCCCGAAATCGGTGCCGCCGGCATGGCCGCGACTTGGGTGGAAACCATTCATACCTGGCCGGCACCGCAACCGGCAGATGACGGGATCTCCCTGTTGGCGGGAATTATCGCCGGCTTACCCCGACGGTTTGCACGGTTGGGGGTTCCCCTTGGCCACGAAAGTTCCCTGCGCATGCCGGCCGGTGACTATCAACGGCTTTTAAATGAATTGCCACCTTGCGACGTTGTCGATGCCGCTTTGCTGCTGCATCAAATTCGTTACGTGAAGTCGCCGGCGGAAATCGAAAAAATCCAATATATTTGTGAATTGACCTCGGACGCGTTTGCCGCCCTGCCCGACCGTTTAAGGGTCGGTGAAAGCGAGCGGCAAAACTGTCAGCGCATGCGCATCGATTTGTTACAACGCGGCGCGGATCACACGCCCTATTTGATTTCCGGCTCTGGCCCGGGCGGTTACGACAGCATTATCATGGGGCCGACGGATCGCATCCTGGAAAACGGCGACGTGCTGATCATTGACACGGGTTCCACCTATGACGGTTATTTTTGCGATTTTGACCGCAACTTTGCCTTTGGTTACGCCGACGATGCCCTGCGCCAGGCCCATGATGTGGTCTTTGCGGCGACGGAGGCGGGTCTGCAAGCCGCCAAACCGGGGGCGACCACCACTGATGTGTGGGCCGCCATGTGGCGGGTTATGGAATCCGGCGGAGCGCTCGGCAACAGTGTCGGGCGATTGGGCCATGGCCTGGGTATCGAATTGACCGAATGGCCATCAAACACCGAGTTCGACAATACGGTATTGCTGCCCGGCGTGGTCCTGACCCTGGAGCCGGGGATGGAATTTGCGCCGGGTAAACAGATGGTTCACGAGGAAAATATTGTGATTACGGAAGACGGCGCGCGCCTGTTGAGCCGGCGGGCGCCGGCTGAACTTCCAATCATTCGGGTATAAAAAATGGATGTAACCTACAGTTTTGACGACATTGCACCGGGCGGGCGAATTGGTTTGCTTGCCCTGGCCACCGACTACAACAGTGAAACCGATTTGCGCCGAATTTTGCCGCAAGGTGTCGATTTGTTCACCAATCGGGTGCTTAACGCAAATCCCCTGACCATTGAAAACCTGCGCGCCATGTCTGGTGATGTCACCCGGGCCGCCGCTGGTATTTTACCCGGACTTGGGGTTGACGTTATGATCTATGGCTGCACATCGGGGACAGCCGCCATCGGCGGTGACGAACTGACACGGCTCATTCAAATTGCCCAACCGGGAGTCGCCTGTAGCAACCCCATTGCCGCCGCCAGTGCCGCATTAAAGGCTTTTAAGGCAACCAGGATTTCGGTTCTTACTCCCTACTCCGACGCGGTGAACAGGGCTGTGCAGGAGAGTATTCAGGCGGAAGGTTTTGATCTTTTAAATATCGACGGATTTGGCCTCGACGATGATATCGTGATGACCGGTTTGCCGCCGGCGGCAATTGCTGAAGCCGCCGCGCAAATCTGTGACCCGGATGCTGACGCCCTGTTTATTTCCTGTACGGCCATTCGTGCGGCATCGATTGTCGCAGCCGTCGAACAAAAACTGGGAAAACCGGTGGTGACCAGCAATCAGGCCCTAGTCTGGCATTGTTTACAGTTAATGGGAAACCAAAGCCAGGTATCCGGTTATGGCCAGTTGTTTAATTTATCATTGGCCGAAGGGCCCGGAGGAACAGATGCTTAAAAATGATTTGCTTGATGAGTGGGACCGGGAAAACTTTTTCCATCCGTCAACCCACCTGGCACAGTTTGCCCGGGGTGAGATTAATAACCGGATTATCACCGGCGGCGATGGCGTGTTCATCACCGACCGTGACGACAACCGCCTGCTGGACGCCTTCGCCGGGCTGTATTGTGTGAACGTCGGTTATGGCCGCACTGAAATTGCCGATGCCATTGCCAAACAGGCACGGGAACTTGCCTATTACCATGCCTATGTGGGCCATGGCACAGAGGCGTCGATCACCCTGTCGAAAATGATCCTGGACCGGGCCCCGGACAATATGAGCAAAGTCTATTATGGGCTTTCCGGTTCCGACGCCAACGAGACAAATATAAAACTGGTCTGGTATTTTAATAATGTCCTGGGACGACCGGAAAAGAAAAAAATCATTTCCCGGTGGCGGGGTTATCATGGGTCCGGCCTGATGACGGGATCGTTGACCGGGCTTGAATTGTTTCACAAACAATTTGATTTGCCCCTGACCCAGGTGATCCACACCGAAGCCCCGTATTATTTCCGGCGCACCGACAGGTCGCAGAGTGAAGAAAATTTCTCCGCCGACTGCGCGCAAAAACTGGAAGAGCTGATCCAGGCCGAAGGCCCGGAGACGATCGCCGCGTTCATTGGCGAGCCGGCCCTTGGCACCGGTGGTTTGGTGCCGCCGCCGGCCGGCTATTGGGCGGCGATTCAAACCGTGCTGCGCAAATACGACATTTTGTTGATCGCCGACGAGGTGGTCACCGGATTTGGCCGCTTGGGCACGATGTTCGGATCGGCCCATTATGGCATCGAAGCAGACATCATCACTTCGGCCAAGGGGCTGACGTCGGCCTATGCACCGTTGTCGGCATCGATCCTATCGGAGAAGGTCTGGCAGGGGCTCGAGCAGGGGACCGATACCTATGGTGCCATTGGCCACGGCTGGACCTATTCGGCCCATCCCATTTGCGCCGCCGCCGGTGTTGCCAATTTAAAACTGATTGACGAGATGGGACTTGTAAAGAATGCCGGAGAGGTCGGGGCTTACCTGAAGACTGAAATGCAGGCCGCCATCGGTAACCATGACCACGTCGGCGACGTGCGCGGCGATGGCCTGATGATTGCGGTTGAGCTGATGGAGGACCGTGAGAGCCACCGGTTTTACGATCCGACCCTGACCATGGGGGCACAAGTGAATGCAGCGCTGCTGAAACGCGGCGTCATTGCCCGGGCCATGCCGCAGGGCGATATTATTGGGTTTGCACCGCCCCTGTGCCTGAGCCGGGCGGAGGCCGGCCAAATTGTCAGTGCCATGGGCGAGGCCGTTGAGGAAGTCCTGAACGGCTGACTGGAAACCGTCAATGGGTTTTGTCTGAATAACAGACAATGATAGACAAAACCCGAAATCGACCGCATCATCCTTGCACGACAGGTGGTTTCAGGTGACCCCTAGGTAAATGGAATTGTCACCGGCAGACATTGCAAGTTGGATGTCCCGTCATTGAGAAATATTGCTCTAATGATGGCCTGTCCGTTACTCTGTAAATACCGACCGTTTCCTGCCAAATTGTCAACAGAGGTTTGATTAATGAGATCGCAAACGTCAGTGGTAGTCATCGGTGGCGGTATTGGCGGTTGCTCCCTGATCTATCATCTGACGCAGGAGGGACTTACCGATTGTGTCCTCGTCGAACGCGACGAATTGACTTCTGGCACGACCTGGCATTCCGCTGCACAGGTCACAAACTTCGGCACCACGCAAACCATGTTGGGCCTCAAAAGTCATTCGATCCGGCTTTACAAAGAACTCGCGGACGACCCCGACTATCCAATCAACTATCACCATGGGACCGGTGGCTTGCGGCTGGCGTCGACGCCTGACCACATCGACGGTTACCAACACGTTATCAGTTTGGCGAAGGGCATGGGGGTCGATTTTGAACTGATCGATGCCGAAGAATGCAAACGGCGCCATCCGCTGATCACCACAGACACCCTGCTTGGCGCGCTCTGGGACCCGCTTGATGGTGACATCGATCCGGCCCAGCTCTGCCAGGCATTGGCACGTCGTGCCCGCAAGGCAGGCGCTGAAATCCAGCGGTTTAATCCGGTCATTGGATTGACCCAGAAAACCAATGGCGAATGGCTTGTGCATACAAAAAACGGCGATATCCAATGTGAAAAGATTGTCAATGCAGGTGGATACCGGTGCAACGAGATTGCCGCGATGATGGCGGTCGAACTGCCGGTGGTGTCGATGGAACATCAATATATGCTGACCGAGCCGATCTCCGCGATCGAGGAACTGGATTTTCGCGTTCCGCTGATCCGCTGCCCGACCGATGATTTTTATTCGCGCCAGGAAAAGAACGGATTGCTCGTCGGTTTTTATGAGCAAAATTGCCGTACCTGGGGACGAGATGGCATTGACCCCAATTTTACAAATGCCCTTTGTCCGGATGACCTGGACCGTGTCGTCGACGTCATGCAAGGATGCTGCGAACGCCTGCCCTGTCTGATGGAAGCGGGCATCCATTCGATCATCAACGGACCCATCACCTATACACCAGATGGATTGCCTTTGGTCGGAAAAATACCGGGCCGGCGAAACGCCTATTGCATCACCGGGTTGCGCGCCGGCCTTGGCGAAGGCGGTGGTCACGGCTGGCTCCTGGCTCAGATCATTGCCCATGGCGAAGCCTGTTACGATACCTGGTGCCTGGACCCACGCCGCTTCACACGCTACGCCAATCTGGAATACACAGCGCTCAAGTCCATTGAGGATTATCAGAACGAATTTCGTTTCCACATGCCGCACGAACACCGACCGGCCGGTCGACCAGCCAAAAAAACACCGCTGACCGAGACCCTCGCTTCCTTGAACGCCGAATTTGGTGTTGTCAACGGTTGGGAACGTGCCGCCTATTTCAAACCGACGACGGACTTTGAGGAAAACCTGTCCTTTCGTTTCAACAACACCTTCGATATCGTCGCCGGTGAAGTCGAGGCCGTTCAAAATGCTGTCGGCATTATGGAAGTATCGGGGTTTAATCGTTTCGAGATCACCGGCACCGACGTCCATGACTGGCTCGATGGGGTTGTATGCTCGCGAGTGCACCGCAAGGTTGGCAAAGTTGGGTTGAGCTATTTCCTCAATCATTTCGGCAACGTAAAGGGCGAGGCGACGCTGGCAAATCTGGGTGCAGAAAGGGTCTGGTATGGCTCGGCCTCTGCGGCCGAATATCATGACATGGATTGGTTATGTGATCTTCTCCCGGATGACGGTTCCATCCGCATCAAAAGCCTGACAAATACGCATACAATTCTTGTCGTCGCCGGACCCAGGTCACGGGACCTGCTGACAAAAGCCGCACCGCGCACCGACTGGTCGAAGGAGGCCTTCCCCTGGCTGTCGGTTGGCGAGGTTTTTGTAGGCCCTGTCGAAGCGATTGCCATGTCAGTCTCTTTTTCTGGAGAATTGGCCTGGGAACTGCACATACCGAATGACCAGTTAAAACATGCCTTTTCCATTTTATGGGATGCTGGCCAGGAGTTTGACATTAAACCTTTTGGTCTGCGGGCTACCGATTCCATGCGCCTGGAAAAAGGTTATCGCCATTGGAAAGCAGATCTTCTCACCGAATTTAACCCGTTAGAGAGCGGCCTCAGTCAATTCGTAAAGCTGGATAAGGGTTTTGTCGGCAAGGATGCTTTGCAGGCAATGGCCGAGAACAGGACCAGCAAAAATTTTGTCACTGCGGAAATCAAAACGAATGAAGCGCCGGCCCAACCCGGCGGTTCTGTGATCAAAGACGGTCGGGTAATCGGAACGATTACCTCGGCCGGTTGGGGGTACCGGATTGACAAGAACATCGCCATGGCATTCGTCGAGGCGGAGTTTTGCCAGATCGGGTCGACTTTTGAGATCGAAATCATCGGTAAAACCTATCCAGCCGAGGTTTGTACACCATGCCTCTATGACCCGGAAAACCGGCGTGTCAGGAGTATTTAACGGCGGACAGAGGGCAATGGAAGGGGCGCGTCACCATCGCCATTCTCAGGGGCTTTTAACCAAGCTCAAAACTGGTAAGGCCATAAATCTGATGATCGGCTATGGACGGGGTGTCGCCCTTGTACATGCGCGCCGTTTCAAAAACCGGGCTGAGGCCAAGCTGTTGTGCCAGGCGTCGGGCATCGGGATTGGTCTCGGGCGTATCGACGGAAACTTCGGCCGTCGGTTCAATGGTCGCGCACAGCGCCCGCATCAGCGATCCGGCGGTGATTTTCGAAGCGGCAAACAACGGCCCAACCTTATAGCCGGACAGGCAGTTTCGGATCACGCCATAACCGGTTACCTGTCCGTTCTGCAAAGCGATTTTGGCGATGCGCCCTGAGTTCCCTTGCGGGTCGATCCAGGTGCGCAGGAAATTTTCCCGGGGTACCGGAAAACATTTGCGGTCATAGGCAAGCAGGGCCGGCAGATCGTCGGGTCTGGTCGGGCGGATGAGAGCGTCTGCGGGCCTTTCGTCGCGCTTCGGGATACCGGTGTGGCGGACGTTACGACCGGCATAGGTAAATCCGCTTTTGCGATAATTATCCTGTTGGTCGACGACTCCGTCCAGACCAACGGTGCGCCCGTTCAGATGCGCCATACCTGCGTTCCAGGTGGCGATGCCGACGCCGCTACCGCGCAGATCCGCGCGGACAATATAAAACCCCAAAAACCCGTAGCTATCTCCATAACGGACAACCGATAGGGAAGAGACCGGGACGCCGTCCATAAACCCCATCATAAAGCCCTCAGGGTCGGTGCCATAAAACGCCGCCAGGTCGTTTTGTCCCGGGTTCCATCCTTCGGCGGCCGCCCAATCGACGGCTCCTTGAAACTCCTGTTCCGTGGCCCGGCGAATTTTAAGATCTTTCATAAACTTCTGCTCCGTCTCCATGGGTCATTATCGCAGCTCCTTGGTATAAGATCGGCAACCCGACCGACATCGTCATTTAGGAGTGCTCACCCGGCGTATCGGCGATCCAGGAACTGGCGGCCCCTCTTTATCGGTTCAAGAACTACCGCCGGACCTGTAGCCGAAACCGGGCAAAATTTAACCAGCCCGTGCGCGACTGGCGCTCAACGGCGATCACGGCACCGGCGGCAGCCAGATGACCGGATCTTTTTTGTCCCGGTCAATAACCACAAACTGGTTGGCAAACAGGCGTTTCCACGGGCCCCACTTACCGTCTGGCCAGCGCACCCGTACGGTTGCCCGGTCGGCGACACCGAGGCCAAAATGGATCCAGTCGTGGGTGCCGCCGGCGTGGCCACCGCCGACCAGGACCTCGCGTGAAACGTCGCGGGTACCAACGCGAATGCGCACTTCCGATCCCACGCCATGGGGATTAGTGCCCGATTGGCGCAACCGAATGGCCGCATGATTGCCCATCGGGCCAAAACGTCCGGCATCGGTGCGCCGGCCTAGATTGCGCCACAGGGCGGTTTTGCCTTCGCGGTTGACGAGGGCGATATCGAGCATACCGTCCAGGTTAAAATCGGCAACCGCCGCCCCCCGGCCCCGGGTGTTTTTGGCCAGCCCGGCGGCCAGGCCGACTTCCAGGAAGGTACCGTCGGCTTGCCCAACCAGTAAATTATCCGGATCATTCTCGGCAAAGTCCGGCATCGTCTCGACATTGCCCTTGGCAATAAAAACGTCGGCCCGGGAATCATTGTTAAAATCCTGAAATTCAATATGCCAACCGGTCGACGGTCGTTGGTCCTTGCCCGTATAGGGACGATGAGCCGTCGCCTTCCAGGCAAAGGCCATATCTTCAAACACCGGTTCCTGGTCTCTCGGACGAATGAGCCGTTGAATTTTTGTATCTCCCATACTGGTTAGGCCATACTCCAAATATCCGTCGCCGTCGATGTCCTGGGCGGCGATCCCCATGCCCCAAATTTGTAACTTTTGCCAACCGTCGCGACGTTTGAAAAACCGCGGCGGTTGGCCCGGTTCCAGGGCAACCAACTGTTCTTCGCCGCCCCGGTAATAATGCCGATCATTGGTAATCCTCAGCGCCGCTGTGCCGCTGCGGTTCCAATCGCTGAACAACATGCCAAGCGTGCAATACCCGGGCCGGATGTCATAGCGGACTGTATATTCGGGGAGCACCGTTGCGGCAGACGACGAACGGTAAATCTGGTGCGGCGAACAGGTCCCCCAGGGAGAACCCTGGGCATCGCGATCGACATAATTGCCAAAGGCCAGGGTCGGAAACTGCGAACCCTTTTCCCAGGTCGCGGAAAATGCCGTCGTCCAGTCATTGCCACCATCAAAATTCCATAGCCTGTTGGCCACCTCGAACTGACAGTCAGCGCGACCACGCAACAGGATGTTTTCGCCCAGGCGCATGATTGCCAGATCCAAAAAACCATCATTATCAATATCCAGGGCATAGGCACCCAGGACCTTTTGCAAAAGTCCCGGTTCAATAGCCAGTTGTACGGGTTCGAAGCTGAGCTCGGACGCCGTTTCCGTTTGATTGCGAAACAGCTGGGCGCGGTTTTCACCACCGGCCAAAAACAAATCCGGTTTTAGATCCTGATCGCAATCAAAGGCGGTGGCACCGCCGCCGACATAATATTCCCAAGGACCTCCGTAAGTGTGGTTTATTCCTGCCGCCCCGGCATCATCCGCAAATACCGGCGTGTCAGGTGCGGCAGCCAGGGGAGTTGTCACCAGTGTCGCCAGCAAAAATGCGGTTATATATTTCATGGGATTACCAAGGTTTGCAGGAAGGCAATCAATGCCTTTCGGTCTTGTTGAGGCAACGCCTGGAACCGGTTTCGGGACGACCGTGCTTCGCCCCCATGGGCTTGAATGGTTTCGCTCAAGGTTGTTAAATCGCCGCGATGGCCCCAGGGTCCGGTCGATCCGACGCCCCACAGGCGGCCGGTCAAAAACTGATCCCGATCAGCGAACCTTTGACCAAGAAGTTCATTGCGAAAATGCCCAATGTCGCCGTCGGATATGGTGTGGCGTTTTAAGTCACTGAACAGGGGGACCAAAATCGCCCCGTTTTTGTCGCGTTTTAAGTGAGCAAAGCCGGGTTGTTTTGACAAATCAAGCTGCAGCGGGTCGGTTTCTGTGCTGCGTAAGGTGCCGGCCCCATTATAGGGTCCGGGTTCCGAAAACACGAGGGTCTCGAGGGGCAGGCTGGTTCGGTGACAGGAACTGCATTCGAGTTTTTCGAAAAGCTGTTGGCCGTTATGGGCTGCGGTTTTCCATTCCGGCGACAGGTTCTGGGCCCGGCCGGGAGCCGGCAAGGTGGCTTGAAAAGCCACCAGCGCCGTGATGTCGCCGGCACTCAGTTCGGCGGATACGCCGTCCTGGTCATGATCCATTTCACCGGTCCAGCGTGGGCCAAACCGTTCTTCGGCCTGCATTCCATGATGGTGGTTACTGGCGTTGACTGTGAATTCCCGCAAAGAGACAATAACCCCCTTTTGACTGAACGGGCGGACGACCAGGTCCTGATCAATGCCACGGACATTGGACACATCTGCGAAGCCCGCGGGCGATACGGATAATCGGCCAAAGGAAACCCCCTTGGTGACGAGTTCGACGGACACGGTTTGCCGCTGAGCTCTGGCATCTTGGGCTGTGTTATCTCTGAGGCGATGGAGGTCTGCTGTCATTTCCCGGGCCAGTAATTCGACCAGGCCGCTGCCAAACAAATGGGTGGTTCCCCGTTCGTTGGAAAACTGCGGGTCCATGGAATCGAAGTCGGCGTCAACAAATCCGTCCGTCGTAAAAACATTGAGGGTGAAATCGCCGGCTCCGCCGGGCAGGGGCTGCATGTGACACGAGATGCAGCCGTTTGAATCGGGGCCGGAAGTTCGAAAAAACGCTCTGGACGGATCGACCCGTCGTTTGGTTGGTACACCGGCCTGGGTGGCGGCCGGTCGACCGGCCCCATCGACCGATGTGAACCGCGCCATAAACAACATTTTACCGTGCTCGATGATGGCCTGTGGGGATTTTTTGAGGACAGACTGGTGGTCGGAAAAATGGCTTGTAACGGCATTTTCATCGCCTGGTGCGGCGCTGGCGCTGGCACCAAGGAGCAGAGTTAGCAGACCGTATATAACGGTTTTAACGCCCGTGCGTAGGCCGATTTTTGACGGTAATTTCATGCTCATGATACGGCCTCGATGATCGATCCAAAATCGGCAATTTGTTCGTCATGGGCCCGCAGGGCGGTAATCAAACAGCCTTCACGGACAAACGGGTTTTCGTCTGAAAAACAATCAATGGAAATGTTTTTAAGCTGTTTGCCGGCGGCCGATGCGCCCAGGGATTTTCGAATGGCCGGTTCCATCAGGTCGAAGGCGACCACACTACTGCCGACGATAACGATCGGGAAGGGGTCGACCAAAGCATAGAGGTTGGCTAACCCGGTGCCGATGGCATCACCGGCAGTTTCGATGGCGGCCCGGGCCTGACGATCGCCGTTCCTTGCCGCTTCGGCAATGGCGGCAATGTCATGGGAGCTTTGCAATTCGGCGGGAAGCCTGTCTTCACGGGCATTTTGCGCCCTGCGGGTGATTGCATAGGCGCTGGCATAGGCTTCAATGCATCCGTAACTGCCACATCGGCACAGGGCACCGCCCGGCAGGTAGGTCATATGACCAAACTCCGTACCCGAGGAGCGGGTTCCGTTGATGATGCTGCCGCGCAGAAAAAGCCCCATGCCGACACCGTTCGCTAACAGGACAGCTGCAAAATTTTTGCCATATCGTTTTGGATCCCGCCAATTCAAGGCTTGCGATATCATGTCACAATCGTTGGAAACATGGGCCGGGATATCAAAAAAGTCTACCAGCCAGGCCTGAATGGGCAGGTTTTTGTGTCGCGTGATTGGCGACCAATGCATCGTTGTCCCGGCGATGTCGATGACGCCCTGCACACCGATGGATAATCGCTCGAGGGTGGTTTCCGGCGACAACAGTTTGTCAATTGCCGTCTGCAGGCAACCGCACAAAGTCTCACGCAATTCGTCGGAACTGGCATCAGAAGTGACCAAGTTCACGGAGTGTTCAGCGACGGTTTGTCCGGCATAATTAACCAGTGCTGCAGATATTAAGTTGTGGCGAAAAATTAACGTGCCAATCAGTGCGGCGTCGGGGTTTAAAGCCAACGCGACTTTCGGTCGACCGCGTCCCGCCCTGGCCAATTTTTCGGTGTCTGGATAAATCAGAACCCCTTCGTCGATCAAATTAGAAGTAATAGCCGACACCGTTGCCGCACTGAGGCCGGTGAGACGTTGAATGTCCGTGCGCGATGGCTCATCTTTGCGCCGGACGGCGGCAATGATGCGACGTCGGTTGCCCTTGCGAACATCGTCGGAGCGGAGGATCACAGTCAATGTATTTTACCTGCCAGATCCGCACATGAAGGTCTCATATTGGTCACGGATGGATTTCACCTTCCAGAAATTATTTGCCTAAACGGATTTAGATGTTGACTCATGTGAACGATCAAGTCACTATTTTTTTCACGCCTCGAATTAAATGAGGTTGATGAGTTCTATCGTCGTTATGACCTAATCTTATTATGTTCGTACAGGGAGGTACAAATATGAAAAAATTAACACTCGCCCTTATGGGTGCTGTCTTCGCAGCGTCTTTTGCCGGTCAGGCAATTGCCGCTGGAAAAACCATCGGTGTTTCCTGGAAGATTTTCCAGGAAGAGCGTTGGAAGCGTGATGAAGCCGTTATCAAAAAAATTGTCGAAGCCAATGGCGACAGATACATTTCTGCCGACGCACAGGGTTCTGCTTCCAAACAGTTGACCGATGTTGAATCTTTGATTTCGCAGGGTGCTGACGTCCTGTTGATTGTTCCTTTTGATTCGGAAGCCATTTTGCCTGCTGTTGCCAAGGCCGCATCAGAAGGGATTCCGATGATTGCCTATGATGTGCAAATCGAGCACAAAGATTCGCTCTACATCACCTTCGATAATGTTGGCGTTGGCCGTCTGATGGCTAAGGAAATGTTGAAAGTTAAAGATTCCGGTAATTTTGCCTTTATCAAAGGCGATCAGGGCGATCCAAACGCCACCTTCCTGTTCCAGGGTATTATGGAAGTGCTGCAACCCAATATCGACGCCGGTAAAATCAAAAATGTTGGTGAAGCCTTCACCGATGGCTGGAAGCCGGAAAATGCGCAACGCAATATGGAGCAAATCCTGACCGCCAATAACAACAAGGTTGACGCGGTAGTCTCTGAAAACGACGGAATGGCTGGCGGCGTCGTTGCTGCCCTGACTGCCCAGGGCATGGCCGGTACGGTTCCTGTCACGGGCCAGGATGGCGATCTTGCTGCCATCAATCGCGTCGCACTTGGCACTCAGTTGGTTTCCGTGTGGAAAGACTCACGGGCCTTGGGTAAAGTCGCTGCTGATGCCGCTCTGATGTTGGCTGCTGGCAAATCCATGACTGACGTCCCCGGAGTTGCACCGTTCTCCGGTGGAAAACGGGGTGTCACCGTCAACTCCATTCTTCTGGAGCCAACTCCCGTAACCAAAGCGAGCCTTGGCGACGTGATCGCTGCCGGTTGGATCGACAAAGCAACGGCATGCAAAGGTGTTAAAGCTGGCGCGGTTGCCGCTTGTAACTAATCGCATTAAACGGTGTTTTATATAAAATGCCGACCTGCGCATTGATTGGGGCCGCGTCGCTTAACAGGAGGCGCGGCCTTTATTGATCAGATTATAATTTTGATAAATACTAATACGCTGAACACATTGCTGCCGCTTGGCGTTGAACACTAACGAATAGGGGAGGGATAACTGTGTCTGAAGAAACGCTGGAAGGCCAACAGGGCGCTGAGAAACCGGAAAATCCAATCGTCCGGTTTTTGCGCATTACCGAGGTTGATACCCGAATGTTAGGGATGATTGGCGCGTTGCTGATAATCTGGCTCGGGTTCCATTATTACGGCCATTTTGCCAACGGTTATGGGGCCTTTTTGACACCACGCAATCTCTGGAACTTGTCGGTACAAACCTCTTCGATTGCCGTTATGGCGACGGGTATGGTGCTTGTCATCGTTACCAGACATATCGATTTGTCGGTTGGATCCCTGCTCGGTGTTACCGCCATGATGATGGGCGTGGTGCAAGTCTGGGTGTTGCCCAATATCATTGGTCTCGAAAACCCCTTTATCTGGGTGATTACGGTTACCGTTGGTATCCTGTTCGGTGCCATCATCGGGGCTTTCCACGGTTTTCTGATCGCCTATTTAGGCATACCGGCGTTTATTGTCACACTGGGCGGGTTGTTGTTCTGGCGGGGGTCGGCTTGGTGGGTTGCGCGCGGTGAGACCATAGCGCCCGTTGACAGCACGTTTGCCCTGATCGGCGGCGGCCCCTATGGGACGATTGGTGCTACGGGCAGTTGGGTTGTCGGCATTCTGGTTTGTATCGGCATCGTCGCACTGCTCGTGGCCGGTCGTCGTCAGCGGATCCGTTTTGGATTTCCGTTGCGCCCCGTGTGGGCTGAACTGCTGATTGGTGGTGTTGGGTCGGCACTGGTTATCGGTGCTGTCATGGTCATGAACGCTTATCCCTGGCCGAAAGGTATTGTTAAACAATATGCGGCGGCAAACAATATTGAGATCCCCGACGGTGGATTGTTTATCTCGCACGGGTTCGCCATCCCGGTTCTGATCGCTCTGGCCGTTGGCCTTGTGATGACTTTCGTTGCCACCCGCACACGGTTTGGCCGCTACGTCTTTGCCATTGGTGGAAATCCGGAAGCGGCGGAACTGGCCGGTATCAATACCAAGCTTATGACCCTGAAAATCTTTTCCCTAATGGGGGGGCTGGTGGGTATCTCCGCAGTCATTGCCAGCGCACGTCTGAATTCTGCGACCAATGCGCTCGGCCAACTGGACGAACTGTATGTGATCGCGGCTGCAGTTATTGGTGGCACCTCCTTTGCCGGCGGTATCGGCACCATTTACGGGGCGATGTTAGGGGCCCTGGTGATGCAGTCCCTGCAGTCGGGTATGGTGCTGGTTGGTTTTGATGCGGCGGTTCAGCAGATGGTGGTTGGTGGCGTTCTGGTTGCTGCCGTCTGGCTCGATACCCTGTATCGACGAAACTCGGTATAGGAGGATAAGTCATGAACACTCAATCAACAGATAAAGAGACCGATGCGGTGACCCAAAATGATGCCCCTCTTGTCGAAATGCGCGACATATCAATTGCCTTCGGTGGGATTAAAGCCGTTGACCATGCGAGTGTCGATCTTCGCCCCGGTGAAGTGGTCGGTTTGTTGGGCCATAACGGTGCCGGAAAGTCGACCTTGATTAAAATTCTGTCCGGTGCCTATCCCCGCGACCACGGCCAAATCTTTATCAAGGGAGAAGAAGCGCATATAACCAATCCCCGGGAAGCCAAGGACTATGGGATCGAAACCATTTATCAGACCCTGGCTTTGGCCGATAATGTCGACGCTGCGGCAAATCTGTTTTTGGGCCGGGAACTGCTGACCAAATGGGGAACCCTGGATGACGCGGCCATGGAGGCCCAGGCACGCTCTGTCATGGGCCGTCTAAACCCCAATTTCAAACGCTTCAAGGATCCGGTGAAGCAATTATCCGGTGGTCAGCGACAATCCGTTGCCATCGCCCGGGCCATTCACTTTAATGCCCGCATCCTGATTATGGATGAGCCGACGGCTGCCCTTGGACCGCAGGAAACGGAACAGGTCGGGGAGTTGATCAAGTTGTTAAAAAAGGATGGCATTGGCATCTTCCTGATCAGTCATGACATCCACGACGTGTTTGATCTGGCGGATCGGGTGACGGTAATGAAAAACGGTGCCGTGGTCGGCTCGGCGAGCACGACGGATGTCAGTAAAGACGAGGTCCTTGGCATGATCATTCTTGGTAAATGTCCGCCCGGTGCTACGCCGGGTCCGGGAGCGCTCGCGTCCTAACATCGGACACCCGTTCGTTCACTGACAGAAAGTTACGGTTAACAAGGCCGCTTGCTGAGCAAGCGGCCTTTTTTTCGGACCGATGTCGGACTGGCCCTTATCGATGATCGTGGCCGATATGCATCCGAAGTCCGGCAGGGGCGCACCAGGTTGGGGTCCCGAAAAGCGCAGCGTTGCGTCCTGATCCGGGGCCTGTCGGTTGGTTGCGGTATGGGACGACTGGGGGTCGCCTGAAATTCCATCTGAGATCCCAACACTTGTATTACAAGCGGTCAGTATGCTAGTTGCTATGCCGTTTAAAAAATTCGTTTGCGCGAGTTTTTGGCGGAAAATATACGGTTTTATTTTGAATTTTGGTATGTATAATAATATAAGTTGACAAGTAAGCCCGTTATTGGTCAACTTGTCATACAAGAATGATTGAGGTCAAAACCAATAAAAAAAGGCCTCCGTTTTTGGATTTTTTACAAACAATTCATGCAACCGCATGTCTATACAGGGAGTTATGATATGAATTATCTAAAGAAAGCCGCACTTTCCATCGCGGCGACAGCATTTGTTGCGGGTTTGTCGGTTTCGGCGCAAGCCGTCGAATGGCGAGGCTGGAACATCCATAAGCCTGACTATCCGAATACCGTCGCCATGGATAAGTTCGCTGAACTGGTTGACGCGAAAACCGGCGGCAATGTGACCGTGAAAATGTTCCATTCCGGCGTTCTTGGCAGTCAGCCAGATGCGATTGAACAGGTTCGCATCGGTGGACTGGCCATTGGCAACTTTAACTTAGGCCCGATCGGCCCCATGGCGGCAGAAGCAAATGTTGTATCGCTGCCTTTTATATTTAAAGACATGGGCCATATGCACCGCGCCTTAGATGGTGAAGCGGGCGACAAGATTAGTGCCGGAATGGCGAAGATCGGTCTCATTGCTTTGGCTTGGTACGATTCAGGAGCGCGCTCCTTCTACAACTCCAAAAAGCCGATTATGGAACCGGCTGATGTTAAGGGTTTGAAAGTTCGGGTGATGAACAATGATTTGTACTCCGGTATGATTGCAGCCCTCGGCGGCAACCCTTCACCGATGGCTTTCTCCGAAGTTTATCAGTCCTTGAAAACAGGTGTTGTTGACGGTGCCGAGAACAATTGGCCGTCTTACGAATCTACCGGCCACTTCGAAGTTGCCGGATATTATTCCCTGTCCCAGCATCTGATCATTCCCGAGTGCGTTTGCGTCAACGCAAAAGCCTATAACGACCTGTCTGCCGCCGATCAAAAGGCCGTCAAAGACGCCGCCCGCGAATCAGCTGTACTGCAGCGTGAGCTGTGGGAAAAGCGCGCCATTTCAAGCCGTGAGAAGGTTATGAAGGCTGGCGTTAAATTTAATGAAATTCCCAACAAAGACGCTTTCATGTCTGCCATGGAGCCGGTACACGAAAAATACCTGGCAGCAAATCCAGATCTGGTGCCTTTGGTTAATCTGATCAAAAACACCAAATAAGCGCCTCCCTGAAATGGCCATCGGGGGCAATTTCGATATTGCACCGATGGTCATTCTTTTCTTTCGACTTCAAGATTAATAGGTTTTTGATCCGGGAGGCACCATGTCCGAAGAAAATCCAATCGCCGAAAAATCGTTATTTGATAAATTTTTAGATATTCTCAGTGATATCAGTACCGTTGTTACTGGTGTTGCCATGGTGGTCTTGACAGTGATCTTTGGATGGCTTGTCTATGGCCGTTATGTATTGAACGCCACGCCAACCTGGGTTGAACAGGTCTCGCTCCTGCTGGTGGTCCTCATTGGTTTTGTCGGCGCGTCTGTCGGCATCCACAAAAATACCCACTTAGGTGTTTCGTTTTTCAAGGACATCGCGCCACGCCCGGTTCGCCGCACCTTCGAGTTCATGTCGCATATCGCATTAGCCGTTTTTGGTTATGTAATGATGGTCAACAGCTATGATCTGGCGGTCTTCAAGTGGAGCACAGAAATCCCTTTGATCCACCTGCCGGAGGGTTTGCGGGCGGTTCCGATCATGTTGTGCGGCGGGTTTACGCTGCTTTATTCCATCGGTCACCTCATAAATTTCTTCAAGGGAATAGAAGAAATATCTGACATTACCGAGTAGTACGAAGGTCTTAATTCTATGGGTCTGTTGATTTTAATGGGAGTGTTTGCAACCGGTGTTGTCATTGGCATTCCCGTCGCCTTTGCGCTGGGAATTGCTGCGGTCTCGGCTTTTGCCTATGAAGGTTTGCCGCTGATCATTGCCTTTCAGCGGATTGTTTCCGGAATCAGTGTCTTCTCGCTAATGGCAATTCCATTTTTCATATTTGCCGGAGAACTGATGTTCCATGGCGGAATCGCAATTCGTCTGGTGCGGTTCGCATCGTCGGCGGTGGGTGCCCTGCGCGGTGGGTTGGGGATCGTAAACGTTTTTTCATCGATGCTGTTTGGTGGGATTTCCGGATCGGCGGTGGCGGATATATCCGCCTTGGGATCAATCCTCATTCCCGTCATGAAAGAGAAAGGCTATGACGATGACTATGCGGTCAATGTGACTGTCACCTCATCCATTGCCGGCATCATGATCCCGCCGAGCCATAATATGATCCTGTTTGCCGTTGCCACGGGCGGTGGGGTCTCGATCTCCAAATTATTTCTGTCAGGCGTTGTCCCAGGCGTCGTCATGTGTTTGTGTTTGGCGGTCGCTGCCTACGTGATCGCTGTCAAAAGAGGTTATAAGGCAGAAGTGTTTCCGGGTTTTACCGCTCTCCTGATGCACTTCATCGCAGCGTTGCCCGGTTTATTTACGGCGGTGATCATTGTTGGCGGCGTTTTGAGCGGCATCTTCACGGTCACGGAATCCGGGGCTTTTGGAACCCTTTACGCCTTTGTCGTGACCATCGTTGTTTATCGGGCATTGACCTGGGAAAGCTTTAAAACAGCCGTCGTCAGTTCGGTTCGGACAACATCCATGGTCATGATTCTGGTCGCTAGCGCGGCAGCATTTGCCTATATGCTGACGTTCTTCCAGGTGCCGTCGCGGATGATCGAATTTATGAACGGTGTCTCTGACAATCCCATTGTAATTCTTTTGATGATCAATTGCATGTTGTTGATCCTCGGGATGATAATGGATATGGCGGCACTGATCCTGATTTGTACGCCTATCTTTTTACCCGTCGCCGTGGCCATCGGTGTCGACCCGTTACAGTTTGGTATGATTTTGATGATGAACCTGGGTCTCGGTTTGTGCACGCCTCCCGTCGGCGCCTGCTTGTTTGTCGGCTGTGCGGTCGGCAAGGTGCCTATTGAAAAGGCCGTGAAAACCATTTGGCCGTTTTATGCGGCGATCTTAATCGCCCTGATGATGACAACCTTCATTCCAGCCATATCGCTCACCTTGCCAAACCTATTAACCGGTTAGCTCAGTGGTTGATCTGCACCTTAATATTCAAAAGGGTAAGCGGCTTGCTGATCAACTTTATGGTCAATTGCTTGAGAAGATCGTCGACGGGGAATTGAAAGAGGGCGATAAATTGCCTTCGGAAAATGAAATTTCCCGTGCCTTCGGTGTTTCCCGACCGGTTATCCGAGAAGCCCTGTTGCGGTTACAGGCTGATGGATTGGTCTTTTCACGGCAAGGCGTTGGCTCCTTTGTAAAGGCGCGTCCGCCGGAAGGTTTGATCCAGTTTGCCGAACCCTCTGATGTGGCTGGATTGCTTCGCTGTTTCGAGGCACGTCTTCCCTTCGAAGGCACCGCAGCCGGTCTTGCGGCAGTGCGGGCGACGGCAGAGGACGTCGAAAACATTAAAAAATCACTGCTCGCCCTGGAGGCGGAAATCGGTGGCGAAGGTTTGGCGGATAAAGCCGATTTTGATTTTCATATGGCCGTTGCCAAGGCAACGGGGAACGATTTTTTTGTGAGTATTCTGGGCTCCTTAAACTCGGCCATCAAGTCCGGTATGCAGGTTGCCCTGCAAATAACCAAAGGCGGAACAGCGGATCGTATTCGGAGAATTCGCGAAGAACACCGAGCGATTTATGAGGCCATCGCCACCGGCGACGCGGCGGCTGCCGATCTTGCCATGCGTTACCATATTCATCGGGCCCGGATCCGGGTTACAGATCACATGAGAGATAAATGATAACAAGAGATGTCACCTGTGTGCGTGATTTTGGCGCCTACACCGGCGAGGGGGCCATCTGGTCGGCGACCGAGCAGGTTCTGTATTGGGTCGACATTCCGGCCGGATTGTTTTGTCGTTTTGATCCCGAGACCGGAACCAACAAAGTCTGGGATATGGGCTGTCCGATCGGATGTTTTGCGCTCAAACACGGCGGTGGTGCCGTCGTCGCACTGACCGGTGGGTTTTATGATTTTGATTTTTCCACGGAAAAGCTGTCACTCATCGCCAATACGGAAGCCGAAATTACGACAAACCGGTTTAATGACGGCACCGTCGATGCCCGAGGCCGACTGTTGGCCGGCACCATGCCCCTGGCCGGTCCCGATCATCAGGCCGGGCCAAAGGGGAAGCTCTATTGCCTGGATAAGGAACACCGGGTAACACTGATTAACGATGGGTATTTTGTCATCAACGGCTTAACCTTTTCGCCAGACGGGACAACGGCTTACGTTTCGGACAGCGCACCTTGGGTGCAAACCATCTGGGCCTATGATTACGACCTAGACGACGGGGCCTGGTCAAACAAAAGGGTTTTTTTCGACTGCCGTGAGGTGCCGAGTCGCCCGGACGGTGGGGCCGTTGATGCCGACGGATGTTACTGGATGGCCGGGGTTTCCGGCTGGCAACTGGTGCGGATTACGCCGGCCGGCAAGGTCGATATGGAAATTGCCATGCCGGTCGAAAAACCAACCCGTATCGCCTTTGGCGGCACCGACTTTGGCACGCTCTACGTCACCTCAATTGGGCAAAACAACATCACCCCGGGAAGCCACGACCAGCAACCAAATGCCGGTGGTTTGTTTGCCCTGCAGGTGCCTGGGGTCAAGGGCGTCCCGTTCCCCACCTACCGGGGATAACCAGGACCGCCAAAGACCGTTTTTTGCGGGTCTGTCGCTTAGTCAACGGGTTTCTTTACCATCGGGTTTCTTAACCGTCGGGTTTCTTTACCAACAGGCTGTTTAAATCACCGGTAAACTCTTTGGCGGAAAACATCCCCCCCTGCAAACTTTCACCGACCGGGTCATAAAACGTCATGTGAGCAAATTCGGCACGATAATCCTCGGCCGTATCCTGCGGTTTATATCCCAATCGTTCGGCATTTGAATTGTCCCACCAGGAGGTGGGATTGTCGGAAACCCCATAAACAATCTCAAACTGATAGTCGGCAGTCAGACCGATTTCCAGAAGCTGGCAAAAATCCCGAAAGGATAACCAGGTGCTGAGCGAGCGGGCGTCAAAGGGTTTTGGGAAACAGGATCCAATTCTCAGGTTCATGCAACGGATACCATGTTTATAGGCATACAGGCGCCCCAGGTCCTCACCGAACGCCTTCGATAATCCATAGCGGGTATCGGGCCGCGCTTCACAGGTATGGTCAATGGTCCGGGCCCGGTCATGCATACCGATGGCGTGGTTGGAGCTGGCAAACAGAATACGATCCGTACCCGCCTTAAGCGCCCCTTCATAAACATTAATGGCGCCGATCAGGTTGGAATTGATCACCGTATCCCAATCGGCTTCGTCGGGCTGGCCGCCCAGGTGAATGACCGCATCAACGCCGTCGAGCATTTGGCTGACCGTATCGCGTTCCGTCAAGTCACATTGTACGATTTCTTCGCCAGGTCCGGCCGCCCCCATATCCGCCCGATCCGACAGGCGAATGTGTGGGTATTTCCCACCAAAGTGTTGTCGTGCAACCTGGCCGAGGTTTCCTCCGGCACCGGTAATCAGCAGTCGATTGATTGTCATCATCTTCTCCATAGTTTCAAAAAAAACGAATTTTGTGGCGCGCCGTTATAGGTCGGCAAGGGTCGTCGTTCTAAAGATCGTGTCTTCGGCTTCAAGCAGGGCGGGATGAAGTTCAGTTCCCAAACCAGGATCGGTCATGGGAAACGCCTGGCCTTGTTTTATGGTCGGCAGATGGGTGACCAGTTCCCGATAAAACCCTAAATAAAAGGCGCGCACACTTTCCAGGATCAGGGCCGACGGAAAGGCCAGACTCATATGCAGGTTGGCGACCCAGGTTACCGGTCCCGTGCAATCGTGCGGACACATCATACGGTTATGGGCGTGTGCCAATCCGGCAATCCGCAGGGCTTCGGAAATGCCACCGACCCAGGCGATGTCATAATGCATGTAATCAATGGCATTTGCGGCCAGCGCATCACGATACCAGATGGCCGTTCCCAGGGCTTCGCTGCCGGCAACAGGGGCAACTGCGCGGGCCCGATATTCGGCCAAATCCTGGATCTGAGCCATATTGAGCGGATCCTCATGCCAAAAGACTTCAAATTCATCCACATGGCGAGCGATTTTTAAGGCCGGTGCCATCTGCCAGAGCGCATGATATTCGAGCATAATATCCATTTTATCGCCAATAGCCGATCGGATCGATTGCAACCGACCGAGGGCTTCTTTCATGCGTTCAGCCGATATGCGCTGGCCCTTTGTCTCATAGGCGGCTTCGTCGAAAGGCCAAACTTTCATCGCCGTGATGCCATCGTCGAGCAGGCTCTGGGCCAATTCACCGGGGCGGTTGATTTGAGCTTCCAGATCATCGGGGACAATGGGGTCGGCCCGACTTTCTCCGCCGGCGGATACCAAACGCGCGAGGCTGTTTGAATTCCAGTTATAACCCTGCCCGGCGCAGGTGTTGTAAACCGCAATAGAGTCCCGGCATTGGCCGCCCAGCAGATCGACCAGCTTCAGTCCTGCGGCTTTAGCCTTCAGGTCCCACAAGGCAATGTCTACCGCCGAGTTGCCGCGAATTTCAACCGACCGCGTTGGATATCCAATATATCGATTTGACGTCCAGTTCATCATTGTGTCGGCGTGCTCATTAATCCGCAGCGGATCGCGGCCAAGCAAATAGGGGGCGCAGGTTTCATGAATGTAGGAAACGATGGCTTCGGGATTACGGAAAGTTTCGCCTAAACCGACGGGACCATCATCGGTGTGAAGGCGGACCCACAAGAGGTTTGAATAACGCGGGGTTTGGACCGTTTCAACGGCTGTGACCTTCACTGTCAGTTATCCTTCGAAAACCCGTAAGCGGGCATTGGTGATATGCAATTCCATGTTGGAACGGGCTTGACCTGGATCCTGGTCCCGGATGGCTTCGAAAATCCGTTCGTGTTCGGATTGTACCCGTTCCATTCGTTCCATTGTTTGACTGCGCGAAAGATTGCGTGTCAGGTTCATGCCAAATTGAATATGGGTCAGCATCGACGTCCGCGTCGAGACAAAAAATTGATTTTCTGTCGCTTCAGCAATTGCCGCATGAAACTGCTCATCGGCTTCGACACCCAGTTCGCCGGTTTTGATGGAGTGATCCAAAGCTTTTAGAGCGGATTCGATTTTAGCGAGGTGGACGTCGGATCTGCGTTCTGCGGCCAGGGCCGCCGCCGCCCCTTCGATGGCAGTTCGAAACTCAAAACATCGCTGAATATCGGCAATCGATCCAACAGGTGCAAATTCAAGCATTTGCGGCGCCGGGCGGCGCGTTACATAACTGCCCGAACCCTGGCGTGAAGAGATGACCTCGTCCTGGCGCAGACGTGCCAGGGCCTGGCGCAGAACCGGCCTGGAGACTTGTAACTGTTTTGAAAGTTCTACTTCGGTCGGCAGTTTGGAATTTTCAAGATATTCGCCGTCGACAATCTTCGCCAAAATGCGCTCGTACACCTGGTCACTCAGCTTCCAGTCTTTTGAAACGGCTGATGCACTTGATTTTGTATCATTCATAAGATCGCTAAATTGTGCCTTACGCCTGTAGGGATGAGACCGGAAAACGGGATATCTGTAGTTCAAGCCTAAAAAATTTGTATTTATTAGTCAATATTTGTTTTAATCGAAGGTGAATTTAAACCTCATGGGTTTCAAAATCGGCTGGCAAACAAACCTCAAGGGCTTCAAAATCGCCTGAGCAGGCCAAAAAAGTATGTTTTATTTGCGACGGTTGATAGAAACAGGTGCCCGTGTCAACGCGAACGGGCGCTTGTCCCTCGAACTGGACATCGGCCCAGCCGCTCAGGACATAAACAAACTGATCATCAAGCACATGGTAGTGCTGTCCGCTGGCGTCCGATACAGGCCCTTCGGCCCGAATGACCTGGGCGAGAATGGCACCGTCGGTAATTTCTGAAATGCCGAGATCCCGGTAGCTGAAGTAACTCCTTAGTCCCTGTTTCACATACCGGCCCTGCGCCGCCGACTGGACGAATAACGGTTGTGGCAATTTGCTGTTTTCATCATAGGTCGCCGGGTCGTCTTCAACAGTTCCAAAATCGGCCGGTGTGCAAATTTCCATTGTTGTGAAGTCACCAGAGCACGACACAAAGGTGTGTTTTATGTTCGGCGGCATATAAAAACAGGTTCCTTCAGCCAAATTGATTTTGCCTGACCCTTCAAATTTCATAACCGCCGTTCCACTGAGAACGTAATTTATCTGATGGGTAAGGACATGGTGATGCAATTCGCCCTCTTCTGTCAGTTCATAATTAGCTCGATTAAGCTGGGCAACTATTCGACCGCTAGACGCATCTTCGATGCCCAAATCACGGTAACTGAAGTAATCACGCAAACCTCGATTTACATACAAATTGTCATTACCGGGTTGGACCCTTGCACCGGGTTGAACCCTTGCACTGGATTGGTCGCGCAGAGCCGTCATTACTACCACCTCAAAAAATCTGACAAAAACAACCATCGTGTCTCGATGAATGTCAGCATGATAGTTCCGATATGCCTTATTTTCAATGACCGACCAAACCGGCGGAGCGCCTGACACGGGTTGCGCAAGACCGGGTTATCACGCGACAGCCCGGCCCCGTCGAGGATCGAAACCAATACCCATATACAGATGTTTTTTGCTGTCGCCCATCGCCGTTGCGCACAGGCTTTTCATTCCATTGAATTCCATGATAGGAAAGGCGTTCCATCGCAATCTGTCGCAAGGTGAAGTCTCCAAACGGCGGCACCCTGCGCACACCTCGAACCCGCGAAATTCAGGAGATATTCCATGATCCGCCACTATGTTTTTGTGAAGTTTCGTAATGACGTCAGCGACGGAGACAAACAGGCGGCGTTCCGCGCGTTGGCCAACTTAACCCAGACCATACCTGAAATACGGGCTGCGTCATTCGGGACAAATCTCAGTCCAGAGGGCCTGACACAGGGGTATGAGGACGGATTTGCTATGGATTTTGATGACCTGGCGGCACGGGATGCCTATCTGATCCACCCGGATCATCGCAAGGCCGGCGCAGAAATGGTTGCCCTGGTTGAGGGTGGTCGCGACGGCGTGTTTGTTTTTGATATGGAAATTTAAGCATCGGGCCGGGAAAAAGTTGCAACCACTTTATTTCCCCTGCCGACGTAGTTCAGAGATTTGCATTGGCTGAGCGCCAGTGAAATGCCGCGACCATGCAGACCTTTGTTTTTTGAAAGATCCTGATCCAGAAAGTCGGCCCAGATAAATCCCGGGCCTTCATCACTGATAGAGACAAACGTTTCGTTGGTAAATTCTTCGACTTCAAGCAGCGCGCGGCGTGCGCCGTACAGGGGATCTTTCAATCTATTGTCAACTTCATCCATTACGGTGTTGGTTTTTAACAGGGCGGTTTTTTCTTGGTAGCTGATTTCCAGATTTCCATGCTCCATGGCGTTGACCATTAATTCCGAGATGGCCATTTCAGCCTTTTCTAAATAAGGAAATTTTTGCAAAAGGATTTCCATGACTGCAACAATATCTGCAGGGCTTCGAAACTCGTAGTCCGTAGAAATTGATGTCACCATTGGATTTTCTGCTCGAGGGGGCTGCCGAGTACTGATTTTAGGAAATTCACCAGCTGCATGCAATTTTATTCAACGGTGAATAATTTTTCAAAATGCGAAATGTTAAACATGTGACGAACCTGGCCACTTTCGGGTAGATGGAGCGATGCGGATATATCTGCCTGTTCGGCGTTATCTTTAATTCGCAATAACAAGCCAAGTCCAGCGGAATCGATGTAGGGTATTGGGCGCAAATCAATGCGCCATTTCAGGGCTGCGGCAGCTATCAATTCATCGATCATTTGCTGAAATTTCTTTTGGTCCCGAAATGTTAGTTTGCCAAGTATTGACACTTCCAAAATGTCTTCAGACTTAATGTAGGTATATTCCAAAGCACGCTCCTCTTGATGATTTTTCGTTGGCACCGCTGTGTCTGGTTTCGGCCTGTCCGGGATGTAACAGCCAATCCGATGAAACCCTTTAATCAAAACCGCGCGGCGGCGGCGTCTGAATACACAATAAAGATTTTGCGGATAGAGAATTCCTTTGGCAGAGAAGGGAAGCTACGCTAAGTTTTCCCCTACAGAAGTTCACAGACGGAAAGCGCCTTACAATGCCGGTTTCCTGTCCATGGGGTTAAAGGGTTTTTACCGGGGAGGTCAAGTTTCTATTGACCAGC
Organism: Rhodospirillales bacterium; assembly: GCA_021775095.1. Classification (GTDB taxonomy): domain Bacteria; phylum Pseudomonadota; class Alphaproteobacteria; order Rhodospirillales; family Casp-alpha2; genus JABMNT01. Next base: position 213,021 of record JAJFII010000103.1, read on the forward strand.
CGTCCGTAAAAATCAACAAAAGGAAGGAGTTAACTGCCGTCTATATTCCCATCGATTGCGACGCATAGCCTAAATCTAAACGCATGGCCTAAATCTATTATGTCTTAACCTATGGGATCGCCTTTTGAGCGGTTCTGCGCAATAGCGACGCGAAAGCAATGGATGTGCATCGATCAACGATCCTGAAGCACCGGGACGGCGCGACAGGCGACCCTCAGGGCCGCTTATTAAGCTTACAAACTACGGAGTCCGGTTCTCGTGATATCCCATCACAATGACCAGACAGCTTTTTGAGTGGTCATGGAAAATCGCTCTATGGATCGCCTGTCTTTGCTTCAAACAGCCAGACTTCCGATGACCGCTGAAAGATTTAAAGGCCAAATAAACAATTATGAATGTTTACCAACAAATTAAAGAGTCTCTGGCCTCGTCACCTATTCTGGTTGTTGACGATGATGAAATGATCCGATTGTATTTAGCGACCTATCTGCAAAACGCCGGGTTCGAAAATATCCGGTTTGCGGAAAATGGTGCGGAGGCGTTGACAAGCATTGCCGAACGGCTGCCAGCTTGCGTGGTTCTTGATATCAATATGCCCGTTATGGACGGTCATCAGGCACTGAAAAAAATACGGGCATCTGAGGACTTGAAGGATTTGCCCGTGCTCGTGGTTACCGGGCACGACAGCCGCGATGAAAGAAACGAAATTTTACGTGCCGGCGCGTCGAATTTGATATCGAAACCCATTGACGGAGATATTCTGGTCGAACGGGTAACGAACCTTGTTGAACGGGAACTTCTTTTTGCCCAACTCTCCGGTTTTCACGCACGACTATCAACGGAACTGTCGTACGCTGCGGAGATGCAGTCGGATCTGCTGCCGACGCAAAACCAAATCGATTATATAGAAGCTCAGTATGGTGTTGGGTTGGCCAACCATTCGAAACCTTCGTCGGAACTGGGGGGCGATTCCTGGGCGCTTGAGGTTATCGACGATTCGCGGTTTGGTTTGTTGATCGTTGATTTTTCTGGCCACGGTGTATCGGCAGCCCTGAATACCTTTCGCTTGCATACAGTCATGGACCGGATCGACGCACCCGCATTGTCGCCGGCGGAATATATTGAAGCGATAAATGCAGAAATTGCCGCGGTTATGCCGCTCGGACAGTATTGTACGATGTTGTATGCCGTCGTCGACATCGAACATAACCGATTAACCTATTCAGGGGCGGCAGCTCCGCCTCCTATTATCGGCAATCTCAATGACGCCAAAATCAATACCGGCGATGGCAGTGGATTGCCCGTAGGCATTCGTCCTCGGTCCACCTATATAAACCACATCGTCGATTTCCCCAAAGGGTCCTATTTATTTTTGTATAGCGACGCCCTCCTGGAAACGGAACTGGATAACGATTTGGCCCTGGAAACGGACGGTATCGTTAAACTGGTTGAGCGTTGCCAAAACCCGTCGGCGGCCAAATCCTTGGCTGACCTGCTCGCCATTTTTTATGAACAGGCCCCGGATCCCTTACCTGATGATCTGACCTGCATCTGGCTTAATCATTAGACCCGGGTCGCCGTTGAGTTGTGGCGCTACTCAATGGGACATCAACACCGGTATCGGCATGGAATCCAGCAATTGGCGGGTGACACCGCCTAATACCAATTCGCGCCATCGGGAGTGGCCATAGGCACCCGTTACCAACAAATCCGCACCCAAGTCCGCAGCCCGCGACAGCAGGTGGTCACCAACCCCCATACCATCATTGGTTATGTGGTCTGCCTCAACGGCGATTCCGTGGCGGGCGAGGTGATGGGCGACGTCAGCGCCTGGCGCATGGTGATCGTTTTTAGACCTGTTTCGGGGCTGGACCGTCATCACGGAAACACGGTCAGACAGTTGCAGAAAGGGTAGCGCATCATGTAAAGCGCGGGTTGCCATTTGCCCCCGGTCCCAGCCGATAATTATTTGTTTTCCGATCGACCCGCCAGCAAAATTATAGGGAATAACCAATACCGGTCGACCCGACGAGAGGACGACCTGATCGGGAATGTCGTCGCGGGGTCCCAAGGGGAGATGGTCGGGGTCTTGTTGTCCAAGAATAATAAGATCGGCGTAACGGCCGTGGTCGGAAATGATTTCAGAAGCCATCCCCTTCAGACAGCGCCATTCGGATGTGACACCTTCCGCCTCAGTTGCCTGGGTGAATGTGGATTCCACCAGCTGCGCCGCTTCATTCAATCGATCCTCCTGCATTTGTATGAGGTCGGCGGGAATTTGCACATCCATGTATCCGGGAATAGAAGAATAAGGTTTTACATAGAGTCCGGTTAGATGGGCACCGTGTTGCTTGGCGATCTGGATGGCCGCATCGAGACGTGATTTGCTGCTAGGCTGATCGTCCATGTGAATTAAAATGTCGCGAATGGCCATGTATTGTACTCCCCCACATAAGGATCTTAAAACCGTCACCCCCGTCGGGTGATGGTGAGTACTTTAGGACCGTCGGCGGTCAGGGGCCTTGATTTGGATCAAAACCCAAGCGCTATTTTTGGCACCTATGTGGTGGTGTGATCGTGCGCTTGCAATTAGTCCAGGCCGACCGCGCGGCGACGGCCTTTTTCCAGGTGGTCCATCATAAGGCGACTGGCTTCATCACCATCGCGGACTTCCAGAGCTGCGATAATATCCAAGTGCTCACGCAGGCCAGGAAGGCTATCGACAAACCGCAATTGGACGTTTAAGCGGCTCACCCGCACCGGTATCCGGAGACGATCATAGATATCGTCGAGGGACTGATTATCCATCGATTGACCAATGATCTGATGCAGGCGGTCATCTATTAAACTGCGTTCGCGTGATACTTCTGCAATTTGTTCGCGGGTTTCCGCCTTGCGTGCCATGGCGTCCAAAGTTTGCTGTTTGACGGTGGCAATTAACTCCAGATCACCGGATTGAGCGTATTGGCGAATGGCATGGGTCTCGACAATTTTCCGTACCTCATAGACATCGTTTAATTCGCGCTCACTGGGTTCTCGGACCATAACACCACGCTGCGGAATGAGGGTTATGACATCTTCGGCTTCAAGTCGTTTCAGGGCCTCGCGCATGGCACCAATTGTCGAACCCGTGGATTCGCACAGTTCCCGTTGCGAAACCAGCAGGCCGGGTTTGAGGTGGCCAGAAAACAAATACTCCATAAAACTGCGGTAGGCCGTATCGCGTAAAACCGGCTTGGAGCGACCGGCGCGGGACGATGTGCTCAGGCCAGTTTCATCCGGTAAGTATTCCTGATCACTCATCAAAAGCCCTTTCAAGTTTTTGCGTCCATTTGCCAATTAAAATCGGAACCTGCGCTTTTGACATAACTTCGATTTTCCCATACAACAAGACAAACTGTATAACATCTCAGTTAAGTACTCAATTGGATTCGAGTTTTGCTATGACAAATGTGAACCTGCGTGCGATCACCGAGACGGATATTCGGGTCTCACAACTGGGCTTTGGCGCGGCACCTCTTGGCGGCTTCCGGGGGGTAATTTCCGAGCACGAGGTCCAGACCACCCTACAAATGGCGTCTGATGGTGGTGTTAACTATTTTGATACCTCGCCCTATTACGGCTACGGTCGAAGTGAATTGCGGCTCGGTCAATTTTTACGCGACCGGCCACGCGATCAATTTGTCCTGTCGACGAAGGTCGGGCGCTGGCTGGAGCCGTTGAATGCCGCGTCGCCACCGCCGGACCTTCGTCCCGGCGGACTGCCCTTCCAACCGCAATTTGATTACAGCGCCGCGGGCACAATCAGGTCCCTGGAACAATCGATGATGCGCTTGGGTATCTGCGAGATTGATATTCTCTATATCCATGATGTTGATGTTTTCACCCACGGAACCCCGGCGGCCGCTGATCAGCGGTACCGAGAAGTCCTGGAAGGATGTTATCCGGAGCTTGAAAGATTAAGATCAGCCGGCACCATAAAAGCCATCGGGATCGGCATCAACGAAACGGAACGCGCCCTGCGGTTTGCCCGGGACACCGACATTGACTGCATTTTACTGGCCGGACGTTATACACTTTTGGAGCAGGAACCGCTGGATGCACTGCTGCCAAAATGCCTTGAAAAGCAAATAAGTATTGTTTTGGGCGGGCCCTATAATTCAGGTGTATTGGCGACGGGTCTTGGTGACGGTGCCAAATATGACTACGGGAATGTACCCGATCATATTGGCAAACGGGTCGTCCGTTTGCAGGCGGTCTGCGAAACCCATGGGGTCAGCTTGATCGCCGCAGCACTACAGTTTCCACTGGCCCACCCGGCCATCGTTTCGGTTATACCCGGGGCAATGAATTCAGACGAACAGCGGGCCAATATGGCAGCAATCCATGAACCCATAACCGTGGAATTTTGGCAGGACTTAAAAGCCCAGGGCCTGCTAAGGCAGGATGCCCCGGTGCCGGAACCTGAACCGATGACGGCCCCATGAGCGCCTATGATTTTATAATTGTAGGGGCCGGTTCCGCCGGGTGTGTGCTGGCCAATCGGCTGTCGGAAAATGGCCGTGCCCGGGTTCTGCTGATCGAGGCGGGCTGCAAGGACCGCGACCCCTGGTTACATATTCCGGTGGGTTATTTTAAAACCATTCATAAGGCCAATTTGGGCTGGGGTTACAAGACGGACCCGGACCCCAGAATGCAGGACAGGGAAATTTTGTGGCCGCGCGGGCGGGTCCTGGGCGGCACCAGTTCCATCAATGGTATGATATATATTCGCGGCCAGGCCCACGACTACGACCAGTGGCGCCAATTGGGAAATCGCGGATGGGGCTGGGATGACGTTTTACCCTATTTCAAAAAATCCGAAAACCAGGCCCCCACAAACAAACCAAAATCAGATGATTTGCATCACTGCGGTGGGCCGCTGACCGTCTCAGACTATCCCGATCATCATAAGCTGTCGGAGGCCTTTGTCGCCGCCGCTGGCCAGGTTGGCATACCGCCGACAGATGACTTTAATGGGCCCGAGCAGGATGGCGCCGGTTATTATCAAATGACCACTCGCAAGGGCCGCCGCGCCAGTACCGCCCAGGCTTATTTGAAACCAGCCCGCCGCCGGCCAAATTTACAGGTCATAACGGATGCCCAGGTATCAAAAATCCGCATTGAAAACACGATAGCCGTTGGTGTGGTCTACCAAAAGGACGGTAGACCCGCCGAAGCCCTGGGGCGGGAAATTATCCTGTGCGGCGGTACCATCAATTCGCCACAGCTGCTGCAATTGTCCGGCATAGGCGATGGTGCCGTTCTGCAAAAGCTGGGGATAAAGCTCGTTCGCCATGTCAAAGCCGTTGGCCAAAACCTGCAGGACCATCTGCAGGCGCAGGTCGTCTATCGATGCAAATCACCGATCACCATCAATGATGATTTGCAAAACTACTGGCGTCAGGCAAAAATTCTCGGCAAATTTATTTACTCGCGGGGCGGACCGATGGCCGGTGGTCCCTCTTCCGTCGGAGCATTTGTAAAAAGCAATGACCGGGTGGCAACGGCGGATTTACAGTTTCATATGATGCCGCTAAGTGTCGCGCGACCGGGCGTCGTTGATCAATTTTCCGGTTATACCTTTTGTACCAATCAGTCACGACCGGAAAGTCGCGGCGAAATTATCGTAAAATCCGCCGATCCTTTTGTCGCCCCATCGATAAAACCAAATTACCTGTCGGCGCAGACCGATCGGGACGCCATGATTGCCGGAATTCGAATGTTGCGGACCATAGCCACGGCCCCGGCCTTTGACCCCTACCGGCAACTTGAACATCGCCCCGGTGATCAGGTGCAGACGGATGATGAGATTCTGGACTATGCGCGCCGAACCGCTGCAACCATGTACCACCCGGTTGGCACCTGTCGCATGGGACCAGACCCGGAGGCGGTTGTCGACAGTTCCCTTCGGGTTCATGGCATCCAGGGTTTGCGGGTTGTCGACGCATCGATTATGCCGACCCTGATTTCCGGCAACACCAACGCACCGACGATCATGATTGCGGAAAAAGCCGCAGATCTCATAGGCGGCCTTTAAGCGACGGCGACCCTGCGTTGGTCTGACCGATCTTTATTTTTGCAAGGTCGGCCTTTCCTCGCTCCGTGCGCAATGCCATAACCGGCCTATTTATTGCGCCACTGACCGGACAAAACGATGCCACATCCCCTTGCAATTCTCGCGGCCATGCCCAGCCCCGTGGAGTTTTATGGAACCTATTGGAACCGCCAGCCGTTTGTCGTTCGCAAAGCAATTCCAGCGACCATCATGGACAGTCTTATTGGTGTTGACGAGCTGGCAGGGCTGGCCATGGAAGACGGACCGCCGGCGCGGTTGGTGCGGACGGCCGGCAAGTATCAGGACTGGACCTGTGATTTTGGACCGTTTGCCGAGGACATCCTGACGGCCCTGCCGGAGAGCGACTGGAGTTTGCTGGTTCAAAATGTCGAGCAGTATGATCCCAACACGTCGGCCTTGCTGCCCTATTTCAATTTTGCACCGCGCTGGATGATCGATGACATTATGGTCGGCCTGTCAGTACCTGGCGGATCCGTTGGTCCGCATATGGACAGTTATCATGTTTTCCTGGTGCAGGGGCAGGGCATCCGAAAGTGGAAAATCAGTGATGATAAAATTGCCGACGACCGTTATTTGGAAAATCCGGATCTGAAAATTCTCGACCGGGACTTTACCGGCGTTGAAATTGAGACGACGTGTGGCGACGTGCTCTATGTCCCGCCCCGGTTTGGCCATCAGGGCATCACAGTGGCAACGGCACTTACGTTTTCGGTCGGCTTTTTGGGTCCCAAACTGTCCCAGTTGTTTGCCAGTTACGGCTACTTTCTGGCGCAGAACGAGACCAGAGACCACAGGTATGTGGGGGACGGGCTGGGCCCGGAAAGCGCCGGTCAGGAGATTGACCCCTTGTCCGTTGGCGAATTGCGGTCGCTGCTATCAAAACACGTGGAGGCGGAAGAATTCACAGCTTGGCTGGTTGGTTTTTTTGCCGATACCGGACTGTCAGAATTTGATGATGATCCGCCAGATGGAACGCCGATCAGTACAACCGCGTTTCATGAACAGCTAAAAAACGGCGGCCGTCTGGTGAAGCCGGAATATGTAAAATTCGTTTGCTCTCAGGCGGCATCGGGCGGCGTTCACCTGGGGTTTTGCGGGCAAAACCGATATGTTGATGAGGAGTTCGTATCGATCCTTAAACAGCTCATGGCAGGTTCCGCCCTCGACCTGCAATCGGACCCGATCCACTGCGAAAATCCGCTGCTGATTGGTTTTCTCTACGATCTGCTGATTCACCAGGCGCTGGAGTTTGAAGACAGTTAAAATACCAAGCGATTAGACCCGCGCCCCGGACTCGGCGTTGAATAGTAAAACCTGATCAAGATCCGGCACAAAACCAATTGAGTCGCCGCGTTTTACCGCCGTCCGTTCCATGGTCCGGGCACAAAATTCAATGCCACCCAGTTGACTAAACACCAGGGTTTCCGCACCAGTCGGTTCAATCAATTCGACTTCGCCGATAAACCCGCCATCGCCGAGGGCAATATGTTCGGGCCGGATGCCATAGGTAATCGGTTGACTGTCTTCAACGGGGGCATCTTTTTTGAGGGGAAGATGGATGCCGTCGGCGGTTTCCACGGCGGTTTTATCTGCCGTTCGACGAACCGTGCCACGGATCAGATTAATGCCGGGCGAGCCAATAAAACTGGCAACAAATGTATTTACGGGATTGTCGTAGACGTCGAGGGGGGCACCAATTTGTTCGACATTGCCATTGCTCATGACAACGATCCGGTCAGCCATGGTCATGGCTTCGACCTGATCGTGGGTCACATATACGGATGTCGTTGCCAAACGGGCGTGCAACGCTTTGATCTCCGTGCGCATCTGAACCCGCAGACGGGCGTCAAGGTTGGACAGCGGTTCGTCAAACAGGAAGGCCTGCGGGGCGCGAACAATGGCGCGCCCCATGGCGACCCGTTGTCTTTGCCCGCCGGACAGCTGGCGTGGGAACCGTTGCAACAATTCCTCGAGGCTTAAGATACCGCTGGCATCGGCGACTCGCCCGCTGATTTTCTCTTCCGCCATTCTTCGAATTTTGAGGCTGAACCCCATGTTCTCAGAAACTGTCATGTGTGGGTACAGGGCGTAATTCTGAAAAACCATGGCAATATCGCGTTCCTTCGGCTGCAACCAGTTGACAACCCGCTCGCCAATATAAATTTCACCCCCGGTCACCGATTCGAGCCCGGCAATCATCCGCAGTAGGGTCGATTTTCCACATCCGGACGGACCGACGAGGACAACAAATTCACCGTCGTCGATGGCAACGTCGACACCGTGAAGGACCTGGGTTTCGCCGTATTTTTTGAATGCGCCTTTAATTTCAACTGAGGCCATATTTTTGGTTCCTGCTTTCCGACCGTCGCCTGCTACTTTCCTGAAGTGCTGGCACCAATTACAAATCCACCGCCCGATGCGTCCAAACGGGCGCCGGATATGAACGAAGCTTCGTCGGATAACAGCCAGACGATTGGGTTGGCCATTTCCTCGGCTTCGGCAGTTCGGTTCATGGCAATGGTGCTTTCGATGGCTTTGCGAACGCTTTCATTGTCTCTAACGGTGCTGGTCATATCTGTCAAAGTAACGCCGGGACGAACGGTGTTCACCCGAATGCCCTGTGCACCGACTTCCTTGGCAAATCCCACACTAAAAGCATCGACTGCGGCCTTCGACGCCGCGTAGGCACTGTTGCCGGGGCGCCCGCCAATGGTCGCTGCCATGGAGGAAACATTAACAATTGCGCCGCCCGTGCCGCCCCGGGCCGTCGACATGCGTATTGCCGCTTCGCGACAGCACAGCATGGTGCCGATAACGTTAACCCGCATCAGAAGTTCGAGGGTTTGTAACTCGAACTCGGCAACTTCCATATGGGCACCGCCAACACCGGCGGAATTTACCAGTGCCGTTGGCACGCCTAATTCAGCCGATACCTGATCAAACATCCCAATGACATCCGCTTCATTTGCAACATCGCCGTGAACGGATATGGCGGTGGCACCGCCGGCCAGCAGTTCATGGACCAACTTGTCTGCCGCCGTCTTGTCTGAACGATAATTGACCGCAACCCGATAGCCGTTTTTCGCGGCGCGCCGACAGGTTGCCGCACCAATACCGCGTGATCCGCCGGTAACTAATAAAATTCCAGCCATATTTCTCCCTAACAGCTCTTTCAACTTTCTAATTAAATATCACTCGTATTCGTCAATTGACGGGTTGACGTTTGTTCGGCGGGACAGTAACATCTCAGTTGAAATATTACAATAGCTTGCGAGGTTCCATGCTTTGTTTGGTTATTGAATAAAAGAAGATTTTATTATGTCAGACGTCAGCAGATTTGGCTGACCCACAAAATAATAAAAGATAAGTGGGACGTTAAATTCAGGGTGGCGTAGTCCAACAGGAGGAAATCAGATGAGTACGGATGACAAAAAAACGGTGACCGGTACGACGTCCCGGATATCTCGCCGCAAGATAATCAAGACCGCCGGCGCAGCGTCAGTATTGGCAGCAAGTGGCATGGCGTTTCCAGCGATAACGGGTTATGCGAAGGAATTTTCCGGCGTCACCCTGCAAGGCGCGTCTTTCTCCAGTACCTTCTTTGAGTATCTGAAAGGGTATTTCCCGGAATTCGAAGAGCAGACGGGTATGAAATTAAATTTCGTAACCAATGCCTTTCCGGTTTTCAACCAGCGCACAGACCTGGAACTGTCAACCAAAGGCAGTGCTCTTGACGTAATCAACGTAACTTTCATTTACTCCGGGCGTTGGATCGGTGCCAATTGGGTTGAGAATTTACGCCCCTACGTCGATGACGAAAACATGACCCCGCCCGATTGGGACTGGAAAGATTTTGTTGGCGGTACCATGGCAGCCATGTCAGGCGCCAATGGCGACCCCTATGCGTTCCCGTGGGAAGCGGGTGCCATGATCATGATGGCGTCGCGCGCTGATCTGATCGAAAAAGCCGGCAAAAAAATGCCAACAACCTTTAGTGAACTGGTCGATGTCTGTGATGCCATCCATGGCCAGGAGCGTATGGCGGCCTTTACCGCAGACAAACTCCATCATTGGAATTTCATTCCCTATCTGATGGGTCACGGCGGCGGCGTATTCAAAGACCCGCCTGGCAATTTGACACCGACATGGGATACACCGGAGGCGGGCAAAGCGGCCGAGTATTACGCCGACTTGTTAACCAAGTACGGACCTTCCGGTATTTTGTCGTTCACCGATTCCCAGGCGATGCAAACCCAGAAAAACGGCCGTGCAAATATCCGCACTCAAGCCATTACCTGGGGTGTGCCCCTGGCCAAGGATCCGGACAGCAAAGTTAAGGATACGGTGCGTTATTCGATCATGCCCGGCGGACCTGCCGGTAATTTCCCCGGGTCCAACAGCCACGGATTTGGTATTCCGGTCGGGTCCAAAAACAAAAAGGCCGCCTGGGAATTCATCAAATGGGCGGTTGGCAAAAAGATGACCAAAACCCTGGTGGAAAAGCACGGATACCCCAGTGTTTGCCGGCAATCGATCATTAGCAGCGAAGCCTTCAAGGAAGCCATGACCTTAAATGGACAGGACGTCGCGTCGATCTTCCTCGAAGTTCTCAAACTGGGTGGAAAATCCGGTTACATGAAGTACCGGACGGTTCCGCAGTTCCCGCAAATCGGCGACAAGTTGAATAAAGCCATCGAGCGGGTGGCTACCAAGCAGCAGTCCGGTATGGAGTCCATGGCCCAGGCGCAAGCCGAAGCGGTCGGTGATTTGAAGAAATCTGGAGTTAAGATCGACCTTTAGGTCGGTCCCTGTTTCAGGCTGAGGGAATGCCTATTTTGTTCCCTCGGAACGCTTATTTTGTTCCCCCAGAATGCTTATTTTGTTCCCTCAGCTTGATGCCTTTTGTTTTTGAAGTCGACTTTGGTTGGTGGGAACGCCTGCACGGGTGGAAAATTTAATTTATGGCTGCCAATCTAAAACGGGACCCAGAAGACCTACGCCAAAAGTTTTATTGGTTTTGCCTGTGGCCAGCTTTTATGGTCCTGATCGCCGTCACCTTGGCGCCGACCATCTATTTATTCGTCATCAGTTTTACTCCTCTTGATTTAACCCGACCGGAAACAAGTTGGGATTTTTCCAAACCCCTGGGCCAATACAAAATTATCTGGGAAGACAAACGTTTGCATAATTCCTGGTGGGTGCAAGCCAAATTGTCCTTCTGGACGGTTTTGATCCAGATGATCCTTGGGTTTTTATTTGCCCTGTTCCTGAATGTTAAATCGAAGCTGCTGGAAGCCTTGCGGACGGTTTTTCTGATCCCCATGGTGTTGCCGCCGATTGTTGTGGCGATCATCTGGAAGGTTCTTTATACCCCCGATATCAGTCCCTTTCACTGGGCGGCTGAGGGCCTTGGGTTTATGGTGCCAGCCCTGATCACCGACCCGGACTGGGCCTTATGGGCAATTATCATCGCCGATATCTGGGAGTGGTTCCCCTTTGTCATGCTGATGATACTCTCGGCTCTGCAAATGATGCCGGAAGAATATATTGAAGCCGCCAAAATTGATGGTGCTAACGTCTGGCAAATGACCTGGTACGTGACCATTCCTTATTTGAAGGGGGTTCTTATCGTCGCTGCCCTGTTCCGCATTGTTGACAGCATCAAGGCTTTTCCATTGATTTACATCCTGACCGATGGCGGTCCGGGTTCCCTGACCGAAGTGACCAATTATTATTCCTTTATGCAGGCGTTTAATTTTTCTTACCTCGGGTATTCAAGCGCCATCACAGTAACTCTTGTTATTGCGACAATTTTGGCCAGTTGGGGCATCATTCGTCTGGTTGGCTGGGGGAAACCCATTGACTGATCAGGTTCAAATTTTACGCACCGCCAACCGTCATCGCCTGCGACGCGAACGGATACTGTTATATATCCTGATTGCCTGTCTGGTGACCGCCGTGATGTTCCCGTTTGTCTGGATTTTGATCATGTCGTTCAAACCCTCAGCAGATATGTTCGCCTGGCCACCGAAGGTGTTTTTCGCGCCAACCTTCGATCACTACCTGGGACTGTGGGACGGCGAGTTTCCAAAATCCTTCTGGAATTCACTTGTCACCAGTGTTGGTTCGACGGTCGCGGCCATGTTGTTTGGCGTCCCGGGCGCTTATGCGTTGTCACGCATGGCCTATAAAACAGGGAGCCGGTTAAGCCTGTTTATTTTAGCCAGTCGAATGGCACCGCCGATTGCTTTCACTATTCCCTATTTTCTGGCCTATCGGTATATCGGTTTGCACGACACACTTTTTGGCCTGATTCTGATTTACCTGACTTTCAACCTGTCTTTGGTGATCTGGTTGATGCGCTCGTTTTTTGACGCCATTCCCCGAACCCTGGAAGAGGCCGCCTGGATCGATGGTGCAAACATGTGGCAGGGATTCACAAAAATCATTCTGCCGATGTCCGGCCCAGGATTGGCGGCGACGGCAATCCTGTGTTTCCTGTATTCCTGGAACGATTTTTTCTTTGCCTTGATTCTGACACGTACGGAGGCAACAACGGCACCGGTCGCGGTCGTCAATTTTCTCGATCATGAAGGGTGGCAATGGGGTAAAATTGCCGCTGGGGGAACCATGGTAATGTTGCCTGTACTGGTATTTTCCGTGGCCGTAAGGAAATTCCTGATTAGTGGAATGTCAGCGGGAGCCGTAAAGGGCTGACGCGTTTTGCGCCGCTGCGCCTAGGGTCGGGACCCATTAATTTGATCCATTCTGCGGAAGTGATTTATCCTATCGGTTAGGCGGAAAGACGTAGGAAACCCCACGGTTTTCAAGTTTTTTCAACGAAGCCAGAGTGATAAAGCGCCCGGCCCCAAGGGGTTTGTCAGTAAGCTCACGCCTTCCGCGAAAACAAGGCTCGAATATGCCCGGCATGTCCTTGCGCTTGTTTTCTTGTATTCGTAAGCTTACGGACAAATAGAATTGCATGAAATTAATGGGTCCTGACCCTAAGGAAATGGAGAGTTTGGCATGCCTGTTGAATTGGCCTTAAACGCGGGCATAAGTGTCGGCGAGTGCCCGCTTTGGGCGGCCGACGAAAACGCCCTGTATTTCACCGATATTGCCGGCACCACGATGAATGCGTTTTACCCGCAATCGGCGACCCACAAACAATGGCAGATGCCGGAACGGTTGTGTTGTTTTGCGCTGCGCGAAAAGGGCGGTTTTGTTGCCGCAATGGGCAGTGGATTTGCCTTCCTCGATTTGCTGGCGGGGGTTACAGATTACATCACAAAAATTGAACCGGATCTGCCCGATAACCGACTGAATGATGGTCGTTGTGATCGTCAGGGCCGGTTTTGGGCGGGCACAATGCACGAACCCAGAAGCCGCTTTGACGGGGTCCTTTATCGCCTTGATGAAGATCTGAGCCACCGGGCCATGGCGGCCGATGTGATGGTTTCCAATGGGTTGGCCTTCAGCCCCGACGGTACAATCATGTATTGGTCAGACAGTCGTAACAGCAAAATTTTCCGCTTTGATTTTGACCCCAAAACCGGGGAAATCAGCAACCGTCGGATTTTTTTTGAAACGACACTCGAACAGGGCAGACCCGACGGCGCGACGGTCGACGCCGAGGGCTATTATTGGTCGGCCTGTTATCTCGGTGGTCGGGTCCTTCGCATCGCCCCTGACGGGACCCTGGACCGGGAGATCCTTATGCCGGTTAAAAATATTACCATGGTATGTTTTGGCGGCGAGCAGCTGGATACCCTTTATATAACAACCGGCAAGGAAGGGCTCAGCCCCACCGAGCTACGCAACTCGCCGTTGGCGGGGGCGCTTTTCGTCACCGATCCCGGTGTAAAAGGGATTTTGGATCCAAAGTTTAAGGGATAGGAAGCAAACCCATGCAACAACCGTCTGGAAAAACAAAATACCTGGCACTGCTCGCCCATCCGGTCGATCACGTTAAGGCACCGTCTTTTATGAACCCGGGATTCGAAAAAATCGGCCTCGACTGGTTTTTGACACCCATGCACGTGCGACCGGAAAATCTCGAAGCCGCTGTCCGTGGCCTGCAAAAGATAGACAATTTGCTGGGTGTCAATCTGACCATCCCCCATAAGGAACAGATGGCAAAATTATGCGACGAACTGGGACCGAACGCCCGTTTGACGGGCACCGTAAACGCCGTCCGATTTGACGGCGACCGCCTGGTCGGTGAAATGTTTGATGGGGTTGGTTTGTTAATCGGTCAAAGGGAAAACGGCATTGACGTGGACGGTCGCAGCGCTCTTATTGCGGGGGCTGGCGGTGCGGCCCGTGCCGTTGCCTTTGCCTATCTGGAAGCCGGGGTGAGCCGGCTCGGCGTATATAACCGGACAACGGCCCGTGCCGCCAGATTGGTTGCCGACATCACGGCGGTGATGCCCAATGCTCAGGTTGCGGTTGCCGGCACCGACCCAACGGGCTACCAGATCATTTGCAACTGCACGTCTTTGGGCCTGCATGAAGGAGATGCTGTTCCCGTTGACGTCGATAAACTGATGCCCGAAATGGACGTCGTTGATATCATTGCCGTGCGCGATACGGAACTGATGGACGCGGCAAGGGCGAAAGGCTGCAAAGTCATCGGTGGGGTTCCCATGGCGGTTGGTCAATTGTCGGCGTTTGCAGCTTTTTTTGACCCGCAGCAAAACACTTAAAAACACTTGGGCGCGCAAATCGACAGCAAAAATAAACCAAACTGAGGAGGTGGACTGTGGGTGATTTTACAAATCCCGTTATGGCGAAATTAGGACGACGCCTGCGTTTGGCCGTTGTTGGTGGCGGTGCCACGTCGTTCATCGGTGGTGTTCACCGAACGGCGGCCCGCCTCGATGACCGGTTTGAAGTGGTCGCGTCGGTTATGGCGTCGACCCCGCAGCGGGCCCGGGAACAGGGTGTCCAGGCGGGCATTGTTGAAGACCGCGCCTATGGCACCCTGGAGGAGATGTTATCTGCCGAAGGTCGGCGTGGCGATTCGATTGATGCGGTTGCAATCATGACCCCCAATCACCGGCATTTTCCGGAGTGCAAAGCCGTTCTGGAAAAGGGTTTGCACATCATTTGTGATAAACCGATGACCACCTCGGTTGAAGATGCAATTGAATTGGTCCATCGGGTCAAACAAGCCGGAGTGGTTTTTTGTTTCACCCACAATTATTCCGGCTACCCCATGGTCCGCCAGGCCAGGGATATGGTGGCGAACGGTCTGTTGGGTGAAATCCGTCAGGTCAATGTCGAATATTCGCAGGGTCAGTTGTCGAGTTATGTGGAACCGAACGCGCCTGAACGTCTGAAATGGCGGTTAGACCCGGCCCGCGGCGGCCCGTCCGCGGTATTGGGAGATATTGGAACCCACGCCCATCAATTGCTCACCTATATAACCGGAATGCCCCTGGCAAAACTGGCGGCCGATGTGGGACCGACCGTGCCCGAACGTCAAAATGATGACTACGCCGGCATGCTTCTGCGCATGGAAAATGGTGCCCGTGGCACACTTTGGTGCACCCAGGCGGCATCCGGGTCGGAAAACATACTGCGGATTAAGGTTTTTGGCGCGAACGGCGGCCTCGAATGGGAACAGAATTTCCCCAATCATTTAAAACATATGGTTCAGGGTGAGCCGGCCCGTATTCTGAGCCGCGGCTTGCCCGGATTGTGTAAGGCGGCACATCGGGCAAGCCGCATCCCGACGGGCCACCCGGAAGGTTTTCACGAAGCGTTTGCCAATCTGTATAACGACGCATCGGAAGCCATTGCGGCAAAAATCACGGGGACTGATGCCGACCCCCTGGCTTTGGATTTTCCAACCGTTGAAGATGGTGCCCGGGGAATGCGGTTTTTGCAGGCGGCACTGGAGTCCAGTAATGGCAATGGTGGCTGGGTCGATTGTTCATTGACGTTTTAAGAACCGGAAAGGAAACGCAAAATGAGTGGTTTTACACTGGGTGCCAACACTTTTAGCTATATTTACAAACGCGACGTCCTGGATTGCCTGATACACCTCGGTGGTATGGGGTTTCGCGAGTTCGAACTGTTGGTCGCGCAACCGCATTTTTGGGCAACCGATATCACCCCGGCGGAGCGCCGGGATATTCCGAAATATCTGCGCGATGCGGGCCTACATATCACATCCGTAAATATTCCCGGCATTGACAATAATATCGTCAGTTCAACGCGGGAAATGCGGGCCTTTACAATTGACGTCATCTCGAACCTTGTTGACATCTGCGGCGACTGGAAAATTCCCTATTGTATTTTGGTGCCGGGGCGAACCATGCCCCTGTGGCCAATTCCAAAAGATCAACTGACCGAATGGTTTATCGACGGCATGAACAAACTGGCAGACCGGGCCAGCAGCCAGGGCGTGACCCTGTTGGTTGAAAATGTGCCCAACACCTGGATTCCCCGCGCCGAAGACGTGATGGGCGCGCTCGATGCCCTGGGACGTGATGATGTGGGAGCCATTTACGACGTCGCCAATGCACCCTTTGCTGGCGAAGACCCCTGTGAAGGCGTAAAAATTGTCAAGGACAGGCTGAAGCTGGTTCACCTGTCTGACACCCATAAAAATACCTGGCGCCATGATCCCATCGGTATGGGTGACGTGGATTTTGCGGCCTTCCACACAACCCTGGATGAAATCGGTTTTAGGGGAATATCGATGTTGGAACTGGTCACCGATAATCCTGACCTGCACTTCGTGGAAGGGCAAAAGAAACTGGTGGAAATGGGGTGGGACGATTTTTAGGAGATAATGGGCAGTGCCGTTTTGTAGGTGACCTGTTTAAGGGCAAAACTGGAGTTGATGGAGGCGACGCTGGGGACTTTTGTGAGTTTATCCATTAAAAACCGTTCATAGGTGGCGAGGTCCGAAGCAACGACCCGCAATAGGTAATCGGAATCGCCGGTCATCAAATAACATTCCATAACTTCCGGCCACTGGTGGACGGCATCTTCAAAAACTTCGAGCGCCTGTTCCACCTGTTTTTCCAGCCGTACGTTGACAAAAACGCTTACTGGCAAACCAACTGCGTTCTGATTTACCAGGGCGACGTAACCCTTAATCACACCGCTGGATTCTAAGTTGCGGACGCGGCGCAGGCACGGTGATTGGGACAAATGAATTTGTTCGGACAATTCAACATTGGTTAAACGGGCATTTGCCTGCAGGCGGTTTAAAATTCGAATGTCAATCTCGTTCAGGGATGAATTTGGCATATATGGTTAAAAATTCTCCGATTTTATCGAGTTTATAGCGTTTAAGTGCCAAATATTGGCATTAATAGCAAGGATTTTCCATCGGTTTATTTGTTAGAATAGCTGACAATTTTAGTGAGGACTTAGCGGATGACAACCATATTACACCCATCAAACAAACCGCCCGTTGCCCGGTCAAAGACCGAAAAGCTGGCGATCCTTCGGGAATTGGAACGGAAGATCCTGTGGCTTTCCGCGTGGATGATCCACAATGCCAATCATTTACGCGAAAGCCGAGACGGCATAAAAGTCGGTGGCCATCAATCCTCCTGTGCATCGGTGGCGACGCTCATGGCAGCGCTTTATTTTGATGTTTTGCAGCCGCATGATCGGGTCGCCGTAAAACCCCATGCCTCGCCGGTCTTTCATGCCATTCAATACCTTCTGGGTAATCAGGAATTGCAGCAAATTCAAAATTTCAGAGGCAAGGGCGGCGCACAGTCCTATCCGTCGCGGACCAAGGACTGCGATGATGTCGATTTTTCAACCGGCTCCGTTGGCCTAGGCGTCGGAGTTACTTTGTTTGCATCGCTAATTCAGGATTACGTGCAGCGCCATAAACTGGTCAGCCAACAGCAACCGGCCCGCATGATTGCGATCATGGGCGATGCCGAACTGGACGAGGGAAATATTTATGAGGCCCTGTTGGAAGGCTGGAAACACGATGTCCGCAATTTGTGGTGGGTGATCGATTATAACCGGCAAAGCCTGGATGGCGTGGTTAACGACAATCTGTTCCAAAAAATTAAAAGTTTTTTCGAGACCGTTGGCTGGAACGTGATCAATATCAAGTATGGAAAATACCAACTGGAGGCATTTGAGGGAACAGGTGGCAAAGCCATCCAGCAATGGATCGATGATTGCCCCAATGACCTCTATTCCGCCATTACCTTTCAAGGTGGTGCGGCCTGGCGTGAACACTTGAACCGGGATTTGCAGAACAACAAAGGTGCCACGCAGTTTTTAAAACGCTATTCCGATGATCAACTCCACAAAATCATGACCAATTTGGGCGGGCATGACATGGAAAGCGTGCTGGAAGCGTTTGAGTTGGCAAGTCAAGACGACACACCGACCTGTTTTGTCGCCTATACAATTAAAGGTTTTGGGCTGCCTCTTGCCGGTCACAAAGACAATCATGCCGGCCTGATGACACCGGAGCAGATGGCGCTTTTTAAACGGGCCAACAACATCGAAGATGGCGCGGAATGGCAACCCTACAGCGGTCTTGATGTCGATCCGGATTTGCTCGATGCCTATTTGACCGATGTCCCGTTTCGGCAACGACCACGACCCGTACCGCGCGCAGCACCTATTCCGGTCCCGTCCATTGAACCGCCCGGCGATAAAAAAACGTCGACACAAGTGACATTTGGCAAAATTATGCATGCCTTGGGGCGCCGTGACGACGAATTGTCGGCCCATATTCTGACCACCAGTCCAGATGTGACCGTTTCGACAAATTTGTCTGGATGGGTAAATCAACGGGGGTTGTTTCAACGCGAACCGCATAAAGATGCGTTTCGTTCTGAAAAAGTTGCATCGCCAATAAAATGGGAAAAGTCGCCAGCCGGACAACATCTGGAACTTGGAATTGCCGAAAATAATCTGTTTTTAATGCTCGCCGCCATGGGTTTATCCGAACCCCTGTTTGGGGCCCGTCTGCTGCCCGTCGGCACCCTCTACGATCCGTTTATTTCACGCGGTCTGGACGCCCTGAATTATGCCTGTTACCAGGATGCCCGGTTCATCCTGGTTGCCACACCGTCGGGCATAACCCTGGCCCCGGAAGGTGGCGCCCATCAGTCCATTGCCACCCCGCTCATCGGCATGGCGCAGGACGGTCTCGCGACTTTCGAGCCAACCTACGCGGACGAACTGGCAACGATAATGGAATGGTCATTGAGTTATATCCAACGCAGTGGCGGCGACGAGCAGGATGTTTCCTGGTTGCGGGATTCTGAAGGAGGGTCGGTTTATTTACGGCTTTCGACGCGTTCCCTGGAGCAACCCAACCGGGTGCTGGGCGGGTTGGAAAAAGACGGCGTATTGGCCGGTGGTTATTGGTTGAAAGAACCGGATCCGGGGGCCGATCTTGCCATCGCCTATACGGGCGTGATGGCGCCGGAAGCGTTGGCGGCGTGGCTGGAAATACGGCATCGACACCCGGGTGCTGGACTGTTGGCGATCACCTCGGCGGATCGCTTGAACGCCGGCTGGAACGCCGCACAAAAGGCCCGTCAACGGGGTCAATATGATGCCCTGTCTCACGTCGAAAGCCTATTGGCACCACTGGCTCGTCAGGCGGGTCTGGTGACGGTAATTGATGGCCATCCAGCGACTCTGGCCTGGCTGGGTTCGGTGCGCGGTCAACGAACGGAAAGTTTGGGTGTCGAACATTTTGGTCAATCCGGCGACACCGTCGACTTGTATGAAAGTTACCGCATAAATGCGGCGGCTATTGTTGAGGCCTGTCAATCGGTGGCCCACGGGCGGATGCGCGTGCGCTTAGTGGCTAATAAAAATTAACCATTTCGATTCAGAGTCTCTTAAAGAGTTGCTTTTACAGTTCTCCCAACTGCCAAAAAATAACCATAAGGAGACGGTGAATGCCAAGCGACAGGCCGATAGAAATGCTAGAAAAGAGCGAGGACGATATCCGCCTTATTTTCCTTAGGGAACACTCTGGGACCCCCAATGCGTTGTTGGGCGACCGCATGGAACGGGAGGCCTATTTGGACATATTGGTGCAGGTTGCCCTTGATGCTTCCGCGACACCCAGAATACAGCGGGGGAAACCTACGAGTCGGGCGTAAATGCCACAATTCACAACTTACAGGAGATCTGTATATTCAAATAATAGGTTAAAAATCATATATTTCCACAGAATATTAGGAAATTGACATATATTTATTGCACTGCACAAAAAATAGGTCGCATTCAAAATCAAATTGGTGTAAAAAACGCCAAATTTGAAATTTGGAGCAATATGTATGTATAATAAGGACCTGATCCGATTTATCATGGATTTAGCTGCGGAACTTATCGGAAAAGCAGAAACTGCTTCGCCGAAGCTTGCTCGCGGTTATGTGGATGAAGCGGAAGAACTTTTATCGCTTGGTGCAGTTTTGTTGACGCATCGAAGTGGAGATGAATTGCTTATGAAGGAGGCAGCGTAATGGCGTCGCGGCGCGTAGATACAAAAAAACCGGAATCAGATAGAGAACACGTTAAAAAAAACCGTAAGTGCCTGATGTGTCATAATGAGTTTATGTCGAGCCATATCGGCGAGCGCGTCTGCCCGTCGTGCAAGGAAACGACGGTATGGCGTTCTGGCGGCATAGCCGCCTAAAACAGGCCGTACCCCTATCGGGGTTTAGGCAATGTTGGTCACGTAATGGGGAGCCTTGCTCCCTATTAACGTTTTAGCGTATCGTTTGGTTTGGACAGGAAAACAGGGCTTCAGATGGACATCGAAGAAATTACCGTTGATGACACGTTTCCGCGCGTTAATGCCAAAGCAAAATACCCAATTGGCAATCAGGTAAAACATCGAATTTTCGGGTTTCGTGGTGTTATATTTGATGTCGATCCGGTGTTTGCGAATTCCGATGAATGGTACGAAAGTATTCCGGAAAGCGCGCGCCCAAAAAAGGATCAGCCGTTTTATCATTTGTTCGCTGAGGCACCCGACAAGGCACCCTATGTGGCCTATGTGTCCGAGCAGAATCTTGTCGATGACGATGAACTTGATGAACCGATCAGCCATCCCGAGTTAGATGATATTTTTGCTGATATGGTTGATGGACGGTTTATTCTTAGAAACAAATCCAACTGACAATTAAGTCGGTTTATAGGTACAATGCTTTTAAGGTGGGAACGGGAACCACAGCTCCCATCGTCCCGCACCTGTTTTAGGAACAACTGCTATGGCCCACGTACTCGTTATTGATGATGACGTCTCCATCCAGAAAATGCTGGTAACAGTCCTCGAAGATGATGGGCATCAGGTGAGCGTGGCAGATGATGGACAGCAAGGGCTTGCCCTTGCCTTTGAAGATCTGCCGGATCTGGTGGTGACGGATATGAGTTTGCCGTTAAAAACCGGCTGGGATGTGATCGCCGCTCTCAAGAACAATGAGTCAACTCGAAATACACCGGTCATCGCGTTGTCGGCCTATGATTCCCAGGGTGACCGGGATGCCGGTCACGAAGCCGGATGCAATGCTTATGTGGGTAAACCCATTGACTTCGGCGTGTTAATGAAAAATGTTCGGGCCTTGTTGCCTGCTGCGTAAATTTCTGCACCGCCTCGCACCTTAACCGTTACATCGCCTAGCGTAGCGCGGTTCTCCCGGTCCTGATATAAATGGTCAGGGTCAGAGGGCGCATCGTCAAGTGTTTTCGACGCAGCGGGAGGGGCCCGTATTCGACCAAAGGCAACGCGTCCAGCCCCCTGAACCGCGTCAGGCTCCGTTTGCGATGGGCCAGCATCGCCGCACGTCGCCTTCCTAGTAGGAGACCCGGAAGCGCTGTCTCAGTGGTTCCGTTTAGGGAAGACACGCTCTAAATTCCATCCACCTCACCCCAACGGGATCGCGTAAACCGTGACCCATAAAAGAAAGCCTGACATCACGCCGAACTCTGAAAGGAGGAGGTATTTGCGCCCACTATATTGCCATTGAGAGACCGTATGGAAAGCAATAAGGGTTTGAACGAAATAGTAAAATGCAAAGGCGCGAGATGCATAGGCGACAATCTCGAATATGCTTGTGCTCCAGATCAGGAGGACGGCACAGACGGTAATAATAAGATAACCGTATTTCGAAGGAAATCTGCCCCGGCTTTCTTCGTAAACCAACCCTCCGCCACCAAGCGTGTCGGCAATGGCGGCACTGAACTGGCTCATTGTCGCGGCGATTACCAACATCACTGGTAAAACAGGTGAAATGTATTGGGAGAGATTTATGATTGCAGTCTCTTCAAGGGGGCCGTCGGGAATAAACTGCAACAACGGTAAGATCAGAAACGCAAACCCAACGTAAATCAGCGTCGACAGCCCTTGTGCGAAGCGCATGCTGCGCACCCGCATTTCTGATGTGTATTCACGTCCAAGATAACGTGACGTTTCAAACCCCTGAACGACAAGCAGAGTTCCGGCGAGCAAACGAGCTGTTTCCATAAGCGACCCAGGCGGCCGGGCCGGGACATTATGCCACAACCCCGTTGATGAGCCGTAAAACCCGAGGCCAAGCAAAAACGCAGCAATAATGGCCAGCTTGATCGAAACCGAATATTCTTCAAGATGCTCAAGTGTATGCAAACCGCGCCTCCATCCGACGAGCCCGATAAACAAAAGGACACCGGTTGTGAGGATGTTTGCATTTGTTTCAGATAAGGCATCCAGCCCGTCCAACAAAAAAGCTGACATTAATCTGAGATAAAATGCGACGGAGATTACGTAGGCTCCCAATAATCCAAGATTGGAAATGTGGTCCAAAATCGATGGGATGGATGATGCCGTGTGGTTTTGCGGTTGTCGCACCGCATAACGGATATTGAAGCGAATTATCGATCCGATTAAGTAGGCAATAACCACAATCAGCCCCATCGCCCACGGCGCAAGCCCGCCAACAACTCTGCCCAGTAGCGGCGCTACGATCAGAAATCCACTACCGATGATTGACGCCAATGGCGTTATCGTCGCGCGCCAAAACAGATTTTCCCTTACCTGTCGTAACAAAAGGATAAGGAGAACACTAATTGCGAAAGTCGGCAGTCCAAAATCGAGAATTTTTACGGACGCCAACGCTTCTGCAATCATTGATTTTTACCTGACATTTACCCGCCCTGATTTTATCACCCGGTTGGTTTTTGTCGAAGCCTTTCAATGTTCGTACGCTTAAGGCAGGTTCTCGCGTAAGTAGATCTGGATCGGGATCGGGTCAAAGGTCGGGTTTGTGTCTGGTCGGTCGTGAAAGTCATAAAGAATTTGCGCGGTGCGTTTGGCTTCACTGCTCGGTGATTGATCAATCACCGCGTCCATCGTCCCGTTGACCAGATATTGGCGCGAATAACGGGTCAATTCGTGACCGATGAAGAGAACTTTACCGGCGCAATTTGTTTCCTCCAAAGCCGCGCCGACACCGCGGTTGCCGCTGCTTATGTTATAAATTCCGATGATATCGGGATCGCGCTCCAAGGCGTTTTTGGTTTGGCGGTAGGTTTTCTGGAAATCGTCGTGGCTTTCCAATCGCTCGACGATCCGCAAATTTGGAAACCCCTCTGTCAGAACACGTTGAAAACCCATTTCCCGTTCTTCATGATCGCGATAGTTAAGGCCAAAGCAGCCGGCGACCAATATCACCTTGCCATCGACCGGCGGTGCCATCCGCCCCATCAGTGCGCCCGCCGTTCGCCCCGCCGCGCGATTGTCGATGCCGACATAACTGATCCGTCGTGACGTCGACAGATCAGAAACAAGGGTAACCACCGGAATGCCGGAGTTCGCAACTTCGTTTACAGCTTCCCTGACCATGGGGTGTTCGACAGCGACTACCGCAATTCCGTGCGTTGCCGGCGCGATGGTTCGAATATGGTCGGTAAGGGCCTGTGGATCAAAACGGTCAATACGGTGCAGGCGTACGGTGACGCCCCTCTCACTCATTGGCTCAAATGCGGTTTCAATTTCTGTGCCGAGCATGTCCATGAAGGTGTTGGGGCCGACCGGCAGAATAACGTCAAAGTTGAGTTTTTTCAGGACGTGCCGACCGTGCGCCGGCGTGGTGCCGTATTCCAGTTGGCTGATTATCGATTTAATCAGGGCGGTTGTGTGTTTTTTGACGCCAGGTCTGCCGTGGATAACCCGGTCGACAGTGGCAACACTGACGCCGGCCTCCCGCGCAATGTCGGAAATGCGGGGGCGCTTAGGGGAGCCCGGAGAAACGACGTCATCTTGCATTGTCGGCCTAGTATCATCCAATCAGGAAACCCGGTCGATAAGCGGGTGGGAGTCTTATATAAACATCCGGTTAAATAAACAAGTCAAAATGACGTAAAATGATGGAAAGATGCGTCGAGCTTGATAGGTGCAGAAAAAATAAAAAAAGTTTCTGTTTTAATTAATTGTCGTCACCAATCATAAAAAGTGGCTAAAATAATGGACTTTTTTCCGAGATTGCGATAAAGGTAATCATTGAATTTTTTTGAAACCAACCAAATTCGTTGCGGGTTGCTGATTAAATCGCGAAAATAAATATTGTGTGTTTCCATCAAAATGATGTAGAACCTCAATAACAACGGTTACAGGTGAATTTTTACTTCTGGGTAAAAACGCAATCGAATAAACATCGAATAAACATCGAGTGGACATTGGGAGGGTAATTTAATGAAGACCATGAAGGGGCCCGCCATTTTTTTGGCACAGTTCGCGAGTGATGAGGCACCGTTTCATACACTTCCATCCATCGCAATATGGATGGCCGATGCCGGTTACGTCGGAATTCAATTGCCGAGTTGGGACGGACGGTTGTTCGATTTGGCGCGGGCCGCAGAAAGCAAAGATTATTGTGATGAAGTGAAGGGGGTGCTTGGCGCAGAAGGTATTGAACTGACGGAGCTGTCGACCCACCTTCAGGGACAACTGGTTGCCGTTCACCCGGCCTACGATACGGCCTTCGACGGATTTGCAGCGCCGGAAGTGCGTGGCAACCCGGCGGCGCGCACGGAATGGGCGATTGACCAGATGATGAAGGCGGCAAAAGCGTCGCAAAATCTGGGACTTACGGACCATGCATCGTTCTCCGGCGCTCTGGCCTGGCCGTACGTATATCCCTGGCCGCAGCGTCCGGCCGGTCTGGTGGAAACGGCTTTTGACGAACTGGCAAGACGCTGGACACCAATTCTCAACGCCTTTGATGCGGCCGGGGTCAACGTCTGTTACGAGATCCACCCAGGTGAAGACCTGCACGATGGCATTACATTCGAGATGTTTCTGGAGCGCGTGAACAATCATCCCCGGGCAAATATTTTGTACGACCCAAGTCACTTTGAACTGCAACAACTGGACTACCTGGGGTTCATTGAGCACTACCATGAACGGATAAAAATGTTCCATGTTAAGGATGCGGAATTTGTCCGTTCGCCGAAACAAGGGGTCTATGGTGGTTATCAGGCCTGGGTTGACAGGGCCGGTCGTTTTCGTTCCCTGGGTGACGGGACCATCGACTTTGGCGGTATTTTCTCCCAACTGGCGGCCCACGACTATGACGGATGGGCGGTTGTGGAATGGGAATGCTGTCTGAAACATCCGGTAGATGGGGCACGCGAAGGCTCACAATTTGTCCGCGACCACATTATCCGTGTCACCGACAAGGCTTTTGATGATTTTGCCGATGGTGGCACAGATGAAGCTGCTAACAAGAAGATGCTTGGCATCAACTGAAGTGCCGATGCAAGACGGTGGGGGAGGGTACGATGGCCGTTGACGAAAACACACGCAATCAAGTGGGACGCCGATTGCGATTGGGAATGGTTGGCGGTGGCCAAGGTGCCTTCATCGGTGCCGTACATCGCCTGGCGGCGCGGATGGATGACAAATATGAGCTGGTCGCCGGTGCCCTGTCGTCAGATCCCGAACGGGCCCGGGCCTCAGCCAAAGAGTTGAGAATAGCACCGGACCGGGCGTACGGTTCCTACCGGGAAATGGCGGCTGCAGAGGCGGCCCGCGATGACGGTATTGATGTGGTTGCAATCGTCACTCCCAATCACGTGCATTTTGCTGCTGCCAAGGCGTTCCTGGAAGCGGGAATTCATGTGATTTGTGACAAGCCGCTGACCACCACTTCAGCCGATGCGGCAGGTTTGGTTGCCCTGGTCCAAGAGACCGGTTTGGTTTTTGGATTGACCCACAATTATACCGGTTATCCAATGGTTCGACAGGCCCGCGAGATGGTCAAAAAGGGTGACCTGGGTAAAATTCGGGTGATACAGGTCGAATATGCCCAGGACTGGTTGTCGACAAAAATTGAAGACACCGGGCAAAAACAAGCGGAATGGCGGACGGACCCGGCGCGCTCGGGGGCTGGCGGATGTATTGGTGATATTGGAACCCACGCCTTCAATCTGGCGCATTTTATCACCAATCTCGAACTTGAATCCCTGTCCGCCGACCTGACGACATTTGTCGACGGGCGGCAATTGGACGACAACGTACATATTCTTATGCGTTACCAGGGCGGTGCCCGCGGCATGTTGTGGTCAAGCCAGGTTGCGCCCGGCAATGAAAACGCCCTTCGTATTCGGGTTTACGGAGAACAGGCCGGACTGAGCTGGTCGCAGGAAGACCCCAATTATTTGCATTTCACAAAATTAGGCGAGCCGCCACAGCTGATCACCCGAGCCGGCAGCGGTTCAGGCGAAATCGCCGGCCATGCGAGCCGTGTGCCGCCCGGCCATCCGGAGGGGTATCTTGAGGGATTTGCGAATATTTATACGGATGTGGCAGAAGTTATTTCTGCGCGGCTTGAAAATCGCGACCCCAATTCCATGGCAACAACCTATCCGTCTGTGGAAGACGGCGCACGCGGTGTCGTGTTTATTGAAGCGGCAGTTCGTTCGAGTTCGGACAACGGCCAATGGGTCGAGGTATCAGCCGGACAATGACGATTTTGAAGATCAGTGGCCTGCAAAAGGTGTGAAGTGAGGTGATAAAATGACCTTTTTGGGTTTGGATATTGGAACCTCCGGGGTAAAAGCCGTACTGGTCGACGAAAACCAGCAGATTATCGCGCAAGCCACCGCGCCGCTCACGGTCTCGCGTCCCCGGCCTCTGTGGTCCGAACAAAATCCAGAAGATTGGTGGCAGGCTGTTGAAGCGGTTGTCGGGCACTTAAAAACAATTTGCCCAGGCGAGCTGTCGGCCGTTCAGGGGATGGGATTGTCGGGGCAAATGCATGGCGCGACTTTGCTCGGCAAAAATGGCGACCCCTTGCGGCCGGGTATTCTCTGGAATGATGGACGCGCTGCGGCGGCCGGCCGGGAAATTGAACGTCGCGAACCGAATTCCCGGACCATATCGGGAAATTTGGCGATGGCCGGATTTACCGCACCAAAGCTCGTTTGGGTCGCTGAAAACGAACCGGAAATTTTTGCACGGACGGCCAAAGTCCTGTTGCCAAAAGATTATATTCGCTACCGGCTGACCGGCGGTTATGTTTCCGAAATGTCGGATTCGTCAGGTACCTTGTGGCTGGATGTGGCCAAACGCTGCTGGTCTGATGCCATGTTGTCGGCAACCGGTCTTACCCAAAACCACATGCCTCGGTTGATTGAAGGCAGTGAGAGTTCCGGTGAACTGCGCGATGCCCTGGCCGGTCATTGGGGAATGCGTAGAGGGGTGGTCGTGGCCGGCGGGGCTGGCGATAATGCGGCCGGTGCCGTCGGTGTTGGTACGGTGGTGCCGGGCCGGGCTTTCCTGTCGCTCGGGACCTCAGGCGTGTATTTTGTTGCCAATGCCGCCTATGCGCCAAGTCCGGCACGTGCGGTCCACGCCTTTTGCCATTGTTTACCCAATGTCTGGCATCAAATGAGTGTTATTCTCAGTGCCGCGAGTTGTTTGACCTGGGTGGCAAAATTAACCGGCGCGGCGTCGGAAGCGGCTCTGATCGACGAAATTGATGCGGCCGGTGCTAACAAACCGACACCCCAGTTCCTGCCCTATTTATCTGGTGAGAGAACACCGCATAACGATCCCAATGCGAAAGGCGTGTTTTTCGGGTTGACCCATGAGCATGACCGGGCGGCGCTGGGCCGCGCGGTTTTGGAAGGCGTCGCCTTTGCCTTCGCCGATAGTCAGGACGCGTTGATCGAAGCCGGTGCGGACATTGAGATGGTGTCGGTCATTGGCGGCGGTGCCCGCAGCCCGCTGTGGGGGGAAATCCTCGCCAGCGCTCTCGGGCAGCGGCTGACCTACTACAAAGACGGCGAGGTCGGCCCGGCCTTTGGGGCGGCTCGATTGGCGCGGCTGGCGGTTAGCGATGAAGCGCCCATTGACATTTGCATACAGCCCGATGTTGAGAGCGTGATCGTCCCCAATCCTGATTTGCGGGATCTCTACCAAACCAAATTGGCGGAATACCGACGGCTTTATGGCGCCCTGAAACCCTTGTTTTCTGGCTCACAGAATTAATCTTTGAATAGGGGAACCGGCCTATGACCTATTTTACAACGGTCGATAAGATTGTCTTCGAAGGCCAAGACAGTGACAATCCCTTTGCCTATAAGTGGTAAGACAAGGACCGAATTGTCATGGGCAAAACCATGCAGGAACATTTGCGGTTTGCCGTTTGTTATTGGCATAGCTTCTGCTGGCCCGGCACGGACCCGTTTGGCGGTGCCTCCTTTGTCCGCCCCTGGCTGCGCGATGGCGACCCCATGGCGATGGCCGAATTGAAACTAAAAGTCGCCTTCGAGTTTTTTGAAAAACTCGATGTTCCTTTTTATTGTTTCCATGATCGCGACGTCGCCCCGAGGGAGCGACGCTGGCCGAAAGCAATACCAATTTGGACCGTATGGTCGGTCTGATGGAACAACAGATTGACCGTACCGGGGTTGATTTATTATGGGGTACGGCGAATTTATTTTCCCACCGCAGGTTCATGGCGGGATCGGGCACCAACCCAGACCCTGAAGTCTTTGCCTATGCCGTCGCACAGGTAAAACATGTCCTGGAAGCCACCCATCGGCTGAGAGGTGCAAACTATGTGATGTGGGGCGGGCGCGAAGGATATGATACGTTGCTGAATACCAATTTGAAACAGGAAGCCGATCAATTGGGCTGTTTCATGAACCTGGTGGTGGAACACAAACAAAAAATTGGTTTTGGCGGAACATTGCTGATCGAACCAAAACCCCAGGAACCGACAAAACATCAATATGATTATGACAGCGCCACGGTCCATGGGTTCTTGCAAAAATATGGTTTGGAAGGCGAGATTTTTTTGAATATTGAAGCCAATCATGCAACCCTCGCGGGACATAGTTTTGAACATGAATTGGCCTATGCGTCGGCGATCGGGTTACTGGGCAGCATCGATATGAACAGAGGGGACCCGCAAAACCTGTGGGATACGGACCAGTTTCCCAATTCTATTCCGGGTGTTGCCATGGCCTTATATGTGATCCTGCGCGGCGGCGGTTTTACGACCGGCGGTGTAAACTTTGACGCTAAACTTCGGCGCCAATCCATCGCCCCCGACGATTTGTTTCATGGACACATTGGGGCAATGGATGTTTGTGCCCGCGGCCTGTTGATTGCTGCCAAGATGATCGAAGATGGCAGTCTGGAATCCCTCCGTCAAAAACGCTACGAGGGATGGGGTAATGAATTTGGTCAGGAAATTCTGTCTGGTAAAATGACCATGGAAGAGATATCAGCACAGGTTCTGGCAAAGAACCTGGATCCACAACCGGTATCAGGGCGTCAGGAATTTTTTGAGAATATTGTGAATCGTTATCTTTAAGTCGGATATTCTGCGCATGTCACCAAATACTACTCATATTGTCGCTGACATCGGTGGTACAAATGCGCGATTTGCGTTGGTCGATGCCGGATCCACGGCGATCGTGACGACACTGACGCTACAGGTTAAGGATTTCGGCAATCTGACCAGTGCCTTCCGGCACTTCGTCGATGAATTAAAAATCGTTCCGCCGCGCCGTGCCTGTATTGCCTTGGCCGGACCCATCGAAGGCGATCATGTGCGATTAACCAATGGTGACTGGTCCTTTTCCATTGAAAATACCCGGACCGAACTGGGGCTGGAGCAATTATTGTTGGTGAACGATTTTAAGGCCCAGGCGTCGGCATTGCCGTATTTTGAAAACGAACAGTTATTGTTGTTGGGCGGACAGTCGCCCATTGCCGGTCGAGCAAAAGTGATTGTCGGTCCAGGAACGGGTCTTGGGGTTGCGGCGTCAGTTCCCAGCAACGGCGGATATACCATTATCCAGGGGGAGGGCGGCCACATGGGCCTGTCACCGGCGTCAGATCTGGAGATGGCCGTACACCAATTGCTCCTGCAACAATATGGCCGTGTGTCGGCGGAACGAATTCTCTGTGGTGCCGGTCTGCGAAACCTCTACCTGACCCTGAATAAATTGCAGGCGGAAGCCGACGGGGAAAAATCGGAAGCACAAATTGTCGCCGACGCCATTGACGGGACCAGTGCCAATTGTCGTAAAGCCCTGGATCTGTTTCTGGCCTACCTGGGCGCTGTCGCCGGCGATTTGGCGTTAACTTTCGGCGCCCTCGGCGGGGTTTATATTGCCGGCGGTATTGCCCCTCGGCTTGTCGAGCAAATCGGAAAATCTGATTTTCGCGCGCGGTTTGAACAAAAGGGACGGCTCGCCCATATGGTTAAAGATGTGCCAACCTATTTGGTCCTGTCCAAACATGCCGGATTAATCGGCGCTGCAGCCTGTTTAAATGCCGCGGATCAATAATCACCGAAAAAACGGCTGAGGGGCAAGAGACATCTGGAAAAATGCCCCCTAAATAAGGTAGGGTAAAGGCAACCAGTTGCTTGGCGTAACGCAAGCGAATTTAACAGAAGGAAGAGCTATGGCGAACACAATTATCACCAACGCGCGGGTTTTGGATTGTACGG
Organism: Rhodospirillales bacterium; assembly: GCA_021775095.1. GTDB lineage: Bacteria > Pseudomonadota > Alphaproteobacteria > Rhodospirillales > Casp-alpha2 > JABMNT01. Next base: position 244,110 of record JAJFII010000103.1, read on the forward strand.
GCGCTGATCCCTTTGACGGCGAAATCGAAATTCAGGGTAACCGTATAAAAACCCTAACAACCGACGGTAATTCTATTGCGCGTGAGGGCCAGGACGTTGTCGATGCCGCTGGTGCCACCTTAATGCCGGGTATGGTTGAAGCCCATGCCCATCCGAGTTTTACGGACATTACCTCCTTCGAAGATATTGGCGATATGCCGCCGGAAGAACATACCCTGTGGACGGCTCACTGCACCAAAGTGTTGTTTGAACAGGGCTTCACCAGTCTTTTTGGTGCGGCGTCGGCCCGACCGCGGGTTGAGGTGGCGGTTCGTGATTTTATCAATAACGGGATAATGGATGGCCCCCGTATGCTGGTAGCAAGCCCCGAGATGACGCCAACCGGCAACCTGGGGGATGCCGGACGTCGGCACCAACACCGGTCAACTTTTGGTTTGGTCTGTGACGGCCATGACGAATACTTAAAAGCCGCCCGGGAATGTGCCCGCGATGGTGTCGACACTTTGAAGATCAATCCATCCGGCGATCAACTGATGCCCCTGGGCAAAGCGACGGATACGGTGATGACCGACGATGAAGTGGCTGCTGTTGCCCATGTGGTTCACAGTTATGGGCGCCGGTTTGCGGCCCACGCAAGAAGTGCCGGGTCTGTGAAGTTGTGCCTGAAGTACGGTGTCGATGTGATTTATCATGCAACCATGATCGACGAAGAGGCAATGGACTTGCTGGAAGCCCATAAAGACGATGTGTTTGTTGCGCCGACTTTGGGAGTGACCTACGCGGCGACCTATGAGGCGGCGGAATATGGCCTGACGCCAAAAGTGGTTGAAGCCGCTGGTGTTAAACACGAGCTGGAAATCGGCGCGCAAAATATGGCCGAACTGCATAAACGCGGTGTTCGTGTTTTGCCGGGCGGTGATTACGGCCTGATCTGGAATCCCAACGGCACGGATGCACGCGATATCGAACATTTTGTTAAGCTGATTGGAATGTCGTCCATGGATGCGATCCTTTCGGCGACCAAGCTTGGCGGCCAAATCATGGGAATGGGCGAAGAGCTGGGCCAGGTAAAAGAAGGGTTCCTGGCGGATTTGTTGCTGGTTGACGGCGACCCTTTGAAGGATGTGGCAATTCTGCAGGACAAAGACAAGTTGTTGATGATCATGAAAGACGGCGTTATGTACAAGGATCCGCGGGCGACGCCAAAACGACAATCCCAGGCCGCCTAGGCGGGCTTTTTATTGCGGCGGCGTTTTTCACAAAACGCCGCCCTTTTTATGACTTAAAGGAAAACCCTTATGCGCACTCTTTGCGTCGGCTCGGCGGTTGTCGATACCATTGTTCTGGTTGCCGACCGGAACGTCGAGCGGATGACCATGCATAACGCGACGTCGTCTTTCCTGTTGCTTGAGCAGGGCATCAAAATTGATACGGAAAGTATCACCAGTCATATCGGCGGTGGCGCGGTAAATGCCGGCGTTGCCATGGCGCGGCTGGGGATAGACGTGACGGTGTTGATCAAAATAGGTAACGACGACAGCGGCGAAAAGGTTGTGGCCTGTTTGGCAGCGGAAAAGGTCAAACAAACCCACGTATTGAGAACCGATGAGATGCCCACCGGGACATCGGTAATGATCTCGTCGCATGATCGCAATGCAACCATATTTACCCAACGCGGAACCAATACGTTGCTGCAACCCGGTGACGTTGAACCGGATAAATTCACAGGTTTTGATTTGGTCTATGTGACCAACCTGAGTAACAAATCGGCAGATTGTTTTCCACTGATTGTCGACGCCGGACATGGTCAGGGCGCTTTTGTCGCGGTTAATCCCGGGATCAGGCAATTGACATCGCGGGCTTCACCGTTTTTAGACAGCCTGACAAAAATCGATTTACTGGCAATTAACCGGGTCGAAGCAGAATCCCTGGTTCCGGCGCTGATCGCCCGCGCCGACGACGACCTGTCGACTCCCCTGCGCCATCCGCAAAGCAAGGATGAACCCCGGTTGATCCGCCGCGGGTTGTCCTTTGGTGGATTTGATATGGAACTTTCTGAATTTTTTGTCGAAATCAGAAAAACCGGAGTCGGTCGCGTGTTGGTAACCGATGGAACCGAAGGCGCCTATTTGGCCGATGACCAGGGCATACATCATTGTCCGTCTGTCAAAATAGAACCCAAAGGTACGGCGGGTGCAGGCGATGCCTTTATTTCCACGTTGAGCGGGTATGTTGCCATGGGTGAAACCGCAGGTCAGGCGTTAAGGGCCGCAGCGACAAACGCTGCCGGAGTTGTCAGCGAGATCGATACCCAAAGCGGTTTGATGCGACGGGATGTTTTGGACAAAGCGGTTTTGCAGAATCAACCGGTATTACCCATAACCACCTGGACATGGTGAACCGATTACCGGGATCGCACAGTGATCTATGGACAGAGCCCGTGCCGACGGATATATCAGGCTAATGCTCTCTATACTCGCCCTCAGCCTTTTAATTGGCATGCAACACGCCCTTGAAGCCGATCATGTGGCTGCCGTAACGGCAATCGCTGCGCGCCAGACATCAACCCGCAAAATCATATCTCACGGGGCGGCTTGGGGGCTCGGCCATACGGTGACCCTGATGTTGTTTGCCGGCGGCGCGCTATTTTTGGGTTATGAAATATCCGATAACCTGTCGGGTTGGCTGGAGATGGCAGTTGGCGGCATCCTGGTGCTGTTGGGCGGGCATTTGCTGGTTCGCCTCATTCGTGAGCGAATTCACTTCCATCTGCATAACCATGGCGATGACCGGGCACATTTTCATGCCCACTCCCACGCCGGCGAAACCAAACCCCATGACCAAATTAACCACGCGCATAGGCATCCCCGTGGTTTGCCAATCCGTACCCTATTGGTGGGAATGATGCACGGTATGGCCGGGTCCGCCGCGTTGCTGGTGCTGACCACGCAAACGGTGCAATCACCGGTTATCGGTTTGAGTTATGTAGTTTTATTTGGCGTCGGTTCGATTGTTGGAATGGCCGCCCTATCGGCCGTTATCGCCGTGCCTCTGAGTTATTCGGCGAAGGCGCTGACCTGGGCCAACCGGGCCGTTCAGGGGGGCGTCGGTGTATGGACACTGGCGCTCGGAACCTATGTGGTTGTGCACAGCGCATCGCTGATCGGGTAAGGCCGGTTTTTACTGGTCAGGCGAGGTTCCGCCGTAAAGCGGCGATGGCGCTCGACGGGCTGGTCAAAATCGGCCGGTCGTAAAATTTTGTGATTTCAGGTTTCGCTTCGGCCATGGAAAATTGCGCCAGCATGATGGCGTCGCAATGGGCCAGGCGCCTGGCGGCATCGGCAATCATTTGATTGTGGCTGTCCGAATTGCCTAAGGCGAGCTGTTCCATGGCACCGGTCGCCAGAGTTGTCTCCAGGGTCACAGCCGATTGTAAATCCTCTGTCATTTGTTTGAACTCACGCGCCATCGGTGCAAGGCTTGGCCCGAAGGTGGCGACCATCCCGACCCGCTGGTAGGTCGATATGGCTTCATGAAACATCGCTTCATTGGGTTTTAGGGTAAGCAGCGGCGCGACGGATTTAGTCGCAGCTTCAATTGCCGGGCCAAAGGCCGAACAGGTAAACAGGATGGCTTCTGCCCCGGTGTCCTTTGCGTAAAGGGCGAGCCGTTCGAAGCGTGAGGTCATTTCCGGTGTTAGCTGGCCGCTACTGGCCAGATCCGGAGCCAGGGAATCTTCGAGCAGGTTATAGATGTCAGCTTCCGGCCATGCATCGGCGAAAGCCCTGTTTACCGGTTGCACCGCCAGGGGTGTCGCGTGAATGAGAGAGATACGCGGCATTGTTCAAAAAGCCTGAGAGTAAGGTCGAAGATGGGTTTGGGCAGCTCAGGCAGGGTACCCGTTTTTCGCTATTAATCAAGGCGCGGTGTGGTCAGGATCGGCAGATAAACCCAAACCAAACAGCAAAACCCAACCATCCACAAGACCCCGGATCCCATCAGTAAATAATTATAATAGTCGAAGGGCAAGGTCGATACGGAAATACGAACCACTGCGGCAAGGGACAAACAGATGTATGCCGCAACGACGATCCTCCTGGCGACAATCGGCCGGCCTGTATGTCCCAGACCGGCACGCGACATGACGCCAACGGTCAAGGTCCCGACAGCACCAATGGTTAAGGCATGCAAAGCCGTATTTGGTGACATGTAATCGGTCAGTTCAGACAGGCCGATCAGGGCAAAACCGATGATTAACCATAGATATCCCAGATGCAGCACCCAGAGGATGGGCGTATCGAGAGTTCGTAAACTTTGCCAACCAGACAGGCGCACCGCATGCACGGCGGCGGCCAGCAGCGCCATGCCGCCAATCCAGGTCGACGGCGCATCAAAGATGTTCGCCGCTAACAGTCCAATCACCGAGGCCATGGACACCATTTCTATGGGACCGCGGGAAACCGGCAAGGTTGTAACGGTTTTATGGGGTTTTGCATTGCGCAGAGTATTTGTCGTGAACGCCGGGATAACGCGCCCACCAAGGATTGTTATCAGGAGAATAATCGTATCCAGGGCCAGCCGATGCCCCTTCACAAGTGTATCGTCGAACCAACCCAATTGCTCACCATGGACCAAACCATTTCCCGCAAAAAGAAGCACCAATATGGGAAAAAAGATCCAATTACGCTTTGAGCCCCGATGCACGAGGGCCCCTATGACGGTGATTAACAAGGCCGGGATAAAGGCAAGATCACAAAGGGCGACAAGCCAATTTGGCAACAGGCCAGAGAACCACATGGCGATACGCCCGAGGATCCACAAAACAACCAATAGACCAAGTGCCGAACCTTGAAAGGCACCGGTTTTTGTCCAGTTGGGAACGGCGGTCAGAAAAAATCCGGCAACGACGGCGACGCCATATCCATATAACATTTCGTGCGCATGCCAGTAATGGGGGGGCATGGCGATGGTCAGATTGCGGATCTCTCCATTCAGGGCGTGGATGCCAATCCAGATCATCCACGCGGCCATACCCAAAACGGCGTAGAGGCTGGCGAACAAAAAAAACGGTCGGAACCCATTCGAAAAAAAGGCCTGCCATCGACTGGCGGCAACCCCTCTGGTTTTAGTCATCTGTCAGTGGCCCCTATGAAAAACCAAAAAATGGCGTGAGATATGGCAAGTGAGTGGGTACAAAATCATAGAAGGACAACTCATACGGCCAAGGAATGGTGGCCCTTGCCGCTGTCCAAAAACTGATCAAAAACCGCACAGATCGAGCGTACAAAAGGTTGTCCCGCATGGGTAATGCAGATCACGCCCTTGTTCAGGCTGACCAGACCATCTGCTTCCATGGTTTTTAAGTGCTGCAGCTCTGCAGCGAACTGGTCAATGGCGGTCGCCGATTGTGCACACAGGTCAGGCAAATCTGCTGACAAGTCACACATCAACCGTTCGATAATTTGCCGACGCAAATTGTCCTTGGCGGAAAGCGCAATGCCCCTGGCAGTGGGCAATTTTCCATCGGTTATGGCGGTCATATACAGGCGTGCAGAGGATGTGTTCTGTACGTAACCCTGGGGCAACCGACCAATGGCCGAGACTCCAAATCCGATTAACGCCGATGCACTATCGGTGGTATACCCCTGGAAATTGCGGTGCAGTTTCCCCGCCTTTAAGGCCTGTGACATGGCATCATTGGGCCGTGCAAAATGGTCGAGACCGACGCCACTATACCCGTTGCCCAGAAGGTGTTTGGCAATCGCCTGTGATTGCGCCATGCGTTCAGCCGCCGATGGAAGATCTGTTTCATTGATCCGTCTCTGATGTTTTTTCATCCAGGGAACATGTGCATAACCAAACACTGAATAACGATCGGCCCGTAGGCTCAAAGACTGTTCTGCCGTGCGCACGGCATCGGCGACGGATTGATTTGGTAATCCATACATTAAATCAAGATTGATATGGGCGATGCCGGCATCTCTCAGCCAGCCGACAACGGCCTTTGTCTGTTCCAGTGTTTGGGAACGGTTAATCGCCTTTTGGACATGGCTGTTAAAGTCCTGTACTCCCAAACTTGCTCGATTGACGCCGGATTTGGCCAGGTTAACAGCTAAGTCGCGGGTCATCGTGCAGGGGTCAATTTCAATGGCAATCTCTGCGTTGTGGGCAATGCGAAATTGGGTTCGCAATCGAACCATGAGGACGGAAAAGTCGTCTGCAGACAAGATCGTTGGCGTGCCGCCACCCCAATGGATGTGCTGTACCGTCTGGCGGTTGTTCAATGTGTCCCCAACCAGGCCGATTTCTAATGCCAGATGTTTTGCATATTCGGATATGGGCTCATATCGGCGGGTGATTTTTGTGTGACAGCCACAATACCAGCACATGCGCTGGCAAAACGGAACATGTAGATAAAGCGACAGGGAACTGGATGCAGGAAGGGCTTGAAGCCAGGTTTCGTAGGTTTTTGGCGTAATGCCGGAGTGGAAATGCGGCGCCGTCGGGTAACTGGTGTATCTGGGTACTGCTGCGCCATAGCGGTCGATTAACTGTTGTTTCATGCGGGGCACCGGAAAAAGTGTGAATGTAAAGGGTTGGGTCGTGTGAGAGGAAACCTGCACCCTTGAAAAAACGCCCGGTCCGTCGGGTGGCGGACCGGGCAATTAAGTCGGTTAAGCTGGGTGGTGCTGGAGAAACCACAACTGCCCCGACTTAAAGGAGGTGTCCATAAACGATGTCTCAATCGTCAGGTGTTCATCTGCCTTTGAACAAAATCAAAATCCCACGGTTCAAATGAAAGCGCATTGATCTGGATCAATAGCCAACAAGTGCCGGTATATTGATGCAGATCAATGCCAAATCCGTCTGTGTTGTGAGAATAATAAATTTCCGCATGCCTACGAACAAAAAAGGTAAACCCTATGCAAACACGCTGTGCGATCTCGCAAATCGGATCCATTCTGGCCTATATAGACGGCGGCCCGGGCAGCGACGCGGTCATTAAAACAGCCATTGAAATAGGCAGGGTTTATGGTGCCTATGTGGAAGCCCTCCATATTGTCACGCCGGCCGAAACCGTGCTGCCAGCCATGGATATGGGCGGCGGCATTGTTGCCGCCGCCGAAATATTCGAGATTATGAAAACGGAATCGGATGCGCGTAAATCCAGGGCCAAGGGGGCACTGGAGTCCTATTGTCAACGAGCCGGGATTAAGCCAGTGGAACCGGACGCAAAAGAAACCCTGTTGCGTAACGGCTTAACCGTATCGTGGAACCTGTTTAGCGGCAGTGATGGCCGTGATCTTGCCCGTCGCGGACGGTTATTCGATCTGATTGTCATGGCCAGTGCGGCCGATCAGATCGGCGGTGTTGATTCGGTGCAATTGGAATCAGCTTTATTTGATACCGGCCGGCCGGTGCTGGTGATATCAGGTGAACTGAAAATAGAAAATCCGGCACCGGTGGTTGTCGCCTGGGACGGGTCGCGCGAGGTGGCACACAGTGTCAGCTTGGCATTGCCATTTTTAGCTAGCGCCAGCCGGGTCCATTTGGTGTCGATCGGCGAACGGGAACCGGGAACCGGCCTCAAAGATATCAGCCGTTATTTGCTTCGCCACGGTATCCAAGCCGAGCACAGCCAACTGACACCCTCCGATCAAACGATTGCCAGCGATTTGGTCGATACCAGTTTGGCCCTTAAGGCCGGATTGTTGGTTATGGGTGCCTACGGGCACAGTGCCCTCGGGGAAAGCCTTTTTGGTGGGGTTACCCGTGAAATGCTTAAAGCCGGTAAAATTTCGCTGCTGATGGCGCATTAAATCCAAATCAGAAAGTCAATCTATTTTACAATCACAAATGATTGTCTTTCTGACCATCCAACCTTATTGTCAGTAGGGCCCTTGCACAATATGTGGCGAAGTATGATATACTGTTTGTGGTAGGTGATTTGAACTTTGTAGAGATAAATTCAATGTCCCGTGAAGAAAAGCCGAATACCGCGATCCTATCCAGGGCCCTGCCTCGAAAAAAGCAGGGTTTGTCGCCATGTGCGGCCTGCGAAGTTCGCCACCTGGCCGTTTGCTCAGCGCTTAAAACCGATGACCTGGATGAATTGGATGCAATTCTCACGCGCCGGGACCTGAGCGCCGGAGACACCTTATTTGATGAAGGTGAACCGGCTCGCAACGTATACAATTTAACCTCCGGATGTCTTAAACTGTATAAATTGCTTCCCGATGGTCGCCGTCAGGTGACAGGGTTCCTGTTTGCCGGTGATTTTGTCGGACTGGCAAACAGCGACGATTACATTTACAGCGCCGAAGCGGTAACGCAAGTTGCATTGTGTCGATTTGAAAAACACAAGCTGGACCATCTCATGAATACCCATCTGAGCCTGGAAAAACGGTTGTTGGGTATGGCGCGCTTTGAATTGGTAGAGGCGCAGGAGCAAATTTTAATGCTTGGGCGCAAAACCGCAATGGAACGCATCGCGTCGTTCATATTGATGCTGTCTGATCGCGCCCAACGGCGCGACGAACCGGCGGATCCAGTTAAATTGCCGATGAGTAGAAACGATATTGGTGATTATCTGGGACTGACAACGGAAACCGTAAGCCGGACCATAACCCGACTGCGTAAAAACGGTATTATTTCCCTGGATTCTGATCGCTCCATCACAATCAAGCAACGCGAAACCATGAATGATATCGCCGAAGGGTTTTAATCGGACGTCGCCAATCAAAAGTGCGAAGTCCTTAAATCCTGAGTGATCATTGGTCCTTTGACCTGAATCAATGTCTAATTCCTAAGTTGCTGCTACCAAATCCGCCAGCCGATTTTATGACGGGAGGGTTTAGAGTATGTCTACAGGCGAACTTATTTACATTATCTTTGTTGTTTCGGTTTTTACGGTTTTCTCGGGCGTTATGGTTTGGGGGGATCGGAAATCCGGATCCTGATAAAATCTTTGTCTTTCCACCATCATAATTGACCTAGATCAATTCGTTGCCTGGCGATTTCTCGTAAAACGGCAACCAGCGACGATTATTGGCACCTCAGCTCAAGATCGTACGGTCCAGCTGCGACCATAAACCAAAAGGGATTAAAAATTATGGGGCTTATTGCATTGCCAATCGGATTTTGCGCGGCCATCGGATTGATACTTGCCGCCAATGCCCAGGATACCGCCATGTATGTGCATGGTTTGATGTTTTTTGTCGGTAGTATATTGGCCGGATTTTGGGTGATAAAATCGACCACCGGTGCACCAAAGGCCGCCGCCCCGAAAACACCAGAAGGTTTTAATGACGGCGTTGTTCGCGCTGGCGTCATCGCCTCAACATTTTGGGGCATTGTTGGGTTTTTGGTTGGCGTAATCATTGCCTCCCAGTTGGCATTTCCGGTGTTAAACTTCGATCTGCCCTGGACCAATTTTGGCAGGTTACGGCCGTTACATACTTCAGCGGTGATTTTTGCCTTTGGCGGCAACGTCTTGATTATGACGTCGTTTTACGTTGTCCAGCGCACCAGTGGTGCCCGGCTGGCTGGTAACTGGTCCCCCTGGTTTGTGTTTTGGGGGTATCAGATGTTCATTGTTCTGGCCGCGTCCGGTTATTTGCTGGGGGTTACGCAAAGCAAAGAATATGCCGAACCGGAATGGTACGTCGACATCTGGCTAACTTTCGTCTGGGTTGCCTATTTATTGGTTTTTTTGGCGACCCTATGGAAACGGAAGGAACCTCATATTTATGTGGCGAACTGGTTTTTCCTGGCCTTTATCGTCACCGTTGCCCTGCTCCATCTGGTCAATAATTTGACCATGCCCGTTAGTTTTGCCGGCTCGAAAAGTTATATTTTGTGGTCCGGTGTGCAAGATGCCCTGGTCCAGTGGTGGTACGGCCACAATGCGGTTGGTTTTTTCCTGACCGCCGGGTTCCTTGGAATTATGTATTATTTTGTCCCCAAGCAGGCTCAACGCCCGGTTTATTCTTACCGGCTCTCCATCGTTCACTTCTGGAGTTTGATTTTTCTCTACATATGGGCGGGCCCCCACCACCTGCATTATACGGCCCTGCCTGACTGGGCGCAGACCTTGGGCATGACCTTTTCGATCATGCTGTGGATGCCAAGTTGGGGCGGTATGATAAACGGCCTGATGACCTTGTCCGGGGCCTGGGACAAATTGCGCACGGACCCGATTTTGCGTCTGCTTGCGGTCTCGATCGCCTTCTACGGCATGAGTACTTTCGAAGGTCCGCTGATGGCGATCAAGGAAGTCAACGCTTTAAGCCATTATACGGACTGGACAATCGGCCATGTCCATTCGGGGGCGCTTGGCTGGGTCGGTCTGGTCAGTTTCGGTGCGATTTATTACCTGGCACCCAGGATGTTTAATGTAACACGGCTTTATTCGGTGCGGATGGTGTCCTGGCATTTCTGGCTCGCGACAATCGGCATCGTTCTCTATGCGGCGGCCATGTGGGTTTCCGGCATAATGCAGGGGCTCATGTGGCGCGCCTACGATGGCCTGGGGTTTCTTCAGTACTCCTTTGCCGAAACCGTTGAAGCCATGCATCCGTTTTATGTCATTCGCCTAATTGGTGGCCTGATGTTCCTGGGCGGTGCGCTGATCATGGCCTACAACGTCTATCGAACGGCCAAAGGGGATCAACGGACGGAACAACCCTACGCCGTATCCAATGCGCCCCAGGCTCAAGTGCAAGGAGCCGTCTCATGATTGATCATGGCAAACTGGAACGAAATTCGATTTTGATGGTGGTTTGTATTTTGCTCGTCGTCTCGATCGGAGGATTGGTTGAAATTGCCCCTTTGTTTTATTTGGAAAGCACCATTGAAAAAGTTAAAGGCATGCGTCCCTACACGCCGCTCGAACTGGCGGGACGCAATATTTATGTCCGTGAAGGGTGTTACAATTGTCACAGCCAAATGGTTCGCCCCCTGCGTGACGAAATCGAACGGTATGGGCACTACAGCCTGGCTGCGGAAAGCATGTATGACCATCCGTTCCAATGGGGTTCCAAACGCACCGGGCCGGACCTGGCACGGGTTGGTGGCAAATATTCGGACGAATGGCATTTCACACATATGATCGACCCCCGGTCCCTGGTCCCTGAATCGGTTATGCCCGGGTATCCGTTCCTGGCAAAAACCGAAGTTGCCGAACTGGATATGGCTGCACACTTGCGTGCAAACAGAGCCGTCGGCGTTCCCTATTCGGACGAGATGATTGCCAACGCCGAAAGTGACCTGCTTGCCCAACTCGATCCCGACGCCGACGGTTTGGATGGATTGCAGCAGCGTTACCCGGGTGCGAAGGCCCGCAATTTTGACGGCAAGTCCGGAGCACCGACAGAAATGGATGCATTGATTGCATATCTTCAGGTCATTGGGACCATGGTTGATTTTTCGGTCTATAAGGCCAGCGATAATTTGCGATAGGAGCCGCACAATGACCTACGATAATGTTGCCTATTTCGCTCAAACCTGGGGTTTACTCTATCTGGTTGTGTTGTTTGCCGGGGTGTTAATTTATGCCCTCAGGCCCAGTGCCCGGAAAAAATTTGAAGACGCCGCGCAAATTCCATTTAAGGAGGACTGATCATGGTGGAACAACAACACGACAGTTCTACCGAAACGCCAACAACCGGCCACGTATGGGATGGGATCAGGGAACTTGATAATCCGATGCCCCGGTGGTGGCTGACGATCCTTTACGCGTCGATTATTTGGTCGATCGGATATATGCTGGTTTATCCGGCTTGGCCGCTGGTCAGCAGTTATACCAAGGGATTTTTTGGCTACAGCTCCCGCGCCGAAGTTGCCCGCGATATGATGGAAGCCAAAGAACGGCAGAAGGGAAATCTCGATAAACTGGCCACCGCGTCTCTGGAAGAAATTCGAACAGACCCCAACATGCTTGAGTTTGCCATGGCCGGTGGCCGTGCCGCATTCAATGTCAATTGCTCGCAGTGTCACGGCTCTGGTGCCCAGGGGTTTGTCGGATATCCAAATCTGAATGACGACGAATGGCTTTGGGGTGGCAGTATCGAGGCAATTCACCGGACCATTACCCATGGCGTTCGCAATGCAGACGATGAAGATGCCCACCAGTCGGAAATGCCGGCATTTTTAAAAGATGAAATTCTGACACGCGGCGAAATTAATGACGTGGCTGAGTTTGTCCTGTCCCTGTCCGGCGGCGCTTCGGATGATGCAGCCGCCAACCGGGGCCGGGGCCCGTTCGGCGAAAACTGCAGCGCATGCCATGGCGACCAGGGCCAGGGCATGGTGGATCTCGGGGCACCGGCGTTAAACAATAGAATCTGGCTGTACGGCGGTGACAAACCGGCACTGATCGAAACCATCTCCTATAGCCGCAAAGGTGTGATGCCGGCCTGGGGTAAAATTCTCGATCCGACTGTTGTTAAACAACTGGCCGTTTATGTGCATTCCCTGGGTGGCGGGAAATAAGCTGAAAGGTCTTTTTCACCACCCGGCGCCGGTTTGGCAGGTGGGAAACCCGGCAATTATACAGACTGGAGGCCCCAATGGGCGCGATTGATTACGACAACGGTGTCGAACGTATTGACGTTAAAGCGGTCAATAAGAAGGAAAATCGCGCCCATTACAAAAAACGCACGAAGATACATCCAAAGCGGATCAGCGGTACTTTCCGCAGCCTTAAATGGTGGGTGATGTTGGTTACCCTGAGTATTTATTATGTGACCCCCTGGCTGCGTTGGGACCGGGGGCCGGGGGCACCGGATCAAGCGGTGTTGATCGACTTTACGACCCGCAAGTTTTATTTTTTCTTCATTGAGATCTGGCCCCAGGAAATATATTATCTGGCGGGTTTGCTGATCCTGGCAGGGATTGGTTTGTTTTTCATAACCGCCCTGTTTGGTCGCGCCTGGTGCGGTTATGCCTGTCCGCAAACGGTCTGGACGGATCTATTCATATATGTGGAACGCTGGGTTGAAGGGGATCGTGCCGCCCGAATTCGCCTCGATAAAGCGCCCGCAAGCCTGTCCAAGCTCTACAAACGCACTCTCAAAGTTACGATTTGGTTACTGATTTCCGTGCTTACCGGTGGCGCCTGGGTCTTTTATTTCGCCGACGCGCCAACCCTGGCCATCGACCTGATACATCTGAGAGCGGCACCGGTCGCTTATGGGACGATTGCCGTTTTGAGTTTTACGACATTTTCTCTGGGCGCGCTCATGCGCGAGCAGGTTTGTATTTATATGTGTCCGTGGCCGAGAATACAGGGTGCCATGATGGACGAAGATTCCCTGGTCGTGACCTATCGCACCGACCGGGGTGAGCCGCGCGGTGCCTACAAAAAAGGATCCTCGTGGGAAGACCGCGGGGACTGTGTCGATTGTAACCAGTGTGTTGCGGTTTGTCCGACGGGGATCGACATCCGTGACGGCCAGCAACTGGAATGTATCACCTGCGCCCTTTGCATTGATGCCTGCAATGGGGTTATGGCCAAGGTCGGTCGGCCTTCCGGGTTGATCGCCTATGCGTCGTTGTCCAGCGAAAACAACCGCCGCAGTGGAGAAGCTGGCGGTATTAAATTGTTTCGCCTGCGAACTTTTATGTATGTGCTGGCTATTTTCATAGTCGGCGGTTCCATGCTGTATGCTTTGCTCAACAGATCAGATCTGGATATCAGCGTCCTGCGTGACCGAAACCCCTTGTTTGTAGCTTTATCCGACGGTCGAATACGCAACGCTTATACCTTGAAAATTCTAAATAAATCGCTGGAACAACGGACTTTTGTTTTGTCCATAGAGGGCCTCGCGGGGGCCCGCCTGAAGGTCGTCGGATCGGATAATTTTGGCGAGTCGGCAACGCCGTATTTTACCGTTAAACCCGACCGGTTACGCAGCCTGCGTTTATTGGTTTCAGCGCCGAAAGAAATCCTTGCCGATGAGTCGACGGATATTCGTTTTTTGCTTAAGGTTTTGAATTCAAGCATAAGCGCGACGAACGATACGGTATTTCGGGGGCCAAAAAATGAATGAGCATAAACCGCTAACCGGACATATGGTGTTATATGCCATGCTTGGTTTTTTTGCCGTTATTTTTGTTGTGAATGGAACCTTTGTGTATTTTGCCTTATCAAGTTTTCCGGGGACAAGTACCGATCACGCTTATGAAAAAGGCGTTACCTATAACAAGACCCTGGCCCGGGCCAAACAACAGGCAGCCCGGGGATGGTCCAGTCAGGTGACGGTTTCGGCGCAAGGTCAGGTGGTCGTTCGACTGGTCAATCGTGATGGGGCGATGGTTGGCGATCAGCAGGTGATGGTCTCGCTGGTCCGGCCAGCCCGGGGCGATCTGGATCAAATTATCAATTTGGTTGAAGGGCCGCTAGGGCACTATAAGGGCCGCGCACATCCTTTGCTTGGCGGCCAGTGGCGGGCAGAGATAACCGCCAGTCAGGGTGACCAAACTGCCTTTTACATAATCCATGACCTGGTGGTTCAGGACTAATGGCACAACCGCTCCCGATACCCGATGTGAAGGTTTTAAGCGGAGGCTGCTGTCCGCTTTCTGGATTGGTAGAGACCGCAACGCAGCACTATTCTGACCCGCCAGGCGGACCGCTTGATGCGGGCAATGGTATTGATCCCTCGGCGTTTGTTCGGACAAAGGGGGACGGTCTGAAAAGTCTGCATTTGATGGTTGATAATATGTCCTGCGCGGCCTGTATCCGTAAAATCGAGGGCGCGGTTCTTGATTTGCCAGCTGTGCAGGCCGCCCGGGTTAATATGAGCACGCGGCGTCTGGTTGTTGAGTGGCGGGGCGATGCCAGCCTGGGGTTGGAAATTATTGGCAAAGTGACAACCCTTGGTTATCCGGTTGCGCCCTACAATCCTGAACGCTTGCAAAAACGCGATGATCAAACCGACCGGGAACTTTTGGCGGCCCTGGCCGTCGCCGGGTTTGCCGCCGGCAATGTGATGATGTTATCCATCGCCGTGTGGGCCGGCGCGTTTTCCGACATGAGTGGCCTGACCCGTTCACTTTTTCATTGGGTATCGGCTCTGATTGCCCTGCCGGCGGTGGCCTATGCAGGGCAGCCGTTTTTCCGATCCGCCATCGGCGCAATAAAAAGCCGCGCCATGAACATGGATGTGCCGATCTCGTTGGCGGTGTTGATGGCGGCTGGTATGAGTTTGTACCAAACAAGTGTCGGCGGTGCGCATACCTATTTTGATGCGTCTGTCAGTTTGTTGTTTTTTTTGCTGATTGGCCGATACTTGGACCGGCGCGCCCGGGCCCAGGCGAGGACGGCAGCCGAGCATCTGTTGGCCTTGAACGGCCAGGCAGCGACGGTCGTCGATGCGGAGGGGCAGGTGCGTTCAGTGCCGGCGGATCAACTTAAGCCGGGAATGGTATTGATAGTTGCCTCCGGGCAACGAATTGGTGCCGATGGTATCGTCACTGCCGGGCAGTCGGAAATTGACTCAAGCCTGTTAAGTGGAGAAACCCTGCCGGTTCAGGTGTGTGAAGGTCATGCGGTTTATGCCGGCACCCTGAATAGGGGCACCGCCCTGAAAATAAAAGTATCCGCCGTTGCCGACGATACCCTGTTGGGTGAAATTGTCCGACTGGTTGAGACGGCGGAGCAGGGACGCGCCAGATACGTACGCCTGGCGGAACGGGCATCACGTATATACGTGCCCCTGGTTCATGCCATTGCCGCAGCGACATTTCTCGGTTGGTTAGTGATCAACGGCGGCGATTGGCAAGTCGCCCTTATGGCGGGCGTCGCGGTGCTCATCATTACCTGCCCCTGTGCGCTGGCGCTGGCTGTGCCGGTGGTTCAAGTAATCGCGACCGGCACATTGCTGCGTCGGGGGATTATCGTCAAATCCGCCGATGGTCTGGAACGGTTGGCCGCTGCGGATTACGTGGTTTTTGACAAAACCGGAACCTTGACGACGGGACAAATTGAACTTCAGGCGTCCCCTGACATAACACCGTTGCAGATGGCCCTTGCCGCGGGTTTGGCCCAGCACAGCCATCATCCCCTCAGCCAGGCCCTGGTCAGGTCCGCGTCCCAAAGGCAAACTGCCGATCTGCAGAACGTCGTTGAAATTCCCGGCAAAGGGTTGATGGGAACGTATCAGGGAAAGGCGGTGCGGTTGGGTCGGGGCGAATGGTTAGGCGCGTTCTCTGGACCGCAACGGCGCGACAGCGCGGCCCCGATGTTGGAGACCTGGTTAATGGTCGAAGGCGATGCCCCGGTGCGGTTCGTGTTTTCGGACCAATTGCGGATGGACGCGGGAACCGTGGTTTCGACACTAAAGGACAGAGGGTATGGTGTTGAAATGCTCTCCGGTGACCGGCCGGAGCATGCAAAAACTGTCGCGTGGGAATTGGGAATTGAGCAATGGCAGGGCGGTATCCTGCCCGCCCAAAAGGTTAACCGCCTCAAACAACTGGAACGTCAGGGATACCGCGTTGTAATGGTTGGTGACGGGCTTAATGATGCGCCGGCCCTGGCCAGCGGATACGCATCTGTTTCGCCGTCGACGGCCGCAGATATCAGCCAGACGGCTGCCGATGTGGTGTTTCAGGGGAACCGCCTGCAACCACTGTTGACGGTTTTACATATGGCCAAACAATCGGATCGTCTTGTCCGGCAAAACTTTGCCCTGGCCATTACCTATAACATTGTTGCAGTTCCCCTGGCTGTTATGGGACTGGCAACGCCTTTGATTGCGGCCATAGCCATGTCATCGTCGTCGCTGATGGTCACCTTAAATGCGCTTCGTTTAAAGCACCAGGCCGGGGGGATCAGGCGCTGAACGTTCTCATTTATTTGATCCCGGCGGCCTTGTTTTTGGGGTTGCTGGGTTTGGCCGGTTTCCTTTGGGCCCTGCGCTCCGGCCAATTTGAAGACCTGGACGGCGCGGCGCTGCGGATCCTGAACGACGATGCGGAAGATCAAACAGACACATAGAATCAAACAGACATAGGGAAATGTGAGTTAGACCGGAAGACCGGGCCCATCCCAAAATGTCTCGAGATGCGGTCGGCGTTGGGTCGAAAAATAAAATAGAATTCAGCCATCCACGGCAACCGGCGGAAGGTCTTTAAAAGTTTTATTTGATTCCAGACCTTTAGTTGGCGAAAACAATCCTCATCGATGGTGGGTTGCGATAAATGATCCTCGGCAGTTTAATTTTATTATCAGAAAATAGATTGTGCCCTCAAAATATCTGTGGCTATAATTCCGTGGTATACCAAATGCCACGAGACATAGTGTTCGGTTTCCGCGTCTGTTCAGACGTCGAACCGAAAGCCGAACGCTCCCCTGCAAGAGCCTAAAACCAAGGGGTGGGTAACAAACACATAAAGGGAGATTATTATGAAAAAGTTAGGTATATCGATATTGAGCCTGAGCGTTGCCGCTGGCATCGGGCTTGGAAGTTTTGTTGATGCAACGTCAGCGAAAGCTGAATGGCAACCAAGAAAACCCATTGAGTTTGTGATTATGGCTGGCAAGGGCGGCGGCGCTGACCGTCTGGCACGGTTTATCCAAAGCCTCATCGAAAAGAATAAATTTTCGCCAAAACCATTTATTCCCATCAACAAAGGCGGCGGTTCCGGTGCGGAAGCTTTGACCTATTTAAAATCCAAAGCCGGAGACCCGCACGTTGTCATGGCAACTTTGAACAGTTTGTATACAACGCCGCTTCGAAATCCGGGTATTGGCGTGGATATTCAAACGTTCACACCGATCACACGGATGGCTGAAGATACTTTCCAGTTGTGGGTAAATTCCGAAACCAATATCAAAACTGTTGAAGACTACGTCGCCGCCGTCAAAAAAGCCGGACCTCAAGCCTGGAAAATGGGCGGCACGGGCAAAGGGGCAGAGGATTCCCTGGTAACCGCCATGTTATCGAAAAAATTTGGTATCGAGATGACTTATATCCCTTACAAGGGGGGCGGAACAGTTGCCAAGGAGCTGATTGGAAATCAAATAAATTCGACGGTCAACAATCCGTCCGAACAAGTCGGTTTCTGGGATGCAGGTAGATCGCGGCCCCTGGCGAGCTTTACCCCGAAAGGCAAGTTGACGGGTAAATTTGGCCAGATCCCCACCTTTGAGGAGTTGGGTTACGGTGATAATATGGCCTATTACATGCAGCGTTCGGTGATCGCACCGGCGGACATTCCCGTTGAGGTTCAAGCCTTCTACGAAGGTGTATTTGAAAAAGTTTACAAGAGCGCTGAATGGCAGAAATATATGCAAGACAAAGGGTTGATTCCGGGGTGGTTAACCGGCGTCGAACTGACCCGGTATTTTGTTGCCGAACGTGAGAAGCACCGTGAACTGCTCAAGGCTTCGGGTGAGATCAAATAAGACGATCTGACGAACACCACGAAACCTGTTAATCGAATAACGCGGAGGAGAATGCCATGCGAACGGCTGAACTTGTAATGGCTTTGTGTTTGGCGGCCTTCTCCGCCTATTTGATGATCAAAAGCGCAGAATTGCCAATTGGTTGGATTCCTGGCGAGGGCCCCGGTGGTGGTGCCTTTCCCTTTTGGTTGGGGGCGGTGATGATGCTCTGTTGTGCGAGCACCCTGTACAAGTGGTATCGCCGATCCAGTCCGCAATCGCTATCAAGCGAACCCTATATGGACAAAGATACGCTGCGGATGTTTATTACCATCGGTGGCTCACTGACGGTGATGATCGGTGCCATACATTTCATTGGCGTTTATTTTTCCCTGCCCCTGTTTTTGATGTTTTATCTGCGTTTCTTAGGTCGCCATTCCTGGCCGCTGGTTGCCGGTGTCGCCATCATCACGCCAGTTTTTACCTTTTTCTTCTTCGAAATTGCCCTGCTGAAAACCCTGCCAAAAGGTTTCACAGAACCCCTGTTTTACCCGCTCTACGACATTTTCCTGTAAGTCCCGGTTCAGTGGGGTGGGTTGCTGTTTCTAGAGATGCGTTTTTGGATTGAGTCAAAATGGAAATATTAAATCTATTGGTCGGTGGTTTTGCCGTCGCTTTTGAACCCCTGAATTTGGGGTTGGTGATCTTTGGCTGCACTGTCGGTTTGTTTATTGGTGCCATGCCCGGGCTTGGCTCGGTGAACGGCGTTGCCATTCTGCTGCCCATGACCTTTCTCGTGCCGCCGACGTCGGCGGTGATTTTTTTGGCAGCCATCTATTACGGAGCCATGTACGGCGGTGCCATCAGTTCCATTATGCTTGGGATCCCCGGCGCATCAACGGCGGTGGCAACGACCTTTGACGGTCGACCACTGGCCCTTAAAGGACATGCCGACAAGGCGCTGATTGCCGCCGCCGTGGCGTCCTTTGTCGGCGGTACGATTTCGGTAATTCTGTTTACCGCCTTTGCGCCACCACTGGCCGAAGTCGCCCTGGCTTTTGGCCCGCCGGAAGGGTTTGCCCTTATGATCATGGCGTTTGCGACGTTCGTTGGATTGGGTGGGGACGACGTCGCAAAAACTCTTTTCTCGATCTGTATTGGTTTGGCGCTCAGTGCTGTCGGGCTTGATATTATCAGTGGAGAGCCGCGCCTGATCTTTTTCGATCTCCCCGGGTTTTTCCATGGTATTAACTTTTTGGTTTTGGCCATTGGCATCTATGGCATCGGAGAAATGTTGTGGACGGTCGAAGTTTCCAAAGGCAATGTCGAAATGTCGAAGGCAACGGTCAGTGTGGCCCGTTTGATTACCGCCTTAAAAGAGATTTCAAAGACCTGGAAAACCATGCTTATGGGTTCGTTTCTGGGTTATTTTGTCGGTATCCTGCCGGCCGCAGGGGCAACCCCCGGTGCCTTGATGGCCTACGGTATTGCCAAGTCGACGGCCAAGGACCCTGACAGTTTTGGTAAGGGAAATATCGCTGGTGTTGTCGCCCCCGAATCGGCCAACAATGCGGCCTCAACCGGTTCGATGTTACCGATGTTGACTCTCGGCATTCCCGGGTCGCCGACAACGGCGATTTTGCTCGGCGGCATGGTCATCTGGGGCCTCGAACCTGGCCCCCTGTTGTTTATCAACCATACGGAATTTGTCTGGGGATTGATTGCCAGCCTTTATGCGGCAAATCTTTTTGCTTTGCTGATCAATATCGCCTTTATACCGGCCTTTATCATGGTCCTGAAAATGCCATTTACCATTTTGGCACCGATAATTTTCAGTTTATGTGTGGTCGGTGGATACGTGCCGACCCAGGACATGCATGATGTGTGGCTGATGTTGATCTTTGGTATTGTCGGTTATTTGATGCGCAAGCTCGACTACCCGCTGGCGCCGGCCGTCCTGGCGATCGTTTTAGGACCGATTGCTGAGCCGGCCATGCGTCAGTCGTTAATCGGGTCGCACGGCGATGTGATGATTTTTTTCAATCGGCCCATTGCCGGGACAATCATGGTGATTGCAATCCTGCTGTTATTAATGCCTGTCTTTAAAATGATTAGAGATCGCTACAAATCAAAACCCGGTCCGGGACAACCGGTGTAAGTGTGATCAGTAATGGCGTCGAAGCCCCATGGGATGGTGTGATGGTGGTGTCTGATGATTGACGGGAATGCTGGCATACCGTATACCACGATAGTCAAACCCATGTTGTTCTGTTCGAATATTGAAGTCGGTTTCTAAGGGGGGGGTGGATGTCTTTAAAGCGACGCACGGTGTCATCTCAGTTGGCTGTTGGGCCGATCGACACGGGCTTTAGCTTGAAGGATAAAATATATGATTCCCTGAAAGCCGCCATTACCTCCATGAATATTTATGCGGACGATGCGGAATTGCGGCTCGATGAACGCCGGTTATCTGAACAGCTATCGATCAGCCGCACGCCGGTACGCGAAGCCCTGGCAAGGCTTGAGCAGGAAGGTTTGGTCGAGATCGTACCACGCCGCGGGGTTTATATTGTCCGCAAAACCAAAGCGGAAATTCTCGAAATGTTGACGGTATGGGCGGCGCTTGAAAGTATGTCGGCGCGCCTGATCACGCTTAATTCTTCAGATTTGGAAATTGCCTCTCTACGCACTTTGTTGTCCAGCTATTCGACCGGTCAGGTCAAGGACCACATCGACGAATATTCCGAGGACAATATTAACTTTCATCAAGCCATATTACGGATGAGCGGAAATCAATTGATTTTTGATACGGCGGAAAATCTTTTTATCCATATGCGCTCCATTCGGGCTCGGACAATCGGTGAAAACGACAGGGCCAAACGGTCAATTGTCGACCATCTCGAAATCGTCGAAGCCCTGGAAGCCAGAAACACGCTGCGGGCCGAACAACTGGTCCGCGAACATACACTTAACTTAGCAAAACACGTCGACACCCACGTCGGTTATTTGGATTAATAGAAGGAACCAGTAAAATGGCAGATACCGCCGAAGAAACCCTCACGGACGGCTTTCATCTCATTATCGATGCGCTCAAGCTGAATGACCTGAACACAATTTATGGCGTGCCTGGTATTCCGATCACAGACTTTGGCCGCATCGCCCAGGCCGAAGGCATACGGGTTCTTTCCTTCCGGCATGAGCAGCATGCCGGATACGCGGCGGCAATCGCCGGCTATCTGACAAAAAAACCAGGCATTTGTCTGACCGTATCGGCACCTGGATTCTTGAACGGACTGACGGCCCTGGCCCACGCCACCACCAACTGTTTTCCGATGATCCTGATGAGTGGCTCATCGGAACGGGAAATCGTTGACCTGCAACAGGGCGACTACGAAGAAATGGATCAATTGGCCATAGCCAAACCGCTGTGCAAGGCGGCCTTTCGCGTGTTACATGCGGAGGACATCGGTATTGCCATTGCGCGGGCCATCCGGGCCGCCGTATCCGGCCGTCCCGGTGGTGTTTATCTGGATCTGCCGGCGAAATTGTTTGGTCAGGTGATGAATGCGGACGCCGGCGCAAAATCGCTGGTCAAAGTTATCGACCCGGCACCGCGTCAACTGCCGGCTGCTGAGGCGGTTAGCCGCGCCATTGATCTTCTGAAAACCGCCAAACGTCCCTTGATAATCCTTGGCAAAGGGGCCGCTTACGCCCAGGCCGATGCAGAAATCACGGCCTTTGTCGAGAAAAGTGGGATTCCCTATTTGCCGATGAGTATGGCCAAAGGATTGCTGCCGGACACCCATCCCCAGTCGGCCGGCCCGGCCCGTTCCCTGGTTTTAGAAGAAGCCGATGTGGTTGTGATGATCGGCGCGCGTCTGAATTGGCTGTTGTCCCATGGCAAAGGCAAGAGCTGGGGGGAACCGGGGTCGAAACAGTTTATTCAGATCGATATTGAACCCAGGGAAATGGACAGCAACGTGGAAATCAAAGCCCCTGTAGTTGGCGATATTGGTTCCTGCGTTAGCGCATTGCTTGAAGCCATGGCCGACGATTGGCCGACGCCACCCAGCGATTGGACGGACGCCATCAATGCCAAAAAGGAAACCAACCTGGCGCGCATGGCACCAAAATTACAAAATAACAATGTTCCCATGGATTACCACGGCGCTCTGGGTGCGCTCAGGACCATTATCAAGCAGCGTCCGGAAGTTATTTTGGTCAACGAAGGTGCCAATACCCTTGATTTTGCGCGCAGCATTATCGACATGTACCAACCTCGCAAACGGCTCGACGTTGGCACCTGGGGGGTCATGGGCATTGGTATGGGTCAGGCGATCGGAGCCGCCGTCGAGACCGGAAAACCCGTGTTGGCGATCGAAGGCGACAGCGCCTTTGGGTTCTCCGGCATGGAAATAGAGACGATCTGTCGTTACAATCTGCCGGTCTGCGTTGTGGTCTTTAACAACAACGGCATATATCGAGGCACGGACGTCAATCCGACGGGAGGCAGCGATGTTGCGCCGACAGTATTTGTAAAAGACTCCCGCTACGACAAAATGATGGAAGCCTTTGGTGGGGTTGGCGTTTATGCCACGTCGCCCGACGATGTGGCCCGCGCCGTCAATGACGCCCTCGATTCTGGAAAACCAACGCTCATCAATGCGGTTATTGACGAAAACGCCGGTACGGAAAGCGGCAGGATCGGTAATCTCAACCCACAAAGTGTTGTCGGTAAAAAATGATCGCACCCGACACAATGAAATCAACTCTCAACTACAGGAGCGCTTCATGAAAGCTCTCGAAGGCGTTAAAATTCTCGATATGACCCACGTTCAATCCGGCCCCACCTGTACCCAGTTGCTGGCCTGGTTCGGCGCAGATGTGATTAAGGTCGAACGGCCTGGTGTTGGTGACGCAACGCGCGGGCAATTGCGCGATATTCCCGATGTGGACAGCCTGTATTTTACCATGCTCAACCACAACAAACGCAGTGTCACACTCAATACCAAAGCCGACAAGGGCAAGGAAATCTTTACCCGACTGATCGAAGAATGTGATGTCATGGTCGAAAACTTTGCGCCAGGCGCCCTCGATCGTATGGGATTTGGTTGGGACCGCATTCAGGAAATAAACCCACGCATGATTTTTGCATCGGTCAAAGGATTTGGTCCTGGCCCCTACGCCGATTGTAAAGTTTATGAAAATGTCGCCCAATGCGCTGGCGGCTCCGCCTCTACCACCGGGCACTTAGGCGATGTGCCGCTGGTCACGGGCGCCCAAATCGGCGATTCGGGGACCGGTCTTCATCTGGCTTTGGGCATCGTTACCGCCCTGTACCATCGAACGGAATCCGGTGTCGGGCAGCGGGTCGAATGTGCCATGCAGGACAGTGTTTTAAACCTGTGCCGGGTTAAACTGCGCGACCAGCAGCGCTTACAACACGGTCCGCTTGAGGAGTATTCACAGTTTGGTGAAGGGATTGCCTTTGGTGAGGCAACACCGCGGGCCGGCAACGATTCCGGTGGCGGCCAGCCCGGCCGCATCTTAAAATGCCGTGGCTGGGAAACCGACCCGGACGCCTATACTTATTTTATTACCCAAGCCGCCGTCTGGAAGAACATTTGTGATGTTATTGGCAAACCGGAATGGAAAGAACACCCGGATTTTGCCAAACCGGTGGACCGTTTGCCACGCCTCAATCAGGTGTTTGGGGCGATCGAAGACTGGACCATGACCAAAACCAAATTTGAAGTCATGGCGATTTGCAATCCCCTGAATATTCCGGTCGGACCGATCCTCAGTATGAAGGAAATTACCGAAGACGAATCGCTTCGTAAGACCGGCACTGTTGTCGATGTGGCCCATCCGGAACGGGGTAATTATCTGACCGTAGGTAACCCAATCAAGTTATCTGCCTCACCGTCTGATGTCGTGCGTTCGCCCCTGTTGGGTGAACATACGGATGAGATTCTCAAAGATGTTTTGGGTATGTCCGACGCGGAAATTACCCAGGCGAAAGAACTTGGTGCCGTTTAATTGGTGCCCTAACAAAGGAGTTTAGACGATGCGGTTAATCGTCATGGGCCAGCAGGCCTTTGGAAAATCAGCACTGGAAGCCATTTTGGAGAAAGGCGAAGACGAAGTTGTCGCCGTTTATTGTGCACCGGATAAAGAGGGTAAACCGGCAGACCCGATTAAGGATTTTGCCCTGGAAAAGGGATTGCCGGTTTACCAGCCAGCCAACTTCAAGGACGAAGACGTACTGGCGCAAATGCGCGCCCTGAACTCAGACTTGTGTGTCATGGCCTATGTGATCATCTTTGTCCCCGAACAGGCCCGTGATATTCCAACCCATGGCTCCATTTGTTTTCATCCGTCTATTTTGCCAAAACACCGTGGACCGAGCTCCATCAATTGGCCGATTATCGGTGGCGCTACCAAGTCAGGTTTAACGTTTTTCTGGCCCAATGATGGATTGGACGAAGGTGAAATCCTTTTGCAGAAACACATCGATATTGGTCCCGATGACACCCTGGGATCGGTTTATTTCGACAAGATTTTCCCCTTGGGTATTGCCGCTACTCTGGAAGCCATCGAACTGGTCAAGGGTGGTAATCCACCGCGCATCGTTCAAGATGAAAGCCTGGCCACCTACGAAAGTTGGTGCCGCGCCGCCGACGCAGAAATCGATTGGTCCAAATCCATGGACGAGGTTTACAACCTGATTCGCGGGACCAACCCGCAGCCCGGTGCCTGGACGAAACACGATGGCAACGCGCTTAAAATATTTGATTGTGCAAAGGTCGAGGCGACCGGTGCACCCGGTGAAGTGACATCGCTGTCCGACGCCGGAATTACCGTCGCCACGGGCGGCGGCGGCATCCTCGTCAAACGGGTCAAACCCCATGACGACAAAAAAATATCGGCGGCTGAATATATTGCCAGTAAGGGCCTGTCGACAGGAGTCGTATTTGGATAACGAGCTGCCGCTTTGGATAACGAGCTGCCGCGTCAAAGCCATTGGTTTCGACGTACTCGACTAATTTAACGGGGCCGGCAAGGCCCACAATGAAATAACACCTGATGAATTAAGGGAGCCCACCATGCCAATGAGTGATATAGAAATTGCCCGCGAAGCCAAAATGCTGCCGATTGCAGATATTGGTGCAAAGTTAGACATTCCACAGGAAGCGCTTGTGCAGTACGGGCCCGATAAGGCCAAAATAAACTATGACTTCATAAAAAAGCAAAACCGCAAACCGGATGGTAAGTTGATTCTGGTTACGGCAGTTACACCGACACCGGCCGGTGAGGGCAAAACCACAACCACTGTCGGACTCGGAGATGGCCTCAATAAAATCGGAAAAAAAGCGGCGATCTGTATTCGCGAACCCTCATTGGGCCCGTGTTTTGGGATGAAAGGCGGAGCCGCCGGAGGTGGTTATGCGCAGGTTGTGCCCATGGAAGATATCAATCTGCATTTTACCGGTGATTTTCATGCCATCGGCATCGCCCATAATCTGCTTTCAGCGCTGATTGATAATCACATTTACTGGGGCAACAAACTGGCCATAGATTCCCGCCGTATCACCTGGAAACGGGTGGTCGACATGAACGATAGGGCGCTCCGTCAAATCAACGCCAACCTGGGCGGGATTGCAAATGGTTTCCCCCGGGAAGACGGTTTTGATATTACCGTGGCATCGGAGATCATGGCGATTTTCTGTCTTGCAACGGATTTAAAGGATCTGACCAAACGGGTCGGTAATATTGTCATTGGTTACACCCGTGAGCGCAAACCCATTCGGGCCCGTGATCTTAAAGCCGATGGTCCGATTTCGGTTCTGCTGAAAGATGCACTGATGCCTAATCTGGTGCAAACCCTGGAAAACAATCCGGCCTTTATCCACGGCGGACCGTTTGCCAACATCGCCCACGGCTGCAATTCGGTGATGGCGACAACGACGGCCCTGAAGCTGGCTGACTATGTCGTGACGGAAGCCGGATTTGGAGCGGACCTGGGGGCTGAAAAGTTTTTTGATATCAAATGCCGGAAAGCGGGTTTGACGCCAGCTGCGACCGTCATTGTGGCGACGGTCCGTGCCTTGAAGATGCACGGTGGGGTGGCCAAGGACGCTCTCGGTAAGGAGAACGTTAAGGCCGTGAAGGACGGCTGTTCAAACCTGGCGCGCCACATCAAAAACGTAAAATCCTTTGGTGTGCCCGTGGTTGTCGCGATCAACCAGTTCAGTGCTGATACGGCCAAGGAACTTAAGATGGTTCGCGATACGGCAAAAAAACTGGGCGCCGAAGCCATTGTCGCATCCCATTGGGCCGACGGCTCCGAGGGCACAATTGATCTGGCCAAACACGTGGTCAAACTCTGTGCCAAAAAGTCTAAATTCAAGACCCTTTATCCGGATAACATGGCCTTGGTCGAAAAAATCGAAACGGTTGCCAAAAAACTGTATGGGGCCAAAGAAGTCATCATCGATGGCAAAGCGATGACCATGCTCAAAGACTTTGAGAAAAATGGATTTGGTAAATTTCCCATCTGCATGGCAAAAACCCAATACAGTTTTTCGACGGATCCGAACGCCAAGGGTGCACCCAGTGGGCACTCGATAAATGTTCGTGAAGTCAGGCTTTCGGCTGGTGCCGAGTTTATCGTTGTTGTTACCGGCGAGATCATGACCATGCCGGGGCTGCCGCGAATTCCGTCGGCGGATTCTATTATGTTGAACAAAAACGGACAGGTCGAAGGTCTGTTCTAGGGCAATGCCCGGGCGAATGGAGCCGTTCACTAATCTGGCTGTGTTGTAGGATCAACAGGTTTGGGCGTATGCGTCGAAGATAACCGCCGCAATGGGTGTTGGCGATGGCGCCTGGACGAGCCGTCCGGGCGGTCGCCGAGATGGGGAGATTTAAGGAATGGCGATCAAAACAATATTGGTGCCCATTCGCGGCGACGGCAAAGGCGAAGGCGTGCTTGATCATGCCTGCGCCCTGGCCGCGCGTTTTGGCTCTCATATCCAGGCCATTCATGCCCGCGCACAGCCGGAAGAGTATCTGCCCTTTGGCACTCTCATATCAGCCGGTATGAAAGAAACGATTTTGCAGTCGGCGATTGCCAATGGCGAAGAAGAGGGCAAACGATTTCGTGAGCTGTTTAATAACTATTGCACGAAAAATGATCTGTCA
The DNA here is from genome assembly GCA_021775095.1 of Rhodospirillales bacterium. Lineage (GTDB taxonomy): Bacteria > Pseudomonadota > Alphaproteobacteria > Rhodospirillales > Casp-alpha2 > JABMNT01. The sequence goes on from JAJFII010000103.1 coordinate 271,705, forward strand.
ATTTTGGATAATCCCCCGGCACCGGGCAATCGGGTAACGGCTTCGTGGCGCGAAGTCGTCGGCAAACAGGCGACGGTCATTGCCTTGCGTGGCCGCTTAACGGATTTGATTTGCGTACCAAAACCGGACAAGGAAACAAGATTGGGTGTAAATACCCTGGAATCCGCCCTCCTGGAAACCGGTAAACTGGTGCTTATGGCACCGGCCCTTCCCGCCCCGCATGTCGGGCAGCATTTGGCCATTGCCTGGAGTGGAAGTGCCGAGTCGGCACGGGCGGTATCGCTGGCCATGCCGTTGTTAAACACCGCTAAAAAAGTCACCGTTCTCGAGGCCGATACGGGCGAGCCTGTCGCCCTGGCCGCCGCTGAACTGGTCGATCATTTGCGCTGGCATAACATCGAACCGGAAGTGATTGGTTTTAAAACGTCAGGCAACGATGTCGGCGGACCGCTGTTAGATCATGCGTCGCAGGCGGGGGCGGATACCCTGTTGATGGGTGCCTTTGGTCACAATCGCCACCGCGAGTTTGTCCTAGGGGGGGTGACCCAGCATGTTATTGCAAACGCCAGGTTGCCGATTATCTTCGCCCATTGATTGGCGCAGATTATACAAACCTGTATTATCGCAGGCTGCGGTTTGTGCCTCCCAAATATCCCGGAATTGCTCTCTAATAACCGATGGCTGCGCCGTCTTTGCGAGGATCAGAGCCGCCGGCCAGAGTACCCTTTTGCCAATCAACCAGGATCGCCTGGGAACCGCCAATGGGTTTTGCCGGCGCGATCAAATTGTGGCCCAGGGCCGTCAATCCGGCCCTGATGTCTTCGCTAAAACCGCTTTCAAATTCCACATCATTGGTTCCCGGTACAGGGAAAAGCCGGGGCCGGTCCTGAGCTTCCTGGATGTTGTCACCATATTCCAGCAGGCGACTTAAAAAATGCATATGGCCGTGCGACTGATATTGCCCACCCATGACGCCAAAGGGCATCACGGCGCGGCCGTCTTTCGCGACCATGCCTGGGATGATGGTGTGTAAGGGGCGTTTCGCCGGCGCAATACAGTTGGCATGGCCCGGGTCGATAACAAACCCCTGTCCCCGGTTGGTAAACATCACACCGGATCTGGGTGCCAGTTGTACACTGCCGAAATTACTAAACAGGGTATTGATGAAACTACAACAATTGCGGTCCTTATCAACGACGCTGATATAAACCGTATCTTCATGTTTGGGCAGCGTCACCGGGGGCAGGTCGGTGAGCCGTTTGCTCGGATCGATGTGCGCCCTTAATTCATCGGCGTGGGCTTGTGATAACAAAATATCTACCGGTACCGGCGCTTGGCTTGGGTCGGCGACAACCGCGTTGCGGTCCTGGTAAGCCAGCCGGCTGGCTTCAATTTCCAAATGCAGGCGTTCGACGGAATCTGCCGGCGCGTCCGACGGGTCGAAACCTGCCATGATGTTTAACATCAGCAGGGCGATGACACCCTGGCCGTTGGGCGGACATTCATAAACATCGTACCCGCAAAACTGAGTTTTAATGGGGTCGACGTATTCACCTGTGGCCTGGGCAAAATCATCCATCGTATGGAGACCTCCCTGGCTTTGCAGGTAACGGACCATATCCTCGGCAACATCACCCTTGTAAAAACCATCACGGCCCTGACTGGCCACGATTTCCAATGTTTTGGCCAGTTCAGGTTGATGGTGAACATCACCCGGGTCCATCGCCCGACCGTCGGGCAAAAACCGTTTGCGGGCGTTGGCGTCATTGTTCAGTAAATCAAATTGTGAGTGCCAATCGACACTAACCCGCTCGGTGATGGCGTAGCCGTCGCGCGCCAGCTCGATGGCCGGTTGCAACAACTCGCCTAATTCCTTCGTGCCATGATCCCGGCACAGCTGTTGCCAGGCATCAATGACGCCGGGGATGATAACCGAATGGGGCGACTGGCGGGCAATTTCCGTGATGCCCTGCTGCTGATACCAGTCCACTGTGGCAGCCCCAGGGGCGCGACCTGACCCATTAAAAGCGACGGGAGTTTGCGCACCACTTGGCGTGTATAAACAAAAATTATCGCCGCCGATTCCTGTCGATTCCGGTTCCACAACACATTGCACCGCACAGGCGGCAATGGCCGCGTCCATGGCGTTGCCACCATTTTTTAAAACATCGATGGCGGTTGTCGTCGAAACCACGTGTGATGTGGCGGCCATGCCGTTGCGCGCGCGTACAACGGAACGTCCCGGTAGTTCTAAGTTACGCAAAGTTTAAATTCCCCTGAGTGAGTTCAATTCACCATTGATTTTGTAAAAAGAGGCATGGATTCTCAAATTATTTGGGATATGGTATACCACGAGATCAATGCATGACAAGGCGGGGTTGCTTCTGTCATGCTTGTTTTTAAATAATTGGGATTATTTCAGTGCCTGCGGCATTTCACCACCCGCAGGAAAAACTACAGGGAGAGAAAAAATGAGAAAAGCGTTATTATCATGCGTGTTCGCCGGCGTCGCCGTTGTCGGCATGTCCGGGTTTACACAAACAGCCCGGGCGGCGGAAATGCCATGCAGCACAGCCAAACTGATTGTGCCTTGGGGTGCCGGTGGCGGAACCCATATCCTGTTCACTTTGTTTGAGAAATCCATCCAAAACTTGGACGTATCGCCTAAATTAAAGGTTGTGACAATTAGTGGTCAGGGCGGCAACAAAGGTGCCAAAGAAGCAGCAAATGCCAAGCCGGATGGTTGCACCTTGTTCGCCATTCATCAAAGTGCATTCACCAGTTATTTGAACGGTCGCATTGATTTCCATTTTGACGGGTTCGAGCCGATTGCTTTGGTAACATCTACCCCAGATATCGTTGGCGCTTCGACCAAAACAACGTGGAATAATTTCGCCGACATGAAGAAGGATGTTTTGGCAAATCCGGGAAAATATACGGTTGGTGCGACGTTTGGTTCGACCAGTCAGTTTTACTGGCAGGTTCTGGAATCAAAAACCGGGATGAAGTTCAAGTATGTTCCTTATGACGGAACGGCGCAACGGACCAAGGCGCTATTGTCCGGCACCATCGACTTAGGTGGCATAAATGTTGCGGCAAATCGCAAACACATTGAAGGGGGTTCGGTAAAGGCTTTTGCCATTGCCGCTGACAAGCGGTCACCCTTCCTGAAGGATCTGCCAACGCTTAAAGAGCTTGGTGTTGATATGGTTTATGCCCTTGATCGGGGAATTGTCGCGCCGAAGGGAACTCCTAAAGCCATCATCGATCATTGGGCAGGCATCATCAAAAAAGCAACCGAAGATCCCGAGTTGCAAAAAGCGATTGCTGCCAAAGGCACCGACCTTACTTTTGTTGGTCCAAAAGCCTACGCTGAGTGGGCAAAAGGTGCCTTTGCAATGCACGAAGAAATCGCCATTGCGACCGGCGCATGGAAAAAGAAATAAATCTTTTTTCGTGATTATATGAGCCATTGCCCGGGTATTCTTTTATCCGGGCCGTGGTCTCTTCGTTCCCTTTATTATGAGGTCTTTTATGAGACGTCTAAATCAAGACGCGGTTATCGCGATCTTCCTTATCTTGGCGAGCGGTGTCCTCTTTTGGTCAACATTTAGCATTCGATCCCCGGATTACGGCGTCCTGGCACCCTCGGCGTGGCCACGGGTGATTATCATTGTGTTGGCTATTTTAAGTGTGATTTATCTTATTCAGTCCGTCGGCAAGGAACAACCCGCTGCCGATCAGAAGGCTCAGGCCGGTCGACAGCCCGGGGTTGCAGGCTGGTTGGTTTATTGGAAGAACCCGATTTTTTGTTTTGTCTTGTTCCTGGTTTACCTTCTGACTTTACCCCTGTTGGGAAGTCTGATTGGCGGCGTTTCCTTTGTTTTTATTTTAATGAGTATTTTGGGCGGAATCTCCAAGGAAAATGTTCTGACCCATGCGACTCTGGCGCTGGCGACCGTCGGTGGTATGTGGATTATTTTTACCTACGGACTTGAAGTTATTTTGCCCCAGGGCGTGATATTTTCGGCGTTTTGATATGGCGGGATCGATAACTTGGTAATTGAAAACGTTTTAGCGGCGTTAAATGAACTGGCAACATTTCAAACCGCCCTCTTGATGATGATCGGCGTTGCCGGTGGATTGATCGCAGGTGCGATCCCGGGGTTTACAATCGTAATGGCTGTTGTCCTTACCTTGCCGTTTACCTTTGGCATGCCAGCCGTGCAGGGCATCGCGACGATGGTCAGTGTCCTTGTGGGGGGGCTTTCTGGTGGTTTAATGGCCGGGATTTTGACCGGCATCCCCGGAACACCGTCGTCGGTTGCGACGACATTTGACGGATATCCCATGGCAAAAAAGGGCAACGCCGGTCTGGCCTTGGGGCTCGGGGTTTGGTCGTCTTTTTTCGGTGGTATTATCAGCGCGATCCTGCTGATGACCCTGGCGCCGCAATTGGCGCAGGTTGGGTTGGAATTTCAGCCTTGGGACTATTTCATGCTGGTGATGTTCGCGCTTACCATCACCGCTTCATTGGCCGGCAAAAACCTGGTTAAGGGTTTGTTGGCTGGCGTAGTCGGGCTGTTGGTTCGGGCCGTTGGCGAAGATGAAGCCGTTGGTATGGCGCGCCTGAATTTTGGAAATGATGCGTTACTTCAGGGGTTCGATTTTATTGCCGTGTTGATCGGATTGTTCGCATTTTCCCGGTTGTTACACGATGTCAGAGATCCGGAATCCGCAAAACGACGGTTATCCGGCGGTGAAAAACAATTCACTGTAAATATCGAACATCTGCAAGCCATAAAAACGATTTTCAAACATTGGACCTTACTTATTCGCTCTTCGCTGATTGGTGTGTTTACGGGGGTGTTACCCGGCGCAGGAGGCTCAATTGCAAATATTTTGGCCTATGATCAAGCCAAAAAGACCTCCAAGAACCCGGAAAAGTTCGGGAAGGGAACGCCAGAAGGCATAATTGCGCCGGAAAGTTCCAATAACGCGGTCGAAGGCGGTGCCTTGATGACACTGATGGCGCTGGGCATTCCCGGAGATGTCACGGCGGCGGTTATGTTGGGGGCACTTCTGGTCCATGACATTGTTCCCAGCCCGACTTTCATTGCTGAAGAGCCGGTTCTTGCCTATTCCATATTCCTGTCGTTTTTCTTTGCCACTTTTATGATGTTGGGGCTGCAATCGGGGATGTTGCGGGTTTTTGTGTTGGTAACCCGGGTGCGCATGTACATGCTGGCAGCGATTATTCTGGGGCTCTGTGGCATTGGTGTTTATGCCATCAACAACATCGAATTTGATCTGTGGACGTTGCTGTGGTTCGGCATTCTGGGTTTTTTGATGCGCCAGTTCGGTTTCCCGTTGGCGCCGATGATTTTGGGTGTGGTGTTAGGAAATATTGCCGAACTGAACCTGGCGCGGGCCATGGCAATTACCACCGATTTGACGCCGTTCGTGACCCGTCCGTGGGCCTTGTTCTTCCTCATCATTGCCATCTTCTCGGCCGTGTTCCCGATCTACCAGAATAATCGCGGCCAGGAAAAATGGACGTTGTTTTATTTGCCACTGGCCTGTTTCGCTGCTGCGGTCCCGTTATTTATGATGGGCGGGTTGCCGCGCCCCACTTTGGCCGCTCTTGTTGTTTTGTTTGGCGTTTATACGCTGTGGCGACGGGCTCAAAGTGGTTGGAAGTTAAGCCCTGCCGTTGCCGACGATGTAACAATTTCGGAGGAATAACCGTGCACTGGTGGCAAGGCATTTATCAGGCTTTTAAGGATGCGGGCATTCGCCAGGTGGCCTATGTGCCCGACGCCGGACACGCCAGGCTCATCGAAGCCTGTCATGCCGATAACCAGATGACGGCCATCTCGTTAACCACCGAAGAAGAAGGGGTTGGTGTGCTGGCGGGGGCTTGGCTGGGCGGCGACCGCGGCGTCTTGTTGATGCAATCGTCCGGCGTTGGTAATTGCATCAATATGTTTTCACTGGCAAAAACCTGCCAGTTTCCCCTGGCGGTGTTCGTTACCATGCGTGGCCAGTGGCAGGAATTTAATCCCTGGCAGCTGCCGATGGGTTCAACCGTCGAACCGGCCATGAAAACAGCTGGATTTTCGGTCAACACCGTGGCCCAACCGCAAGACGTTGCCGCCTATGCGGAAGCCACACTCAACCATGCCTTCGTTGGTGGCGAGATGGCGGCTTTGTTGCTGCACCAGAAATTAACCCCCGTTAAAACCTTTGGGAAATAGCGTCGTTCGATGACAGCCTCCGCCACCACTTACCTCTTACGCCGCCGCCAGGTGGTAGAACAACTGCTCGACGACCGCGGCGATATGCTGGTCATTGGCGGGCTGGGGTCGACCGCCTGGGATATCACGGCGGCCGGCGACCATGATTTGTCCTTTCCCCTGTGGGGTGCCATGGGGGGCACCGTCGCCATCGGTATCGGTTTGGCGACCGCCCAGCCGAACCGTCGGGTGCTGATAATCACCGGTGACGGCGACATGCTTATGGGGCTCGGCAGCCTGGCGACGGCGGCCCGCCAAAACCTGGAAAACCTGTCTGTTTGTGTCTTTGATAACGAACACTATGGCGAGACCGGCATGCAGGCCACCCATACGGCAACGACCGCCGACCTGTCGGTAATTGCCACGGGTTGCGGGTTTCAAAACAGCTGCGAAGTGCGGAGCCAAAACCAATTGACCGACGCTGTTGCCAGGCTGCGCCGGGGCCCGGGTTTGCAATTTGCCTGTATTAAGGTTCGTGCCGAAAAACTGGATTTTGTTCTGCCGCCAAAAGATGGGGTATTCTTGAAATCCCGCTTTCGCCGGGCGTTGCTGGGCACGGACGTGGTTTGACGGCCATTTTCCCGACATGTCCTTGCACTTGAATTGCTGTGTTCGTAAACTTTCTGACATTCGCAATTACCAGAAATTAACGGGTCCTGACCCTTAATAATACTGCAATCGATACCTTAACACGGGAGATCCCCATGGCGGAACTTGAAAAATTACAAATGTATATGGATGGCGAGGGCCACGATCCGGCCTCCGGCAATTATATAGAAACGGCCAACCCCTTTACCGGCAAATCCTGGGGCCTGGTTCCGCGCGGCAATGGGGACGATGTGGATGTGGCCGTTGGCGCCGCCAAACAGGCATTTGAATCGGGCGAATGGCCAAAACTGACGGCGACGGCGCGTGGCCACCTGCTCCGAAAATTGGGAGATCTGATTGCTGAAAACGCCGACCGATTGGGAGAAATAGAAGTTAAGGACAACGGCAAACTCATTGCCGAAATGGCTCTGCAGACCAAATACGCCGCCCAGTGGTATTATTATTTTGGTGGCCTGGCGGACAAAATCGAGGGCAGTGTCCTGCCTATCGATAAAGCCGATCATTTTACCTATACCTACCACGAACCGCTCGGCGTCATTGCCATGATTATCCCATGGAATTCCCCACTGCTGTTGTTATCCTGGAAACTGGCGGCGGCCCTGGCGGCGGGCAATACGGTGGTCGTCAAACCCTCCGAGTTCACTTCCGCCTCAACCCTGGCCTTTGCCCAATTGGTCGAACAGGCGGGGTTTCCCAAGGGCGTGTTTAATGTGGTCACGGGCTATGGCCAGGAGGCCGGTGAGGCTTTGGTCGGGCATCCGGATGTGGCAAAAATCGCCTTTACCGGCGGTTCCCAGTCGGGCACCCGGGTCTATGAAAAAGCCGCCAGTGGATTAAAAAAAGTCAGCCTGGAGCTCGGTGGCAAGTCGCCGAACATTGTTTTTGCTGACTGCCACATGGAAAATGCCGTCAAAGGTGCCGTATCGGGCATATTTGCCGCCACCGGTCAAACCTGCATCGCCGGTTCCCGCCTGCTGGTGCAGCGATCCATCCACGATGAATTTGTCGATAAACTGGTGGCCTTTGCCAAAACTGCCAAAATGGGTGACCCCATGTCCTACGACACCCAGGTGGGCCCGGTAACAACGCCGCCCCAGTTCGAGAAAATATTGGGGTATATGGATGTCGCACGCGCCGACGGCGCGGACTGTGTGCTGGGTGGTCACAAGGCTGACCGCCCGGAATGCGGTGACGGCTGGTTTGTTGAACCGACAATTTTTACCGGCGTCAACAATGCCATGCGGATTGCCCAGGAAGAAGTATTTGGGCCGGTTCTGTCGGTTATCCCGTTCGATGATGACGACCATGCGGTCGCCATTGCCAACGACGTGATCTATGGGTTGGCAGCCGGGGTCTGGACGTCGGATATCCGCCGGGCGATCGAGATCCCCAAACGGATCCAGGCCGGCACGGTCTGGGTCAATACCTATCGGGCGGTCAGTTACATGGCACCGTTTGGCGGTTATAAAACCTCGGGTCTTGGACGGGAAAGTGGCCAGGAAGCCATCTACGAATATCTGCAAACCAAGACCGTGTGGATCTCAACGGCAACGGAAACCGCCAATCCCTTTGTCTTGAGGTAGGCCGTTGCAATGATTCGTAACCGCGGACAAACGACCTACGGGTGTCGGTGTTATGATTGAAGTGACAGATCAAATCGTTCTCGAAGACAATGAAATCGAAGAGCAGTTCATCCGCGCGCCGGGGGCTGGCGGGCAAAAGGTCAACAAAACCTCAAGCGCCGTGCAATTGCGGTTTTTTGCCCGCAAATGCCGAGCCCTGCCCAACGCCGTATTCCTCCGGTTAAAAACCCTGGCCGGTCGGCGCATGGCGCAAAACGGTGATCTGATCATCACCGCCAGCCAGTTCCGCACCCAGGAGCAAAACCGCCACGACGCCATGGACCGGCTTATTGCCTTGATCCGTCAGGCCGCCGTGCCGCCAAAAAAACGCCGGCCAACCAAACCGTCCAGGTCGGCCAAAGCCAAAAGAGTGGATAACAAAAAACAACGGGGCCATACAAAAAAAATCAGGGGACGGGTTTCGAGTTCTGACTATTAATCGGCAATCGCCACGTATCATTTACGTCGTGTTGTCGTCAGACATAAGGCGTTCCTAAGGCTGCTGTTTCCCTATAATGATAGACAGTGCGCGGGTTTTCAGGAATACTGGTAATCTGAGGAAAACTGGCAGTGGCAAATCCCCAACATCGTATAATTAGTTATTGGATTACCGGAATTGGCCTGGCGGTAGGGATCTCATTTGGTCATTCCTCGGGCTGGACAGGAAGTTCAGAGCTCCACACGGCGATGGAGGCCGTAGCGACATTTTTGGCGGTGATTGTTGGTGCCATGGCGTTGGTACGATATTACACCAAAAAGCAGAGTATATTCCTTCTGGTCGGAGCTGGTTTCCTTGGAACAGGGTTCCTCGACGGTTACCACACCCTTGTGACATCGACCTACTTCGAGCCGATGATGCCGTCCGACCTTCCGGCTCTCATTCCCTGGAGTTGGGTCGCCTCTCGATTTTTCCTGGCTGTTTTTATGGTGCTGAGCTGGGTCGTCTGGAAACGCGAAGAGCGGTTGGGTGCGGCTGGCCGTCTTTCTGAGCGCGTGATCTACATTGGCACCATAATTTTCTCGCTAAGCAGTTTTTGTTTTTTGCTTTTGCCCCGTTGCCGAATGCGTATTACCCTGGAATTTTCTTTCAACGCCCCGAAGAGTTTATCCCAGCTTTTTTCTTTTTGCTGGCATTGGTTGGTTATCTGAAAAAGGGACACTGGCGAACCGATAATTTTGAACATTGGTTGGTCATATCGTTGATCTTCGGCTTCGTCAGTCAGGCCGTATTTATGTCTCATTCTGGCGCATTGTTCGACTTTGAGTTTGATGCCGCTCATACCTTAAAAAAGATGGGATATATTTGCGTCCTGATCGGACTTCTCGTAAGTATGTATGCGGCTTTCCAGGAAGTGGAAAAAACGTCCGCTCAATTAATCGAAAACACACGGTTGATCGAAGATGCCATCGAGAGTGTCGGTGTTGGCCTGATCATTTATGATAAAAACAACAGGTTTGTCATCTGCAATTCCTTTCATCGGGATTTTTATCCTGAAATTACTGATCGATTGGTCGCAAACGTACACCGACTCGATATCGTAAGTGAATATATCAAAAAAGCTCCCAACTATTACGAAAAAGCCGAACATACGCATGATAAGGAGAACCCTTCGCTCGAAATTCGACCCAAACTGACACGGAAATTGCCCGATGGACGGTGGCTGCAGATTACCGAAAAACCGACGCGAGACGGCGGGATTGTTGCCGTCAGAACGGACATTACGCAATTAAAGGAGCAAGAAGATACCCTACGCATGCATCTTGAAGATGCCGACAGGTCAAGAACAGCACTGGAAAAACAGGCTGAAGAGCTCGTGGTTTTAGCAGAAAAGCTCGAGAGCTTAAGAGTTATTGCGGAATCGGCGAGCACGGCGAAGTCAAATTTTCTGTCGACAATGAGCCATGAAATCAGGACCCCGTTGAATGGCGTTCTCGGATTAACCCAACTATTAAAAGATACAGACCTCAGCGAAGATCAGGAGAATAAAGTAAATACCATCCTTTCTTCGGGCCAAACCCTTCTTGCCATTATTAATGACGTGCTTGATATGAGCAAGATCGAAGCGGGCGGGCTTGAGTTGGAGAAAAAGGCTTTTTCCTTACACGGATTGGTTTCGACGATTACAACTCCGTTCCAGAGTTTGGCTGATGATAAAGGATTGGAATTGGCTTTCCGCTACGAAATTGCACCAAACATGGTCGTCAAAGGTGACCCGGTTCGATTGCGCCAAATTCTTTGGAACCTAATGAGTAATGCGATTAAATTCAGCGAACAGGGGCGTATTCTTCTGACCATTGGAGCGGTCGGTGAGGAAACGTCCGGAGATCAAACCATGCCAGCGCCAAAGTACCATCTATTGTACTTTGCAGTAGAGGATACGGGGCCGGGGATCGCGCTGGACCGGATTGATGCGATTTTTGATGCTTTTACCCAGGAAGATAACACGATAACCCGCAAATACGGGGGGACGGGTTTAGGTCTTTCCATCGTTAAACAATTAACCGACCTCATGGGCGGAAAAATCAAGGTCGACAGTGAACTCGGCAAAGGCACTAAATTTATTGCCACCATTCCGTTTGATGCTGCCACTGAAGAGGAAATTGAAGTTGTCTCGCTGCGGGCGGCTGTTATGGCGGACCGGAAAACCGAACCTCTCAATGTTTTAATTGCCGAGGACAATGAGGTGAATGCCGTCATTGTAAAAGCCTTTTTACAAAAGTTTGGTCACTCGGTGAAACATGTGGAAAACGGAAGACTAGCGGTAGAGGTGGCAAAGGAAGGTTGGGCCGATTTAATCCTCATGGATATTCATATGCCGGAGATGAATGGCATTGAAGCGACGCAGGCGATCCGGGCGACGGAAACCGGAAAGACATTACCTATCGTTGGCCTTACGGCGGAAGCCTTTACCGAACGTCATGCGCAGTTCATAGACGCCGGAATGGTGGCTGTCTTAACCAAACCCTTTACCGAACAACAGCTGGCCGACACCCTTGCAGAAAATCGCTTAATTGACCGACGGAACAAGGCCCGCGACGAACCAGTCACCAAAGACCACGCCTCAGCCGACGGTGCGATTGGCGAGGTGCTGGTAAAATCCGATAACATCTCCCTATCCGGCGGCGATATTACCCCAATAGGGCATGAACAAAAATTAGCCGATTTCCGAAACCAATTGCCTGCAGAAGTGATATCCAGTTTGCTGGTGGAGGCACAAAGTTCACTTCAGAAACGCCTGGTTGAACTGCGGCAGGCCGTGCAGGACGAGGATTTACAAAAGGTCCGCGACACTGCACATGCAATCAAAGGAGCCTGCGGATCGATGTTTGCAATGCGGGTTGCAGAACTGGCGGCCGAGATTGAGGAAAAGTCGACGGACATTGATGCCGTTCGTGATTTAATGGATAGATTTGAATTGGCAACGACTGAGGCCACCAACTGGTGGGCTGAGCAGTCAGCTTAACCGCGATGCACCCGTTGGAAGTTTCCATTGGGTCAAAGTAAAAAATAGGTATGGGCGTCAGAAAGTCTTCCTTGCCGATCCGGTTCACCCGTTAGGCTGTAGCTGCTCTCCAAATCGGAACCGGTCCCGGTTATCGTTCCCCGGCTTGTCTCTGCCCCTGCCCTGTGGACAGCGTAAAGCGCTGTCCCCGCTACAACATACAGGACACCCGCCATCCTATGAATGCTACGGCAACGGCTTGGGCCAACGGCCGGTGGCAACGGCGAGTGCCAACAGTAGCAAACAGTTTTAATCCGGGCGTCCCGTACAGAACCAACGGGCTTTTGGCATCATCCGCCTGCAATTGCGGGCCCAGGTTTATCAGGCTTTGCGCGCTTAATGGCTTTGAGCGGGCCTGATAGCGGTGCGATGGCAAAGGAATTCTCCTGGTTTTTTCATTAAAAACACAACACTTATGTTGCATGCAACACTTATGTTGTGTATAGTTTTTTATGAACTCGAAAGAACTCAAAAAGTGATTAAAAAAACAGGGCTGCACCTTTGAAAATCATAAAGGCGGCTCCGGTCACCAAACCGTCAAGAACGGCAACCTTAAGGCTCAGTTACCCATGCACGGTGCGTCAAAAGAGCTTGGAACCGGGCTTGTAAACAAAATCAAAAAGGATCTGGGCCTGTAAATCACTCCCAACAACAGAAAAATAGAAAGAACGGCTATGCACTACCCAATTATACTCACACCTGATGATAACGATACTGTCATGGCGACATCGCCGGATTTCCCGGAGTTAGTCACTTTTGGCGATGACAACAACGACGCTTTACTTCGTGCAGTCGATGCGCTTGAGGAAGCAATTGCAGCGCGAATTGCAGATCGCGAAAACATCCCCCCGCCGTCTAAGGGAAGGCATCGTGCCACCCTGCCGACACTGACCACTATGAAGGTGATCCTTTATAACTCCATGAGGGAACAGAACGTTACAAAAGCCGAATTGGCCCGCCAATTATCTTGCCACGGACCCCAGGTGGACCGCCTGCTTGACTTGCACCATGCGTCGAAAGTCGATCAGCTTGAAACTGCCATGAGGACCTTAGGAAAATCATTCGAAGTCAGAGCCGTTTAGCGACAACCAACATGTCCAGCCAACGGCGTGAAATTCGTTCTTCCTTAGCCGCTCTCCAAATCAGAATGTTCTGCCGTACGACGACGCCCATCGTGCAGCGCCATGAGATCATTGAGATGATGCGGGAATTGAAGGTGTCGGGAATGGGTGCGGCTTGCGACGATGTCATGCGCGCCGCCCTTCAGCACAAACGCAGTGGCGCAGAGATCGTCGGCGACCTGCTGAAATCCGGGAACAAATGAGTGCAGCTAAATTCCCGGTCATGAAAACACCGGTGGAATTTGACTTCGGCGCAAGCCCGCCCCATGAAGGCCTGGTGCGTAGTTTGCATGGCGGCTCGTTCCTTGAGCATTCAAGAAACGCCGTCTTCGTCGGCGGAACCGGGACGGGAAAAACACACCTGGCAACCGCCATCGGCGCCAGCTCCGTCAATGCCCGCCACCGGGTCAGGTTCTTCAGCGCTGTTGATTTGGTCAATCGCCTTGCGGCCGAACACCGCGATGGAAAAGCCGGTCGCATGACAGACCGCCTGATCCGTGTTGAGCTGGTGATCATTGATGAACGTGGTTACCTGCCATTCGCACAATCGGGAGGTCAACTCCTGTTCCATCTGATCCGTCAGCTCTACGAGCGCACACCGATCCTTGTCACAACGAACCTCACCGTCGCCGAATGGCCAACCGTATTCGGTGATGCCAAAATGACAATCGCCTTGCTTGACCGCCTCACCCATCATTGCAACATCGTTGAGACCGGCAATGATAGCTGGCGTCTCAAACACCGTAACCGAGCAAACCAGAAGGGGCACTAAGCGCTGCGATCATTGAAGTCTCCGCGTTTCGTGTCCCGTCTTATCTCAGTAGTATAATCAACGATCCAAACCCGCAAAAATCAACCTCCAGGGGGGTCAAAATTAGACGCCGATAGGGGGGGCAAACTTCAATGCCGTTTGACAACCAATGGCAGATTGAATTGGATACGCCTCACAATGTGGTCGTTTGTTAAAGCCAAATTTCTTATAGGGGGCGGTTTGCGGACGGCGGCGAAAATCTTTCCAAGGCCCACAGGGAGACCCCAAACAACAGGTGTGGCACAAAAGAAGCGATGATCAATTTAGGACTGACGCTTAAGCCTGCGACACCCCATCCAACTATTGGGTAGAACAAGACAAGTACACCTAACCAGAGCGATGCGGCGAGTATCATTACGGTCTTGACGTTTCGCAGTGGGAAAAAGCGAATATAAACGACCGACCAGAATGTTACATAAGCCGTGTGAAAAAGCAGCCCGACAGGCAAGGGCAATTCCTGCCCGAGCAGAGTTTCTGCGAACGCAAGACCGAGGGGTTTGGGTAACGGGGAAATCCCGGATTTAAATAATGTTACCATCAGCAGTGCGGTGATTGCAGATACCCCCAGGCCAATAGCTATCGCCCCAAACCAGGAGCGTGTAGACGGGTTGTTTTCAGACATTTTGTTTTCCTTTTTGACTTGGAATTTGATCGAGCCCGCATAAGGGCGTGTCATTGTGCGAATATCTTTTCATTAGCTTATGTGCCGTGGTCCCCAAATTATGATTGCGGCACCAATTAGACAGACAACCGAGCCAGAGACGTCCCATTGATCCGGTACGCGACCTTCGACCAGCCAAAGCCAGAGAAGGGAGGCGGCTATATAGACCCCGCCATAGGCAGCGTAAGCCCGCCCGGCTGCATCGACCTGAACCCAGGTTAAGGCGTACGCAAATATCACCAATGAAATGGTACCCGGTAAAATCCAGAACGCAGAACTGTCTAACCGAACCCATGCCCAAAATGCGAAGCAACCCGAGATTTCGGCAGCGGCTGCAGCCAAATAAACTGCATACTTCATAAATTCGCCAAGGAACGTTGGTTTCTCATAGGTCCAATAAATCTGCTTTTGGGTTGGTGTTCATAAGTCTCTCCATAGATTGTTGACGATACCATGCCACCTCAAGTAACTTGAGGTTCAAGGTTTTATTGATGGAAAATGACATGAATGATTTTGCAATCGGTGAGCTCTCGCGCCTGTCAGGCGTGAAAGTCCCTAATATCCGCTATTATGAAGAAGTGGGAATTCTCCCGCCAGCGTTCCGCCGCAATGGACGACACCGATCATATAATAAAGAGGATCTGCAACGGTTGGCGTTTGTCAAAAACAGCAGGGAATTGGGTTTTCCCATTAAACAGATCCGAAAGCTCATTCACCTGACGGACCCGGATAATTTAACTTGCGACGAAGCGCTGGAATTATCGTCAAACCAGCTTTCTCTTGTTAAGGAAAAGATAAAGACCCTTCAATCGATTGAGAAAACATTGGAGGATCATGTCGATCAGTGTCGTAATAACTGCTCAGAGGGGCGCGCACCTCAATGTAAAATACTGGTGTCACAAAACGGATCGTCGCTGCGTGCTGGCGATTAGCCCTATCGGTGTTTTGATGGCAAGTTGTTGGCAACGGCCATTTCTGAATTGCGTGTTGAAAATATCTGGCTCGCAAATGGTTAACTGGAAGGGTCCTGATACTCAATTAATCACATTATTAAAGTGTATTTAAAAAATTAACTACAATATTTAAAAGTTATATATTGATTTTCCCGACGCCCCATGGAAATCTGGCCTCAGAAAACAAGGTGAGGTTCACATGACAACGGATTTACATGACCTGTCCGAGAAATATCGGGGCGTTGCGGCTTTCGACCTGCTGCAGGCGATGATCGAACGGCAGTTTGCGGGGCGGATTGCCCTGGTCTCGTCGTTCGGCGCGGATGCCGCCGTGTTGTTGCACATGGTTGCCAAAATCGACCCGGCGACGCCGGTGTTGTTTCTCGATACACACAAACTGTTCGCCGAGACCAAAACCTACAAACAGCAGTTGGTTACAGGTTTCGGTCTGACCGATGTGCGGGTCATATCGCCCCTGGCGGAAAACGAGCGGGACCTGGATGGAAACGGCGTTTTGTGGGCGTCGGAGCCCGGCCGCTGCTGTTATTTCCGCAAGGTCCTGCCCCTGCAGCGGGCCCTCGAAGGGTTTGATGCTTGGATCACCGGGCGCAAACAGTATCAAAATATCGAACGCTCCCAGTTGCCGCAGTTCGAGCGGGCCGACCAGCGGATCAAAATAAACCCGCTGATGGGCTGGCAACCGGACCAGGTCGCCGAATATTTTAAGATCCACGACCTGCAACCCCATCCCCTGGTCGCTGCGGGTTACCCGTCCATTGGCTGTAAACCCTGCACCTCACCGGTCGCACCGCATGAGGATCCGCGGGCCGGTCGCTGGCGGGGGAGCGACAAAACGGAATGTGGCATTCACCTGTCGGCAGACGGCAAAATGACACGAAGTGCCACCGTCCAGGCCCCGCGCGCCCAGGGTTGCGGATAACAAACCAGCGGATTTTTCCGGCCGGCAATAAAACGGTTGGCCTGGGCCCTTTAATTCTCCAAAATCTGACTTCGTTCATGGCACAGGCCATGGGGAATGAGAGGGCAGGGGAGCCTGGCGTGCCGGAATCCATATTTCAAAAGGACTTGGACAAAACCCAAGCAAATTTTCAACCGCAAACACCGCTCAGTTATCTCGATTGGGCGGCCTCCGTATACCCCGATAAAGTTGCTGTCATCCACGGCGACCGGCAGTTTACCTATGCGGCCTTTCGCGAGCGCTGCGTGCGGCTGGCGAGTGCGCTCACGGGGCTGGGGGTTGGGCCGGGCGATACGGTGTCGTTTATGGCACCCAACGGTCCACCGCTGCTGGAAGCCCACTATGGGGTGCCGATGGCCGGTGCGGTGCTTAATGCCCTCAATTTTCGCCTCGATGCATCGACCATCGCTAGCCTTTTAAACCACGCAGAGACCAAGGTTCTGGTCACCGACCGGGAGTTTTCGGCGGTGA
This sequence comes from Rhodospirillales bacterium, assembly GCA_021775095.1. Classification (GTDB taxonomy): domain Bacteria; phylum Pseudomonadota; class Alphaproteobacteria; order Rhodospirillales; family Casp-alpha2; genus JABMNT01. The sequence continues at coordinate 288,731 of JAJFII010000103.1, forward strand.
TATCCCAGGCCCTTGAACAGACCGACCATGCCATCATCGTCATCGACATTGATGACCCATTGGCGTCGGGCGGGGCGTTTATCGGGCAAACGGATTACGAAAGTTTACTTAGCAAAGGCGACCCGCAATTTGCCTGGACCATGCCGGCTGACGAGTGGCAGGCCATATCTCTCAATTATACCTCCGGCACAACCGGCGAGCCGAAGGGCGTGGTGTACCATCACCGGGGTGCTTTTTTAAACGCCATGGGCGATATTCTGTCCTTTGGGCTGAACCGAAATACCGTTTATCTTTGGACCCTGCCGATGTTTCATTGTAACGGCTGGTGTTTTACCTGGGCGGTAACTGCCGTTGCCGGGACCCATGTGTGCCAGCGAAATATCGTGCCCGGGGAAATCTTTCTAAAGATCAAACACAACAAGGTCACCCACATGTGCGGGGCCCCCATCGTTCTTAATATGTTGGTGCATGCCGCCGACGACCAAAAGACCCGGTTTCCGCAAACCGTCGAAGTCGCCACCGGTGGAGCCGCGCCGCCCAGTGCAATCATCGCCGCCATGGAACAAATGGGATTTAATGTCACCCACCTCTACGGATTGACGGAATGTTATGGCCCGTCCACGGTCTGTGCCTGGCAGGACGAGTGGGGCGAATTGGAACTCGCAGAAAAAGCCTCCTTGATGGCCCGCCAGGGGGTCCGTTATCCGACCCTGTTTGACCAGGCGGTGATGGCACCGGAGACCATGACCCCGGTACCCGCCGACGGTAAAACCCTGGGTGAGATCATGCTGCGCGGCAATACGGTGATGAAGGGGTATTTGAAAAACCCAAAGGCAACGACCGACGCCTTTCGCGGCGGCTGGTACCATACGGGCGACCTGGCGGTACTGCATGGTGACGGATATGTGGAAATCAAAGACCGTTCCAAGGACGTAATTATCTCCGGCGGCGAAAACATCTCGTCGCTTGAAGTAGAAGAGGTGCTCTATAAACATGCGCAAATTATGGAAGCCGCAGTGGTTGCCCGTCCGGACGAAAAATGGGGGGAAACGACCTGTGCCTTTGTCGATTTAAAACCGGGCGCTGACAGTCTTAGTCAAACCCAGGTGATTGACTATTGCCGGGCGCATCTGGCGCACTTCAAAACACCGCGAACCGTAATCTTTGGCCCCCTGCCGAAAACGTCAACCGGCAAAATTCAAAAATTTGTGCTCCGCGAACGGGCAAAGGATCTCACATGAAAACGCTTGAGACATTTTCCCTCGCCGGCAAGACGGCGCTGGTGACCGGCGCGTCGGGTGGACTGGGCAAACATTTTGCCGAAACCCTGGCCGCCGCCGGTGCCCGGGTGGCCGTCGGCGCGCGCCGCGCTGAAAAGCTGGCCGCCGTGGTCGACGGCATTACAAAGGCCGGTGGCGACGCCATGGCCGTCGCCCTCGACATCACCGACCGGCCATCGATCATCGGCGCGTTCGATGCCATCGAAGCGCGGTATGGCACCGTCACCATTGCCATTAATAATGCCGGCATATCGGGCCGTGAACTGGCGATCGAGACGACCGATGACAATTGGGATGAGGTTTTGGGTACCAACCTTAAGGGCAGCTGGATGGTCTGTCAGGAAACGGCCAAACGGCTGGTCGCCAGGGACCGAGGCGGATCGATTGTTAATATTGCCTCGATCCTGGGCGAACGGGTGATGCCCGGCGTGTTAACCTATTCGGTGAGCAAAGCCGGCATCGTGCAGATGACCAAAGCCCTGGCCCTGGAATGGGCCCGCCACAACATTCGGGTAAACGCCCTGGCACCGGGGTATGTGGAAACCGACCTCAACCGAAAGCTTCTGCGCTCGGACGTGGGGCAAAAAATCATCAGTCGCATTCCGCAACGGCGGACCGGAAAATTACAGGATTTGGACGGCCCGCTCTTGTTGCTGGCGTCTGATGCGTCGGCATTCATGACCGGTGCCATTGTCCCCGTTGATGGCGGTCATCTGGTCAGCAGTTTATAAAGGAACGGAAACTCTCAAATGGATTTTAACCTGCCGCCGGAAGTTGTTGATATGTGCCGACGTATTCGGACCTTTGTTGACACACATCTGATACCCGTTGAGCTCGATCCATCGATCTATGACGCCTATGAATCGATCCGCAAGGAGCTGTTGGACGAGCTGCGCAAAAAAGCCCGGGCGCAAGGTATATGGGCCCTGGCCATGCCCAAGGACTTAGGCGGCGGCGGATTTAATACGGTTGGCATGGCCGCCTGTTATGAAGAAATGAACCGGGCGTTGTTTGGCCCGGCAGTGTTTAATGCGGCCGCTCCGGACGACGGCAACATGTTTGTCCTCAACCGCTTGGCCAATGATCGACAAAAGGAAAAGTGGTTGCTGCCGATCATCAGCGGTAAGGTTGGCTCGTCCATCGTTATGACCGAACCGCAACCCGGTGCCGGCTCGGACCCGGCCGGCATGATGAAAACCACTGCCGAAAAAATTGGCGATAAATGGGTGATCCATGGCCGCAAATGGTTCATTACCGGTGCCGCTGCAGCCAGTCATTTTATTCTTCTGGCCCGAACCTCGAACGATCCCCGGCGCGAATTGACAACCTTTTTGTTTCACAAGGACCAGCCGGGCTGGCGCATTGTCCGGCGGATCGGGATCATGGGACCGGAGGAACATGGTGGACATTGTGAACTGGAATTTGACGGTCTGGAAATCGCCGACGAGGACCGACTGCTCGATGTGGGCCGGGGCATGAAAGTCGTGCAAACCCGGCTGGGCACGGCGCGCCTGACCCATTGCATGCGGTGGTTGGGCATGGCCAAACGGGCCATGGAAATCGCCGGTGATTATGTCGCCGAGCGAGAAGCCTTTGGCGGCAAACTGGCGGAGCGGGAAAGTGTGCAGTTGCTGCAGGGCGATGTCGCCATGGCGATTCACATGGGACGGTTGATGGTCATGCATGCCGCCTGGAAACTGGACCAGGGTGAATACGCCCAGGCCGAGGTTTCGGCGGCCAAAATACATGTGGCCGACTGCCTGCATCTGGCCGTCGACACGGCGATCCAGTTGTGCGGTGCCCGCGGATATTCAAAGGATACGGTCCTGGAATGGATGTACCGCTATGCCCGCCAGGCCAAACTGGTTGATGGCGCGTCGGAGGTCCACAAAATGATTCTGGCCCGGGGGTTCCAAAAACAGGGAGTTGATTTTTGGTCATGGGGTTAAGCGATCCTGAAATCCAGCTTAAGGTACGATCCTTTCTGCAGGAGTTAACCCATAGCGCCGTGACCCTGACCGGTCTTAAAAAACTGTCCGGCGGTGCCATTCAGGAAAATTGGGCTCTCGATCTGCAGGTCGAGGCGGGCGATTGGGCCGGCTTTCACGAACTGGTCCTGCGCTGTGATGCACCGACAGGTGTTTCCGCCAGCCATGGTCGGGCCGATGAATATCAACTGCTGAAAATCGCCCGTGGTGCCGGTGTTCAGGTGCCGACCCCTTGTTTTTTGTGTCAGGACGTAACGGTTTTGGGGCGACCGTTTTTTTTAATGCATCGTCTTAAGGGCACGGCCGCCGGGCATCTTTTGACCAAACAGGCGGCCCAACCGGGCTTGATGAAAACCCTGGGGGTAAATCTGGCACGCATTCACAGCATCGATCCAGAGCGCCAGGGACTGGCTTTTTTGGGCCGACCACCGGCCAACCCCATTGACCATACCCTTGATCTTTATCGCCACTATCTGGACGCCATCGGGGCCTGCCGGCCAGCTATTGAGTTTGGTTTGGCCTGGTTACAACGCAATGCGCCAGGGACCGGCAGGATGACCCTGTGCCACCGGGACTATCGGACCGGCAATTTAATGATCGATGGCGATCACCTGACCGGCATTCTCGATTGGGAGTTCGCCGGCTGGGGCAATCCCATGGAGGACATCGGCTGGTTTGTTGCCAAATGTTGGCGGTTTGGCGCGCCCCACCGCGAAGCCGGCGGGCTCGGCGACCGGGAGCCTTTTTACCAGGCCTATGAGCGCCAGGCGGGCCTAAAGATCGACCGGTCCGAGGTGGCCTATTGGGAGGTCATGGCCCATGTCCGCTGGGCGACCATCGCCTGCCAGCAGGCTGACCGGCATTTTAGCGGTGCCGAAAACTCCTTGGAGTTGGCCCTGACCGCCTACATCGTACCCGAGCTGGAATACGAGATTTTGATGATGACGGAGCATGGGTAGTGGTAAATAAACCGCAAAGCGCCGAACTGCTGTCCGTCGCCCGCGCCGTCCTGCGCGAGCAACTGATCGGCGAACTGCCCGTATCGAAAAAATATCCGGCGGTCATGGTAGCCAACGCCATGGCGATTGCCGCCCGTGAGCTGGAACAGGCCGGGCCGTCCAGAAACGTCGACCGGGCGCTTGCCGACCTTATGGACGCGCCGCAACCTTCTGATCGCTTGTGGCCGGATCTCATAAAACGATTGCGTCGGGGGCAGTTTGGCGCCGGAGAAAAACCGACGGAGGCCCTGCGCCGGTTGTTACTTGACGAGGTGACGGACCGGTTGCGCGTCAGCAACCCCAAAATCCTTGAACCCTCGGACCCGTGAAGCTTGCGGCGGATTAACCATTATCCGTCGGCGGTCGGGTGATAAATTCCGTCTGCGCCTAAGTACTCGGATCCATCGTTCCGGTAAAAATGATCGGAGCTGGCCTGCTCCAGGACTTTTAACATGTGGGGGACGGGCAGATTGAGGGATCTTAGTTTTTCGCAAAACCGTGCCGGACCGATGGCATCGAGCATTTGGAACGGGCCCCGTGCCCAGGCAAACCCCCAGCGCATGGCCCGGTCGACGTTGACAACATCGTCGGAAATTTGCGGGATCAGGTCGGCCGCATAACACAGGGTGCCGCCCATGGTGCGCCAGGCAAAAGTTGCCTCGGCATCGTCGCCAAGCATCATATCCAGAGCCCTGTGGGGGGCATCGAGGGTCACCGTTTTGGTATCACGCCAAAGGCCTTTTTTCAGATCAAAGGTTTCCTTCTTTTTTGAACCATCGCCCCGTTTTTGCACGCGGTAAAATCCACCACCGGATTTACGGCCCAGTTGACCCCGTGCCAGCATCTCGGTTTCGGCCGGCGGGAAGCGCGTAAAAGATTTGCCGGCGTCACCGTCCGGCAGGTTGAGGGCCAGATTTTTGCCGACAAAATCCATGATATCGAGGCCAATCAAATCGATCAGACCGTATAAACCGGTTGGCGGCAAACCTACCGGGCCGGACATCAGGGCGTCAAGGGTCTCCATATCGAGGTCAGAATCCAGGGCGCTGTTGGCATGATGAAGACCCGATAACATCCAGTAGCAGCCAATGCGATTGCCAATGAAATTGACCGTGTCCTTGGCGTGAACGACCCCTTTGCCCAATTCCCGACGACAAAACCGACCGAGCCGTTCAACAACCGCAGGCCGGGTCTGTTGGCCTGGAACCATTTCCAGAAGCCGCATGATTTTTACTGGATTAAAAAAGTGGGTAACGACTATATCCTCACACAATCGCCCCGGCATCTGGGCGGTAATGTCGCGCAGGGGAATACCCGACGTGTTGGTGCTGACCACCGATCCGTCGCGCCGCAAGGGCTCAAGGCGCGCCATCAGATCCCGCTTGGTTTGCAGATCTTCAATCACCGCTTCACAAATCCAGTCACAGTCGGCGATTTTTTCGAGGTCGTCGGCCAGGGTGCCAAGCGTGATATTGGATTTTTTTGCCACAGTATCAAGGGCCGGCGGGCGACCGGAGATGATTCGCTCAAGGGCTTTCTCGGCCGCTTCCATGGTGACGTCGAGTAATAACACCCGGCAGTCCCGTTCGGCGCACAGGCCGGCGATCCCCGTGCCCATGGTCCCGCCACCGAGGACGGCGACGGATTGAATTTTATCAGACATGTAAAGGCCTCCTGCGTTGACGGACTGCTTCGCCTTGCCTAAAGATTGCAGGGGCCTTTGTAAAGGGCCCAACCAGCCAATCGGGGACACCTATGGTCACACCTAAATTTGCTAATTTTGACACCCTGGCCCTGCATGCCGGACAGCAACCGGATCCGGCGACGGGAGCCCGTGCGGTGCCGATCTATCAAACCACGTCTTTTATGTTTGACGACACCGACCACGCGGCGGCGCTGTATAATCTGGAGCGCCCTGGCCACATCTATTCGCGCCTGTCCAACCCGACCGTTGCCGTTTTGGAAGAACGGGTCGCCGCCCTGGAAGGCGGCGTCGGTGCGGTCGCCACAGCCAGTGGCATGGCGGCGCTGTTTCTCGGTGTTGCCACATTGATGGATCAGGGCGCGCATATCGTCGCGTCCGGTTCGCTTTATGGCGGGTCTCACAATCTTTTTACCTATACCCTGCCGCGCTTTGGCATCGAGACGACGTTTGTTAACCCCCGGGATCCGGAAGCCTTTCGCAAGGCAATCCGACCGGAGACCCGGCTGGTGTTTGGCGAAACCCTGGGCAATCCCGGCATTGAGGTGATGGATCTACCGCGCATCGCCGACATCGCCCATGCGGCGGGTCTGCCTTTCATGATCGATTCGACCTTTACCACCCCCTATTTGATGAAACCCTTCGAGTTTGGCGTAGATCTGATTATGCATTCGCTGACCAAGTTTATGGGCGGTCACGGACTGGCGATCGCCGGGGCCCTGGTCGACAGCGGCAAATTTGATTGGGAAAAGAACGGCAAGTTTCCGACGTTGACCGAACCCTACGCCGGTTACCACGGGCTCGATTTTGCCGACGAGTTTGGTCCCCAGGCCTTTATCATGCGGGCCCGCGCCGAAGGGTTAAAGGATTTTGGTGCCTGCCTGAGCCCGGGCAATGCCTTTTATATTTTGCAAGGGATCGAAACCCTGCCCCTGCGGGTGCAAAAACACGTCGCCAATGCCGAAGCCGTGGTTGCCTTTCTGGATCAGGCAGAGGAGGTCGAGTGGGTCAATTATCCGGGCCTGGTGAGCCACCCGGACCATGCCCTGGCGAAAAAGCTGCTGCCCAAGGGTGCCGGGTCGATTTTGAGTTTCGGCGTTAAGGGCGGGCGCGACGCCGGTCGCCGGTTTATCGAAAATGTTTCCCTGGCCTCCCACCTGGCCAATGTGGGTGACGCAAAAACCCTGGTCATTCATCCGGCAAGCACAACCCATCAGCAAATGAGCGCCGATGATCTGGCTGCCGCAGGTATTGGTCAGGGGATGATCCGTTTGTCGGTTGGGATTGAAGACAGTGCCGATATCATCGATGATTTAAAACAGGCGCTGCGCGCGTCGCAAAAGGCTTAAGGTTATGGATTTTCGGGTCGACGGATTGCGTGCCCACGCGGCCACGGGCAGCCGCCCCCTTAACCCGTCGGAACCGGCGGTTTTGTTCGTTCACGGGGCCGGAATGGACCGGACCGTCTGGCAGTTACAAACCCGCAATGTCGCCCATAGGGGATACCAGGCCTACGCCATAGACTTGCCGGGGCACGGCCGCTCAGAAGGCGATGCGCTGGCCTCAATTGGCCAAATGACCGATTGGCTCGGTAAATTCATGGACGCTGCCGGGCTCAAGACGGCAACGCTTGTCGGCCATTCCATGGGGGCATTAATCGCCCTGCAGTTTGCGGCCCGGGCACCGCAGCGCATTGACAAATTATGCCTGATGGGGATTGCCGAACACATGCCGGTGCACCCGGATCTGCTGGACGCAGCCCGGTGCAATGAAACCCTAGCGCCGGAACTGATTGTTTATTGGGGGCTCGGTGACGCGGCGCAACGGGGCGGTCATCCGCATCCCGGCCTTTGGGTGAAAGGTGCCAGCCAGACCCTGCTTGAACAGGCCCGCGCTGATGTGCTGTATGTCGATCTGACGGCCTGCAACCAATATAAGGAGGGTTTGTCGTGTGCCGCCGCCGTGACCTGCGAAACCTTGTTTGTATTGGGTCAGGACGACAAAATGACGCCGGTAATAAAAGCTTTACCGCTCTGCGAATTAATCGCCTCTTCCAGCACGGTGGTTATCAAAAAGTGTGGTCACATGGTGATGCTTGAACATCCCCACGCCGTGTACGAGGCCCTCAAGAGCTTCATCTAACTCGAGATTATTCGTTGGAATCATCCGTCGTCTTGCCCGTTTGGTGCCAGTTCACCGCATAGGCCCGAACCGGCTCGTCGATGCCCTTTAATTCATAGTGGCCGGCAACACCGATATCAAAGGCATGGTCGCTGCAAAGGTCAAATACCGACGGTGTGATATAGATTTCCCTTTCGTCGGCCTTGTCGCAGATGCGGGCCGCCAATTGTACGGTATGACCAAAAATATCGTCTTCTTCGCGGACCGCATCACCCGCATTCAGGCCAATGCGTACGCGCACCAGGAGGTTTGGGTTTAAGCGGTTATGGTTGGCGATTTCGCGCTGAATTTTGATGGCCGCACGCACGGAGTTGGCGGCATTGGCAAAACTCGCCATAATGCCGTCGCCGGTATGTTTCACTTCTTCGCCGTGGTATTGGGCCAGGGCATTACGAACGACGGCATTGTGGGCACGGACAACTTCCTGGGCACCGTGGTCGCCATGGTCGTGCGTCATCTGGGTTGAACCTACCAGGTCCGTGAACATAATCACAATAATTCCCTGGGCCTGCGCCGTTGCCGCAGCGGATCGCCGCCACCGGCGAATCAGTTCCGGCAATTCGCCGTAACAGTTAGCGTCTCCGGCAAGATATTTATCCAGAATGCGGCGTCCGGCTTCGGTCATGAAATGGTATTTTGGATCCTCATCGTAGGCGTCGAATTTCTCACAAAACAGGTCGACCATATCGGCCTCGGTGCCTAAGGCACTGATGGTTTCGCGGATCAGAATAAAGCGCTGAATGCCACCAAGTTCATGGGTGGCGCTGAACCGGTCACCGGCACCACCGAGAAATAGATTAATTCCAAATCGGCTGTATTGATCAAGCGTCGTCAGGATATCAGCCAGTTCACTTAAACTGCCTTCGAGAAACCGTAACATGGCCATCCGGTATTTTTCATCAAGCGTTGTTGCATAACTTGTCGGTCGTTCTTGTGGCGTTTCGGGTGCGGTGGTCTGCGCCCGGTCGGATGCACCTTCACCCTCTTGCAGGTTGGGTGTAAACAGGCTGTCGCCGTTGGCGGGCACGGCGGCGATTGGTCGTTCGGATGGCGGCGTTTCGGTGGTTGTTGGTGTTCGGTCCATGGCCACGGGAGCGGCTTCGGTCGGTCGGGTTTTATCTTTGGATCCGGGTTTTACCCGGTTGCGGGGTTTGACTAAATCATCGGTGGTTATAAAAAGCCTGAAACAGATTCCCGTTAACAGCAGAAATACAATCGCACAAATCGTAAAGGCGGCAATTTCCTGGTAGAGAGGCGATACCGGCAGACCCGACTGGGCAAGGTATTTCATTACAAAACCGGTCGGCACATACAAGCCAACGGACAACAGGGATGCGATCGCGATGATGCCGGCCCCCCTGGCGACCTGTGGCCGCCGATTGGTGCCGCCAACCGACGGTTTGCAAGGTTTTTGCTGGCGGCGTTGGCGCGCCGCCTCAGCGGTTGCGCCGGATGCCGCCTGTGTCGCGGCGTCCTGCAAATCCTTTTGATGGGACGGATTGGGGTTTTTGTTTGGCGCTGGGGCGGCGTTGCGTTTCAGGCCCGGAGAAATCCACTCCAGAGTTTCCAGTGGCGCCCGGTTGCCGCCGTAGGCGGTGACCCGAATGATCCGCACCCCCTCAACACCCGGTTCCTGGTCCAGCTGTTTGGCCGTTGCAACGGCGTCGTCGCGTTCCAACTCGATAAACTGCGCATAGTGCTGCCATCGGTCGTCGGCGCGAACGTACATATCAAAGGTAACGGTTTGGGCCATGGGGGAAGGAAACAGTCAGCTCGTCGTTGATCAGAAGGGTAAGGTACCAAAATGTCGGGCCGCCGTTAAGCAGAGAAATACGCCAAAGGCAGTGCCCGTACCTACAAAGATGTTGCGGCCCCACAAAAAAAAGATGGCGAGGCCAACAAGCATTGCCGCGATGCGGTCAAAATCCGGTGTTTCCGCCAGGGTGCCCGATGGAATTAAGATAACCCGGGTGATTAATCCGGCCAGCATGGCGTAGGCAACGCAGTTGAACCATTGGAACAAATCGCCAGATATGTCGATCCGGCTGGCGACAGCGACGCCAAGCGCCCGCCAGACAAAGGTCCCGGCTATGCACAAAAACAAAACCACCCAAGGATCGGTAACCGTCATGTCCGGTTCTCCAACCCTTTGTCAAAATAGAAAGCGATGGTTCCAGCGACCAGACCGGTGACCGGAACACTCCATTCGGGAGAGATCTGATAAATAAGCGGGCCGGTCAGGGCACCGAGGACGACGGCGATGATACAATTTCGGTAGCGAACCGAGGAGAACACAAAAACAAAATAGGCCGGGTTCAGAAAAACCAGGCTGACCGTCACGTACAGTGGTAAAAGTCCCGACGCGACAAACCCAATTGCCGTGCCGATGGCACCGCCAATCAGGCAGATAACCGAGACCCCGACATAAAACGGCAACCGGTCTTCGACCGCCAGGGTCGGTCCCCGGCGCATAAAAACTGTCCAGATGTTGATCGATAACATTTGCGCCAACAGATATCGCCAGCGCACGGCCGTCGGATCACCCCGGAAATGTGGCATTACAACAACGCACATGGGCATAAACCGCATATTCGCCATGGAACTGGCAACGACAATGGCAAAAACCGGCAAGCCAACGGCAAACAATTCGACCATGGCGACCTGGCCCGGCAAACCCCAGATGCCGATCGACGAACCCAGCGCCACACCCAAACTTACGCCGGCATCTCTGGCCATGGAGCCAAATCCGATCATCGAGCCAAAAACCATCCAGAACGGCATTACCAGGCCGTCATGAATACCCAAACGAAGTGCTGCCGATTGTCCCAGCGGGGTCATGCGAAAATTGCCCGCCTCATCAAATTAACGCCGATCAGAAACAACAGGATGAGCATGACTTTGCGAAAGTTTTCCTGATTGATCCGGCCACGAATTTTCTCGCCGATTAAAATGCCCAACATGCCGGGGATACAGGCCAGGACCGACAGGGGAAGGGATTGTTCATTGAGCATGCCGTTGGCCCAGAAGGAAAAGGTCAGGGGGAGCGCGCCAGTAAACCAGATCAGGCCAACGGTCCGCACCCAATCGTCTTTTTTAAGATTAAGGGTCATTAAAAACATCATCAGGGGCGGCCCCCAAATGGTCGAAATTCCGCCTAAAAAACCACCGGCAATTCCGGCCATCGGCCCCAGCCACCGTTCCGTTTGCGGCGAGATCGCCTGGGCCCGGGGTTTAAATAAACTGGACGCTGAAAAGATCACAACCGATCCGCCTAGAATGGCGAACAAAACCTGGTTATTCAATTCAATCAAAAGCCGTGTGGCAAGGATCAAGGAGCCCATAAAACACAGGATGGTCGGCCAAAACCGTTTGACCGGTGCCAGCACATCGCGCGACCTGACGGCTTGCCAAAAATTGGTGACCAGGATCGGAATGACGACAATGGCGATGCTCAGGGTCGGCGACAAGAAGTTGACCAGGATGGCAATCGAGATGATCGGCAGGCCAATGCCGGTAACGCCTTTTGCGATACCGCCCATGCACAGCGCCGCAAAGATGATCGCGAGAGTTGAAATTTCCAAACCAAACATCGGGGTTCCGCAATTGGCAACGGGGCTATAGATCGCCGGAGCCTATCAAATGTGGGGGCCTAAGACAAATCTATAGAGCTATATAGGACTTGAACAGATTTATTAAATAGACCATAATCCGAGACAGGGAGATGCCCATGAATTTGTCTGGTCTGGCAGAAAAAATGCAGGGGACAACGCAACGTGGCGCGCTGCGGGTGCCCAAATATATTCTGTTGTCCGACGGCATCGCCGGTGCTGTCGATGCGGGTGATCTGTTGCCGGGGCAACAATTGCCCGGCGAACACGACCTCGCTGCGGCCCTGCCGGCAAGTCTCGGGACCATCCAAAAGGCCCTGGGACGATTGGTTGAACAGGGTGTCATCATCCGCCGCCATGGCAGCGGTACCTTTGTCGCCGACCAATCCGAACACCTCCATGACCTCTGGCATTTCCGCTTCCGCGGTGATGACGGCTGCTCCCTGCTGCCGGTTTTTACCCGGGTCCGCTCGATCACGGTTGGCGCGTTGAGGGGGGACTGGTCGGAGTTTCTTAACAGCGGACCAGAATATATATGTATTGAACGGGAAATTGACGTTAACGGAGAGTTTTGTTGCCTGGGGCGGTTGTATCTCGACGCAATCGCCTTTCGGCAGTTGCTGAAAGTCAAAATTTCGAAACTCGACAACATCAACATCCGCGCCTTGCTGCGCGAAGAGTTTGCCGCGCCGACGGTCCGCATTGCCGAGCAGGTCGGTGCCGAACCCTTCGCTTCCGATGTGTGCGACGCCCTGAACCAGCCGCAGGCGACGACAGGTTTGGTTTGCCATATTCTGGGATACGGGTTTCATGACATACCGGTAAGTTACCAATTGGTTTATTTACCACCCAATTCACGGCGATTGGAAATTCGCCCGCGCAGTTCATAGGGATATAAAATGCCGCATTCTCAGTACCTGCCCCATGAAATGGGGACCGCCACAGTAACGCCTGAGGGCGCTTTTGAAGCGGGGTCTTACCAGCAATTCGTGGTCACTTACACGGCCGGAAAATTTGGTATCGATGATACGGGTTCGATCAAATTGGTCCATCGCTTTGCCAGTGATATGGGCAAACCGCAGTTAACGGATCCGGCGGGTGCCAACTATGTCTCGGCCGAGGCGTCAAATGGTGCCATCTTACATATGGAGTTCGACGGCAAACGAAATATCCGACCCTGGGACAAAACCATCTATATCAAAGTGGTCCGTGGATTTTTACGCGAAGGCGACCAGATTTCGATCCGCCTGGGCGACCGACGCGGCGGCAGTCCGGGGATCCGAATGCAAACCTTTTGCGAAGATAGCTTTGAATTTCGCCTGCTGATCGACGCCATTGCCACCTATAATTATGTGGAATTGCCGCAACAGCCTGTCATTAAACTGATTCCGGGACCACCGGTTCTGTGGAAGGCAGTTATGCCGACCAGCCAGATTATTGGCAGCGCATTTCGTTTGTCTCTGAAAGGCGAGGACAAATGGGGTAACCCATCGGATCAATGTGATCGCACGGTGCGCCTGCACAGCAATCTGCCGATTGACGGGCTGCCGGATCAGGTCCGCTTCGTGGCAGGTGAAAAAGCCCTGGTTATTGAAAACCTTGCGGTCCACGAACTAGGTGACGTGGTTGTTGAAATGCGCGACGGCGATCAGGTGCTCGGTCAATCCAATCCTCTGCGCAGTGTGGCGACGGCCGAATTGTTGCCCTATTGGGGGGATTTGCACGGTCAGTCGGAAGAAACCATTGGCACCAACTCGGCCCGGGATTTCCATGCCTTCGCCCGTGACAATGCGTTCCTTGATGCGGTTGGTCATCAGGGCAATGATTTTCAGATCAGCAAAAAATTCTGGGAGGATCTTAACCAGCTGACGGCGGAATTTAACCAGGACGGAAAGTTTATCGCGTTCCCGGGGTACGAATGGTCCGGCAATACGGGCATGGGCGGCGACCGCAATGTTTTATTTCGGCACGAGGGACGGCAAATCCATCGATCTTCCCACGCTTTGGTCGATGACCTGTCCGACGCCGACACGGATTGCCATACGGCCGGCGAATTGTTTAACGACCTGGAAGGTGAGGATTGTGTGGTTTTTGCCCATATCGGCGGGCGTTACGCCGATATCAAAATGGCGCATGATGACAAGTTGGAACGTGCCGTCGAAGTTCATTCGGCCTGGGGAACCTTCGAGTGGTTGATCCATGATGCTTTTGAGCAGGGATACCGGGTTGGTATTGTATCTAATTCCGACGGCCATAAGGGCCGTCCCGGTGCCAGCCACCCCGGCGCAACCAGTTTTGGCTCTTACGGGGGGTTGACCTGTATGCTGGCGTCTGAGCTGAGCCGCGACGGGCTGATGGAAAGCCTGCGCAAACGCCATCATTACGGAACCACCGGTTGTCGTATGGTATTGGATGTGAAAGCGGTTTTTGAGCAGCCGGCGGAACGGTTTGCCGAGGACCCAAATCTCGGCCCCTGCAAGTCGCACATGACAAACCAGGCGATGATGGGCGATATCGTCAAGTGCAAAGAAAGTGTGGTTGGCTTGAAGCTCGATCTGGTAGGTTCGGCACCGATCGAACGTGTGGAAATTCGCAATGGCCTGGAGACGATCGAAGTTTACCGTCCCTTTGGCGATGCGGACTTAGGCAACCGCATTCGGGTGATTTGGGAAGGTTCCGAATACCGGGGCCGTGGCCGTGAAACCCATTGGGACGGCTCGGCCGAACTGATCGGCAATCAATTTCATCGGGTCAGGCCGATTAATCGCTACAATGTGGATAAAAGGTTTCAGTTAAGTGCCAACCAACGCCTCGAGTGGGGTGCCATCACGACTGGTGGGTTTGGGGGCTTCGACGCCGTCTTAAAAGACCCCGACGCCGGCACCCTTAAAATCGATACCGATCTCATTCAGTGTGAAGTGGCGATCACGGACATTGGCCGCGAGGATATGATCTTTGCGAACGGTGGTATCAACCGGCGCATTCGCCTGTTCCGTTTGCCGGACGAAAATACCTGCCAAACCCTGACCCTTGAGCGCACCCTGGCGCTCGCCAAGGATCGCGATAACGCGCTTTATGTCTGTATCACCCAGGAAGACGGCCACTTGATTTGGTCGAGCCCCATTTACATTTTTGGAGACACCTAATCCATGAACAGGGGACTTGATCATGTGGTTTTATGTGCCCGCGATTTACAGGCACTGGCGGCCAACTACGGGCGGCTGGGGTTTACGCTGACGCCGCGCGCTCAGCACCCCTTTGGCACGGCCAACCAATTGGCGCAACTAACCGGTAATTTTATCGAATTGCTGTCGCTTACCCAACCCGCCGATGTGCCCGCCGCAACCTCGGAAATTTTTAGTTTTGGCGCTTACAGCGAGGATTTCCTGGCGCACGGCGAGGGGTTTTCCATGGTTGCTCTCAAAAGCAACGGCTGGCAGGCGGATCGGGCGCATTTTATTGAACAGGGACTGCGGGTGTGGGCCCCCTTTGAGTTTTCCCGACGGGCCGGACAGCCCGATGGTTCGGAAATAACCGTTGGTTTTAAATTAACTTTTGCGACCCATCCGGAAATGCCCCGGGCGGTTTTTTTCACCTGTGACCACCAGCACGAAGCGAAATATTTTTATAAATCACAATTTCAAGACCATGCCAATACGGCCACAGGCCTCGCCGAAGTGCTGATGGTTGCCGATCAGCCGAAGCGCTTCGAAGCCTATTTTGCCGGACTGATCGGTGGTTCGTGTGTGACATTGATCGATCACAGCCTTGCCATTGCCGCAGGGACGTCGATGATAACCGTGACCAGCCGTTCGGAAATATCGGAACGGTTTTTGGGGGCTGATATCAGGCGGTTTGAGGATCCGAGGTTTGTCGGTTATGGCGTCAATGTGCGCGATATCGATGCGACGGAACGGCTCCTGCAAAATCAGCAATTTGACTTTCAACGGCGCGGCAAGTCGCTTTGGCTGTGCGGCCCGGAGACGTCGAACGTGATTATCGAGTTTAGCGAAAACGGAGCGACTTAGGCATGGAAACAGATCAACTCAGTGTGTCCATATGGCGTGGCGGTGACGGCGGGGCTTACCAGACCTATCAGGTCCCGCGATTGGAAAGTCAGACGGTTTTGGATGTGGTGACCTATATTCAACGGGAAATTGATCCGAGCCTCAGTTATCGATTTGCCTGCCGGGTCGGGGTTTGCGGATCCTGTGCCATGACCGTAAATGGTAAAGCCCGCTGGACCTGCCGAACCCATGTATCGCGGGTTGCCGAAAACGGTGCCCTGACCTTGAACCCCCTGCGCAATTTGCCGGTGGTCAAGGATCTGGTTGTCGATATGGCGGTGTTTTTCGACAAGTGGGAAAAGGCCATGGGGGCTTTTGTTGGTGATAAAACCAGAGACCAGGCCCTGGCGGCGGTATCGCCGTCGGACCCAAAACGTAAAGAGGCCAGCGCCGGGATCGAATGTATCGGTTGTGGCATTTGTTATGCCACCTGCGATGTTGTCGACTGGAACAAGGACTATCTGGGCCCGGCCGCCATGAACCGGTCCTGGACCCTGATCAACGATGAGCGCGATGTGGCGCGGATCCCCAGGCTGCAGGCAATTGCCGGAGATAACGGCTGTTTGGGATGCCATTCGCAACAGGGCTGTGTCGAACGCTGTCCCAAATCCCTCAATCCAACGGGCGCCATTGCCGGATTAAAACGCCACACCATGAAGGCGGCTCTCAAAGGGGAACTGACATGACTACCGCGTCCCTGCGGACCGAAACCTACCTGTGGTTGGCCCAACGGATCAGTGCCATTGTCCTGGCGGTATGTGTGGTTGTCCATCTGACAACGATGATTGTTGCCGTCCAGGGCGGCCTCAGCGCCCAGGAGATCATCGCGCGCATTGGCGGCAACAAACTGTGGTTGGTTTATTATCTGGTGTTTGTCGCGGCCGTTGCTATCCATGCGCCGCTGGGTCTGAAGACCGTGCTGCGCGAAATGACCGCCCTGCCGATAAAACGGATCGAGCTGCTGGTCGGCCTGTTCGCCATTGGCGTGGCGGCCTTAGGCTTTCGCGCGGCGTTTGGCTTGTATGGGTTAGGCGGATCCTGATGGCCCATGCACACCGCAATCACCCGACCTATTGGGCGTTTTTCATCCATCGGGTTTCCGGCGTCGCCCTGGCTTTGTTTCTGCCGCTTCATTTATACGTTCTGGGATTGGCACTGGCCGAGAGCACGGCTTTTGCCGATTTTATTTCCTGGTCAAATACCCCGGGCCTCAAAACTCTGGAGACCGGCCTGGTGGTTTTTCTGACGGCCCACCTGACCGGCGGACTGCGTTTGCTCGCCTTGGAGTTTCTCGATTGGCGGTCGGGGCAAAAGTCGTTGGTCGCCTTGTCCGGCGGCATAAGCCTGTGTCTGGGATTGGTGTTTTTGCTCAATGCCTATTGAACTGATTATTCCCCTGGGTGCTTTTTTGGCATCTTTTGTGGTGGCCGCTGCCGGGTTTGGTGATGCTTTGGTGCTTGGTGCCATCTGGTTTCAATTCGTCGATCCCAAGGATGCGGTGCCGTTGATCGTCGCCTGCGGATTTTCCATGCATACCTTACCGCTGATCCGGCTGCGCAAGGATTTGGACTTTTCCTACCTGCCGGTATTTGCGGTGATGGGGATCTTTGGCATTCCTTTGGGTGTGTGGTTTCTCTCGCACATCGCGCCAGCGCCCTTTCGATTGGGGGTCGGTTGGTTTTTAATCAGTTATATCCTGTTCATTTTTGCCATGCCCCGTGGCTTGAAGATCACCGGCGGTGGCAAGGTGGCCGATGGGCTGATTGGATTTACTGGCGGCGTCCTCGGCGGGTTTGCCGGCCTGAGTGGTGTTACACCAACCCTTTGGGCCGGGTTGCGTGCCTGGCCGAAAGCCCGGCAACGGGGCGTTTATCAACCGTTTTGCCTGATCATGCATGGCGCCACCTTCGCCTGGCTGTCCTGGCAGGGGCTGGTTAACGAAGAGACTCTGGTGCGTCTGCTGTGGGCCTTGCCGGCGATCGTTGCAGGGACCTGGTTGGGTCTGATTTTATACCGAAAACTTGATGACAAACGGTTCCGCCAGTTGATCCTGGGATTGATCCTGATCTCTGGCATTGCGTTGATCCTATAGGACCAAAAACATGACCCATGAATTTGAACAGAACCAGACAGATCTACTGATCCTCGGTGCCGGCGGTGCCGGATTGTTTGCCGCCCTGCACGCCTCAAGCCAGGCACCGGAGCTCGATATTACCATCGCCGTCAAAGGCTTGCTCGGCAAATGCGGCTGTACCCGCATGGTGCAGGGTGGATACAACGCGGCCATGGCGGTCGACGATTCCATTGAACGGCATTTTATGGATACCATCGAAGGCGGCAAATGGCTGAATAACCAGGACCTGGCCTGGACCCTGGTGAATGAAGCGCCGCGCCGGATCAGGGAACTGGAAAACGAGCTCGGTTGTTTTTTTGACCGCAACCCGGACGGTACCCTGCACCAGAAGGCGTTTGCCGGACAGACCTTCGACCGGACCGTTCACAAGGGGGATTTAACGGGGATCGAGATCATCAACCGGCTGTCCGAACAGGTGTGGAAACGCGGCATTAACCGTTTGGAGGATCACCGGGCCGTGGAACTGATCAAGGCCAGGGACGGCTCGGGCCTGGCCGGTGTGTTGATGATGGATATGCGCACCGGCTCGTTCCGTCTGGTCCAGGCCAAGGCGGTCCTGCTGGCGACCGGCGGCGGGCCAACCATGTATAAATACCACACACCGTCCGGTGACAAATCCTGTGACGGTATGGCCATGGCCCTGCGTGCCGGTTTGCCGTTGCGTGATATGGAAATGGTTCAGTTCCATCCAACCGGGTTAATCGCCGGCCCGGGCACCCGCATTACCGGAACGATTATTGAAGAGGGCCTGCGCGGTTATGGCGGGCATTTGCTGGGCGGCGACAAACAGCGTTTCATGAGCCGTTATGACGAGCGGGCCGAGCGGGCGACCCGTGATATTGTCAGCCGGGCCATGTATTCGGAAATGCGGAACGGCAACATCGGCCCCAACGGCGGTCTTTACATCACCATGAAACATCTTGATTCCCGGGAAGTGCGAAGCCGCTTCAAAGGCATGGTCGAGCGCTGTCATGACTGTGGGTTTGACCTGGTGGGCGGTGATGTAGAGGTCGTGCCGACCGCCCACTATATGATGGGCGGGGTTGAATTTGGCGCTGACTGCCAGACCGAAATGTCCGGCCTGTTTGCCGCCGGTGAAGACACCGGTGGCGTCCATGGGGCCAATCGACTGGGTGGCAACGGGGTCGCAAATTCTACGGTGTTTGGCGGTATTGCCGGCGATGCCATGGCCAAATGGGTGCCGACAGCGGGTGTTTTTCGTGAGCCCGATTTGGACGCGGCACAGGCGGCCATTGCGGCAACCTTGTATCCGTTCAGGATTGACGGGGGGCACATGCCCGATATCCGCGAAAAACTCTATGATGTGATGTGGGAAGATGCCGGTATTCTGCGGGACGCTGAAAGCCTGGCGCGGGCCAAGGGCAGCGTCGATGATCTGCATTCAGAACTCATGCGCACGGGAATTGCCGATACCGGAAAAGCCTATAACTTGAGCTGGCACGACTGGCTCAATATGGAAAGCCAGATCCTCATCAGCAAAGTAATCATCGAAGCGGCGATCGCCCGGGAAGATTCCCGGGGCGCGCATTTTCGCGAAGATTTTCCAAAGATCCGCGATCTGGAAAACTCCCATTACACCCGGATCACCCTGCGCGACGGCGCTCTTAACTTGTCGACGCAAGCGGTGGATTTTAACCGGATTAAACCGGGCGAAACGCTGCTCGATGCGTAAGGCTGTGACCTTGAGCCTCAGCCCTTTGCCGGTTTATTTGGGCGGTTCGGTTTGCGCCATCGACGGGCGTTTACAGATTTCCCCATACCAGGCGGCGAGGGCCGGATTTGCAGCCCGCCAGTCCAGGTCCTTGGCAAGTCGCAAATCGGCATATCCCAAACTGCAGGCGACGGCAATTTCACCGAGGTTCGGTGTCAGTGCAAAATCTCCAACCCGATGATTAAGGTCGCTTAAGCCGCGCGCGACACGGGCCACCTGGGAATTTATGTACGCTGGCGACTGTTCACTCGCGTCGCGCCGCCGTTCCATGGAAACGGTAAAGACGGTGTCGCTAATACCGTCGCCATAGGCGTGCAAATGTTTGACCGCCCATTGGCCGTCGCCGGTTCCGCTGCGTCCATCGGTGCCGTCACCCAAAGTGTCCAGAAATTCACAGATTACCGGGCTGTCGAACAGCGACGACCCGTCGTCCCTGACGAGGGTCGGGATCCGCCCCAAGGGGTTTGCGCTGATTAAGCTGTCGGGTTTATCCGCCGGGACGACGGGCACCAGCTCGACCTGGTCCTGGAGATTTTTTTCAATGATCAAGACGCGGACTTTACGGGCGTAGGGAGAGGCTGGCGAATAGAGGAGTTTCATTTGATTTCCTTATGGTGAAGTAAACGCGAAGCTGGCAGGGTTGCCGCATCGAGCAGGCTTAATGCGCCTCTAGCCGCCCGTGATGAATAACCATTGTCGCCGTGCGCCCGGCTTAACACATAGCCCCCCTGGACAATCGCCAAAAGACTACAAGCCAACTCGTTGGCATTGATATGGGCACCTATGGTGCCCTGTTCGATGGCTTGCAACAGGCTTTCGGTTAATTTTTTTTCCGCATGGGCAAAATATCGCGCGATCGGGACCCGCAGGGTGGTCTCGGAGACCGATACTTCATGGGTTAAACGGCCCATCCGGCAGCCCTTTTTGCCGGCGCGTTTTTTGCTTAGGAAACGACGAATACGGTCGAGGGGAGGCTGGGCAGATGGCAGCGACCGGTTCAAACTTTCGATCAGTTCAGCCTCAATTTCGTCCAGCGCCACCGCCGCCAGATTTTGTTTGCCGGAAAAGTGATGGTACAGACTGCCATGCCCGGCACCACTTCGCGCTAGCACCTTGCCGGGGCTCATGGCTTCATAACCAATTTCCCACATCAGCGATTTGGCCGCATCGACAATC